>JAZQYK010000023.1:0-28577 GCA_045633505.1 Candidatus Fimenecus sp. | reverse complement strand
AGGGGCAGGTCTCCGTGCCTGCCCGAAAATTTACCGCAAACTTGCGGTCGGGCACAGAGACCCGACCCTACAGAACAACGCAATTAGTGCATTGTAGGGGTCGGCGTCTCGACGACCCGTAGGTTTTGCTGTTACTTATTTCGGGCTGTCGGAGACGCCAGCCCCTACGTAAAATGTGTATATAAAAGAGCCCGACAAATCCAAATTTGTTTAACAAAAATCAGAGCAGACTTATTTCAGTCTGCTCTTTTGCTTTTATTTAACTTTGAATGAATTGAATATTGCGAAAATATCGTCTTCAGTTAAAACATCGTCATAGTTATGAATAAGTATATTGTACGGATAATTCAAATTATCCAAAGCATATGCTTCCACTGAATACATATTGTAAGGTGTGTAAGTGCCATCTTCTTCTGTTTTAGTCATATCGCTTCTATCATAAATAAATCCTTTATATGTATCTGTTTCTAACTTATATATTCTACCATTTTGAGTTAAAGTGCCTATTACTGACATGCCTTTTTGCACGCCCATTAAACTAAATAAAAATACTTGATTATGATTTTCAGTATCAAAATCATCAATATCTATTGTATTAACTAAAAGCCTCTGGTCATACTGTGTACCTAATTTAATCCCATAAGCCTTTTTTGATGCGTAACCACAAAGTAATTTGTATTCAAATTGAATTGCTTCAAGCATTTTCCATTCTTCTTCGTGTTCAGGGTCATTTTTATTTTCGTCTGTAAAAATAGGCTCTGAAATAATTATTGAAGCCGATGCCTTTTCGCCGTCCTTAATCCAATATGAATAAAATCCGTCTTTAGACGCTTCTTCATTAAAAACAAAATTTTCAGGCAAAGTTATTTCAAAACTTTTTTCTGTATAGGTTGTTGTTTTGCCCGCTAATGTGAGATTTTGTTTATCATATTCCTGACAAGAAATACTCATTGCGGGATTATCTATATATTCAGATTTTATTGCTTCGCCATCCATATTGCGAGGCAATACGAAAATCACAAATGCATATATTCCTGTTGGAAGTATTATTGCTAATGAAAGTATAATTGAAATAATAATTATTGCTATTTTTTTACCTTTGCTCATCTTTTTCATAAAATACCCCTTTCAAAAACCCCTTATATTTTTATTCCCCTAATATATAATCTACAACCGCTTGTGGTGTACATTCGGGAATATCTATTTCACAGCTTGGTTCGAACATATTTTCAAGATAATGTGCATCGGAATTGCGAAGATGCTTCATCGTCTTTAACAATTCGTGCTTTTCTTCATATTGCGGAATAAACGCTTTATGCGTAAACTCTGCGCAAGTGAAGTTCATTTCGGGGTACATAAAGCCCAACACGGACAGCACAGAATAAGATGCGCGGTCAAGGTGGGCAGGAAAAACTGCACCGTCGAATTTCGCCACCTCGCTCACAACGTCATCAATGCTTATTCCCGATGCAGTTGTCAGCAAAAGGTCTTCATAGCCTAAAATATTATCAAGATGGTCCATTATCCGTTGTTCACCAAAAATTTCTTCTTCATTTTTGATAAACGGCATTGTGGATTTTACATATTCCGAAAAACCCAAGGCTTTTTCAAGAGTTGGGAAAAGGCAAACCGTATGAATTTCCTCTGACGTGCAAAGTTCCATTCCGGGCACAACCGTAATTCCCGCCTCCTCGCCTGCTTTTACAGCGGCAGGACAGTTAAGGCAGGTGTTGTGGTCCGTGAGAGCGATAACGTCATAACCCATAAGTTTTGCCATATTCACAAGGTTATAGGGGGTCATATCATTATCACCGCAAGGAGATAAGCAGGAATGCAGATGAAAATCATACTTTAACTTCATATTTCTTTACCTAATTTATTTGCAAGGGTATAAGCGTTTTCTTCTGATGCAAGAATACAAACGCCCTGCATTTCCGCACGGGCTTTTGCATCGTCGTCCAACGTTGCATTTTCACAAAGGACGATGCACGCACAGTCAGCAAGCACCGCAACTGCGATTGCATTGATGTTACCCATAACGGTGAACCAGCAATCCCCAGCCGTTGCTCTGCCCATTACCCAGCTTAACAAATCACCACAGTAGCCGCCCGTGATTTCTCTGTCAAAGTCGCCCTCAACGAGCACTTTAAGATTTGATTTTTCAACTAAATTTTTAACCGTCATTATTTTCCCTCTGTTCTGAAAGGTTTAGGGATAAAATTCTCTGCACCCTCACGATTTTTCATATTGAAAATACAGTCGCTTCTGTCTGCTTTGCCGATTACAACGTCCTCTGCAAAGGTTCTGCAAGACGGAGAACCGCACATTCCGCAATCAAGGCCAGGCAAGGTCTTTTCAAGCTCGTTTATGTCACTCATTTTCTGCATTGCTTCAAAAACATTATCCGCAAGTTTCCATGGAGTTGCCTCAAGAGGCTTTTCCCAATACATTTCCTTTGGAATTGAGTCATATTCAAGATGATTGCAGGACACAGGCATATATTTTCTGAGCCTTTGAAGTCTTGCTTTTGCCACAAATGGATTTTCAACTGTAAGCGGACCGCCAACACAACCGCCTGAACAAGCATTAAGTTCAATAAATTCAAGGTCGTTGAGCTTTTCGTCCTCTAATTCTTTAAGCACCTTTATTACGTTTTCAATGCCGTCCGCCGCAAGATAGCGTTCTCTTAAAATCGCGGCAGATTCACCGCCCGATGACGCCCAACCGACACCGATAATACCTGAATCCTTTAATTCTTCAAGTTCAATGATTTTATCCATCTGACTGACAAGCACGGGATAAATATCCTTAATGCCAAACACCCCGTTTATGTATGATTTGCCGTTACAGATTGGTTGCTTGATTGATGAAATTTTAGCCGTACAAGGTGAAATGAAGAACACACCGATTTCATCATCGGAAAGTCCCGTTTCTTCTCTTGCCTTTATTCTTGCAAGACGTGCCGCTTCTTCCATCGGAGCATTCAAATCAAGCACGTTTTCGATTAAATTAGGGAAACGAACCCTGATAAGTCTTACAACCGCAGGACAAGCGGAAGAAATCATTGGCTTGTTGGTTTTGTTCATTGAAAGAATAAGTCTGGTTGCTTCACTTACAAGCTCGGCGCCCTTCGACACTTCAAACACGTCATCAAAGCCGAGTCGTTTAAGTCCTGTCAGCACATAGTCAGTATCGTCCAAATGGTTGAACTGACCGTAAAGTGACGGCGCAGGAATTGCAATTCGGTATTTATATTCAAGTATTTCATTCAATGAATATTTTTCAGCATATTTTGCGTGATGCGGACAAATTCGGATACATTCGCCACAGTCCACGCAACGTTCTGAAATTATCTGAGCTTTTCCGTTACGGACTCTGATAGCTTTTGTGGGACAACGCTTCAGGCAGGAAACACAGCCCTTGCATTTATCCTCGTCAAGCCGCACGGAATGGAAATAAGTTTCGTTCATTTTGTTACTCCTATCATAAGCAGTAATTCACGGGACGCCGAGTGGCCGTCCCCTACGTTATGCAGTTTTCACCTTAAGATACATCGTTGTACCCACACCAACGGTTGAGTCAATTTTCATTTCGTCGGTGTATTTTTTGATATTAGGAAGTCCCATACCTGCTCCAAATCCCAATGAACGCACGTTGTCGGGTGCAGTTGAATAACCTTCCTTCATTGCCATTTCAACGTCAGGAATACCAGGTCCTTGGTCAGTTAACACCATATCAATAGCTTCAGGTGTGATTTCAACATCAATCTGACCACCACCTGCGTGAATTACAAGGTTAATTTCAGCCTCATAAAGTGCAATAACAACCTTTCTTACAAGCTCAGGGCTGAAGCCCAAATCCTTGAGTGCTCTCTTAACTGCACCTGACGCCTCACCCGCACGAGTAAAATCGTCACCGGGCACATCATAATGAAGTTTTATGCTACTCATTTCATTGCTCCTCCTCTGAGACCCTTTTCATAAAGCATTCCGCAGGACGCGAACATTGCCTGCTTCGTTGTCATAAGCACGATATCGCGTTCCTTTGCCAATTCTATAATGCTTTCGTCAGGCTGTTTGCCGCGAACAAACACAATGCACTGCATATCCATCATTTCGGCTGTGCGAACAACCTGAGGATTAACCAATCCCGAAAGAAGCACTGCTTGTTCTTTTACGTAAGCCAACACGTCGCTCATCATATCACTGCCGCAAGCAGTAAAAACGTCTCTGTCCATAAACTCCTCGCCGCAGATTACGTCTGCACCGAGAATTTCCTTAATTTCATAAACCTTCATAATTATCCTCCCAGCTAATAAAAGCCTGAATTATATTAACTATATAATTATACAACAAAATATATGCCTTTTTCAATGTAACAGTTTACCGAATTACAACACATTTATTTGTGAAAGATGATAAAAAATCCTCGACTGAACAAGCAATCGAGGATTTTTGTTTACTTATAGAAATTATAAAGCACAGTTGTATCTGTTACCGTGTTATCAACATACCAAGAGTCATTAACCTGAACAACCGTTACCTCTGTTTCTGCAACAACCGTTCCGTCCGCAGTTTTAACCTCTGCCACATAACTCTTAACTGCCGTAATTTCATCCGCAGTTACTTTATACGTCTCAAAAACTTCGGTGTTGATACCTTTTTTGTATTCTTCAAGGCTTATATCGGCTTCGTCCTTAACTGTAACCGTAAATTCACAATCCTCACCGTAAACCTTTTCATAAGCGCCTTCTGCTTTATAGCTTGTCTGAAGACCTGTATTTTCATCATAAACGTCTTCAGTACCTGTAAGTGACTCGCCGTAAGTTCTTACGTTAGCTTCAAGGGCTGTAAACATAATTTCGTCGGTCATATAATCATCGCCGAAAACGGTTTTGCGAACCTTTACAAGCTCGTCAAAATAAGCGGTAAAAATCGCATCATAATCATCCCAGCCGTTTTCAACAAGAGATACGTAATAATCATACATTTTGTCGATTACCATACCCTGAAGCCTGCCGTCGTCAATTTTTGTTGTCTCGCTCATATATGACTCATCATTGTAGCCTTTAAGCTCGTCACGGTCAGCGTCAACCGTGTAACCTGCATCACGGTAAATTACGGGATACATATAATAAACGCGGATGTAATCGCCGTACTTCATATCTTTGTTTTTGCTGATTAAAGCATTTTTATATGCATTATATCCGTCGCCCGTCTGCACGATTGTGTCAACGTAAGTCTTTGCAACCTCTTCAGGATGGAATGCAATATATCTGTTTTTAAAGGTGAACATAACCATTAAAACAAGAGCAGCAAGAACTGCAAAGAATACAACTACTGCATAGAATTTTTTGTTAAAACCTTTTTCTTTAGCCATTATATTCCCCTCCTTATGCTTCTTCAGTTTCAGCTTTAGCTTCTGCCGCTGCTGCACGACGTTCCATAAGTGCCTTTGTAATCATATCCTTCTTAGCACCAACCATATCATAGAAAAGAATTGGCACACCCTGGAAGATAACGAATACCGCAGGAATAATTGTGTAAATCATAAGGAACTTGTTGAGTGTTGCATCTGACTGAGCCGCATAAGCCACGTTAGCGTCAGTTGATACGACGTACCCTGACCAAGTATAGAGAAGCCAAGGGCCAAGACCCTTTGTAAGCGCTGAAGCAACCTTTGCGAACAAGCCGTATCCTGCATAAGCAAGACCTTCTGTACGTTTTCCCGTCTTATACTCAATTTCGTCAACGCAGTCAGCAATCATAATGTTAGGCGTAACGTTTGTGTTACCGTGCTGAAGACCACAGAAGAAGTTGAGAATAAGGAACGGAATGATAAGTCCGTCGTTGAAACCGATTCCGCGAGAAACGAGGAACAAAATTCCGAGAGAGGACGCACCGTAAAGACAGAAAAGAATAAATGTCTGCTTTGTATTGAACTTCTTGAGAACAAAGTTAACGAGAAGCGTACCAACCGCAGTACCGATACCCATCGGGAGAAGAAGCGCAAGTTTCAAATCCTTTGAACCGAGAAGATAAATTGCTATGTAAAGAGAAACCGTACCATAAACACCACGGCCGCAGCCCGTAAGCTTCGTAAGAGCAACCATAAGCAAGTTCTTGTTTGTGAAAACAACCTTGATTGCATCTTTAAGGCTGACTTTTTCTTGTGTAAACGGAACTCTTTCTTTATTGTTTGAGAAGAAAATCATTGTAAAGAGAATAAGTCCCAAAGCACAAACCGCAGTTGAAATTACAAGGTCAAGGCCTTGTCCTTCAGCATTTTTATATTGTTGCTGACCCATAACGAGTTTCATTATTTCAGCCACAACGATAATAACGACCATACCGCCTGACTGACCTACTGAACGAAGGAATGAAGCAATTGAAATTGCCGTTGAACGTTCGCTGGGTTCAGGTGAGCAAAGTGAACCGAAACAGTTTGCAGGACTTTCAACCGCACAAGAGAATGCAGTGTAAAGTGAATAAACCACGAACATCCAAATTATTGCAACCGTCTGATTATCTGTGTTGGGCGCAACGAAAACGAGCATTGAGATAAGTGCCAACGGAATAACGCCAAAACCAACCCATGGCATTACTTTACCAAGTTTTGTTCTTGTGTTGTCAACAAGATAACCGATAACCAATTCGCAAACCGCACCAACGAAACCTGCCACAAGGAAAACAAGTGAAATAACGTTTGCCATTGTGCCGCTGTCAAAACCTTTTCCTTTGAACGCAAAGTCTGCAAAGAAAGTTGCCGTGTAATCAGGCATCCAGCCGGTAAGCAAAGCCACACCGAAAAGGCCGATACCAAAAGTTGCTATTTCCGATTTTTTCATATATTTTTTAACTTTATCGGACATAATAACTCCCCCTAACCAATATTTTTACTTCATTATATCATAAAAATACGTTTTTTTCAATTCATTTCTATACCATCTAAAAATATTTCTATTGCAAATCACAAAAAATATGATAAAATGAACTTATAATGGAGCAGATTGTGGATTTTGTTTCATTAAAGTAAAAATCAAGGAGAATGAATTATGGAATTTCTTGAAGAATTTAAAATCCTTTACGAGAATTTTGCTTATTTCGATTGGAAAATGCTCGTAATGTGGGCTATCGGCGGATTGCTTATTTATCTTGCAATCAAGAAGGAAATGGAGCCTACACTTTTATTACCTATGGGCTTTGGTGCAATTCTTGTTAACCTACCATTTTCAGGCGCTATCACTCAGATGGCTGAAAACGGTGAGCTTGAAGTGGGCGCGTTAGACGTGCTTTTCAACGCAGGTATTGCAAACGAATTGTTCCCTCTTATACTTTTCATCGGTATCGGCGCTATGATTGACTTCGGACCGCTTCTTTCAAACCCTAAACTTATGATTTTTGGTGCTGCAGCTCAGTTCGGTATTTTCTTTACACTTTGTCTTGCGTCAATGTTCTTCGACATCAACGACGCGGCTTCAATCGCGATTATCGGTGCCGCTGACGGTCCGACGTCAATCGTTGTTGCAAACAAACTTAATTCTCAATATCTTGGTGCTATTATGGTTGCCGCATATTCATATATGGCTCTTGTGCCAATTATTCAGCCACCATTCATCAAACTTTGCACAACTAAAAAAGAACGTATGATTCGTATGCCTTATTCACAGACAGAGGTTACAAAACTTACCCGAATTCTTTTCCCAATCGTAATCACAGTTGTTGCAGGTCTTGTTGCTCCTGCATCAGTTTCTCTCGTTGGTTTCCTTATGTTCGGTAACCTTATCCGTGAGTGCGGTGTGCTCAATTCTCTTTCAGAAACTGCACAGAAGGTTCTTGCAAACCTTATCACAATTTTCCTTGGCATTACAATTGCAACGAAGATGCATTATGAATCATTCCTTGCTCCTAATACGCTTCTCATTCTCGGACTTGGTCTCGTTGCTTTCATCTTCGACACAGTCGGCGGTGTTATGTTCGCAAAAATTCTTAACATCTTCTTACCGAAAGGCAAAAAGATTAACCCAATGATTGGTGCCGCAGGTATTTCAGCATTCCCAATGTCAGGACGTATCGTTCACAAAATGGGACTTCAGGAAGACCCTCAAAACTTCCTTCTTATGCATTCAATCGGCGTAAACGTTTCAGGTCAGATTGCATCTGTTATCGCAGGCGGTCTTATCCTCAGTTTCTTTATGTAAGGAGTGTGTGAAATGTTAAATAATTTGCTTATTACTTTGTTGGCTTTCACATTTGAGCCTTTAAACTTCATTCTCAATCTTAAATATATGGTTATCGGAATGATTTGCATTATCATTGTTATGGGTGTGCTTATCGTTATTACAACAATCCTTAACAAAGTTACTTCAAAGCCATCAAACAAAGACAAGAAATAAAATAATTCTAAACATAAAAAGTCCCCTACAAGCCGTAGGGGATTTTTTGTTATATCAGAAGCCTCCGACTTTGCCGGTAATAGCTATATTGCTTGTTCAAGCTTTGCTATTGTCTGATATCTGTCGTTAGGGCTTACATTGGTGCATTTTCGTATCACTTTTCCCGCCCTGCCATCTGCAATTCTTTCGCTTGGATGTTTACCGATTATCATAACATTTAAAAGTATGCCTAAAGCATAAATATCTGTTCTTTCATCACTTTGAGAAACACCCAATTGTTCAGGTGAGGCATATCCCACAGTACCCATAATCACAGTATCTCTGGACCCTGTTGAAATTTTTCGGGAAGCATTAAAATCAATCAAAACAACTCTGCCGTTTTTATCAACCATTACATTTTCCGGCTTAATATCTCGGTGTACAAACCCTCTGTCGTGCAAAATGGACAATCCGTGACACACTTCAGTCAAAACTTTTTTAGCACCACGATAGTTATATTTTCCACTTTCCATAATCTGAGCAATATTCATTCCGTCAATATATTCTTCAAGAACGATTTGCCCATCATCAAGTGAAATTACATCATATACTTCAGGAAGGTTTGTTGATTTGATTTCGCATAAATCGTTATATATAGGAATTGGGGTTGAGAAGCTATGCAACACCAAATCTTTTCCAATCTTCTTGTTGCGAAGTCTCAAGGCCTTACAATCATTTTTATCTGCAAGAACATTTACAAGCTGATAAGTGTTGAACAAATCGTTTATATATTCTTCACGAGTCATACTTTCACCTCTCAGTTGTATGTTTCGCCATCCCACTCTTCCCAAGCGGCATAATATTCATTTGCACCATACGGTGAACAATAAATGCTGAAATTTTTTGAGCCATATAAGCACCAGCTACTGTCGGTGGTGTGAATGGTGAGCTTCCCTGTGCGTTTTGATTTCTGAGGAAATACAGATGGGTCAGCGTAAAGATATTCACCAGCAACATAAAGGTCAGTCAAGTTTACACATTCCGAAAAAGTTCCTGCCCAGATTTTGTTGAGCTTTGGCGGAAGATAAACCTTTTTAACCGTATTTTTGACTGAGGCATCATTAAAGCTATACCCCTGTGAATTGGTCATATTGATTGATACAACAGTTTTTCCGTCAATAGTTTCAGGAACTTTAAAAATACCGTTTGAAGGAATGTTCTTAAAGCCAATTATTGTAATTGCGTTTGCTGTTTCAATTTGATTATATCGTTTGTCATACTCATTTGAATATGCACCACGATAATACCAGGTTATATTCTCGATTGTTTCGTTTTGAACTGCTGGTACGGTTGTTGTGGTAGTTGTTGTGGATTCGGGATTTTCTGATGGGGAAGATGTAGTTTCTTCTTTTGTAGTATTTTCAGTTGTGTTGCCGTCCTCTTTTTTGTCAGGTTGTTCAGAAGACTCTTTTTCCGTGTCTGAAACAGACTCAGTTATATCTTCGTTTAAGTTTTTCTCGCTTGACTCCGTAGAGTCTGTGTTAGTGTCACTCGGTTCGTTTTCATCGTTTTCAGATATGCCTGAAATATTATTATCTGTGGGCTTGTGTTCGTTGAAATTTGACAATGCCCAGATACCAAAGCCAGTAAAAAACAGCAATAAAATGGCGGTTAAGATAATCAACCACCATTTTTTATTTTTATGACTTTTTATATCCTCTTTTTCATTAAGAGAGGTCATGCAATAAAGGCAGAAGCGTGAATTTTCAGCAAGTTCTGCTCCACAAAAAGGACATTTCATTGTCTATCACCCCAGAGTTTCCAAATCATACTCAAACAACAACTCGTTAATTTCTACAATTGAAAGTTGTTTGCATATTCCATATAACACAATGCTGTCAAATGGAATTTTTACATATAAAGGTGAATATCCTGCACATTTTAAAAGAGTCTGGACTTCATCAAGATTTAATTGCATTCCTACCGCAAGGCACAACAACTTTTTTCGTTCAGGCACACGAAGTCCTGAAAAAATCTGATAAGAATATACCTCGGAAAGCTCAGATTGCCTGATAACCTGAGATTTTTTCAGCCCTTTTTCTTTTATTAAATCATTGAGCAATTGAGAAAGAGTGACTGAAACCATATACTCTTTATTATCATCATAAAAGGTTTTAAAGTCGTCGCAAAGTCCTAATTCTTCAATGATTTTTGATGTATCTTTCTGCATTTTATCACCTTTTACAGCAATTTATAATTTTAGGATAGCAAAACAAGAAAAATTTGTCAACTATGCTGACAGCATAAGAATTTTGCAAAACTAAAAGTTATAATAAAGGAGAAAGATGAGGGAAGCTTACAAAAACTCCACATCTTCCGCCGATAGCATTGCAGAAATTGGTACTTCAAGTGCTTTTGCAAAAATGACCAAATCAATGTCGGTAACAAACCTCTCACCGTTTTCTACACGACGAATGAAATAATGGTCAACATCAAACCCCAGCAACTGCATTTTTGTTGCTAATTTTCGTTGAGATAGTTTTTTGCTTTTTCTTAACTCAGCAATTCGCCGACCACAAAGGTTGTTCGTGCCATCGGCGGCTTTGATTTTAAACATAAAATTCCCTCATTTTTTGTTGAATAGTGTTTACATTTTTATTATTGTATGATAATATATTCTTGAAAATGGTGAACACTATTCAACATTTGAGGGATTTTATTTTTAATAAAATTAAAATTAAAAAAAGAAAAGAGTGGTTTATGTGAAAATCATTTCACAACAAAAAAGCTGGTTTGCTTCACCTGAAGGGCAAAAACATTTTGCTGAAATTTCAGACAAAAGTAACCAAATAGGTTTTATGTATAGCTATCTTCTTGCAATATGCAAAGAAAATAACGCTAAATACGACCAAAACATTCTATTTAAGTATGCATTTTTCTTAACTGATGCAGTTCTTACTGCGGAAATGTCATATTCCAGTCTTCCCGATTTTCTAGACTGTGAAAAGAATCCATATCTTGCGTTTGTCGAAAATTCACAAGACTTAGTGGACTTAACAGAACCTATAAACATTTACACATATTTACTTTTGATAACTCATGGTGTTGTTGACCCATTTTTAAAAAGTGAATGGATATATGATGGTAACACAATAATCGGTTGTGCAGAAAAAATTGCAGAAATGAAGCACAACATTCTACCTACTCAACTTCCAGATGTAAATATGGATTTGTTTAATGTTGCAAAAGAAAAAGAGTTTATTCAGTTAGAGATAATCTGGATTTTTGGAAAGTCATTTATTTAAAAGAGGTGAGTTGAATGGATATCAATAATAAACAAGAAATTATTACTGAGTTAGAAAAATTTTATCAGGCAAAAACAAGAGTAGAAAATCTTGAAGATTATAGACAAAATGTAATGCCTGACGAGAGCAGAGAAGAAATAAAAAGAAAAAAGAAAGAGTTTGGCACATTAGAGAACATTCCTTCAATATACGATATTGAAATTGAGTTTTATGATTATGATGTTGCAAAGTTAAATGAAAATCGAGAAAAAATCAAAAAGCTTGAAAAGAATTTCTTTATTATTCTTGGTGTAACAGGCGTTTGTTTGCTTCTTTTCTTCATGACTAATATTGATATATTAAATTATATTTCAGTATTAGGTATTTTTGCATCAATATTTATGGGGCTTAGACGCTCACAAGATAAAAAATCATTAAAGAGCGAAGAAGAAAAATATAGTAATCTTCTTCAAAAGTATAACGATAGCATAAATAAATTCAATACTGCTTTACAAAGCTATGAAAAAGATAAAGCGGCAGGTATTGAAGCTGCAAAAGAATATGGCAAAAAGTACAGAGAGTATTATTCTGAAGCAGAAAAGATTATGGAAAAATATATAGGCAAAATTGAAGAAATTACTCGCGAAGAGTTTGACCTTATGAGTTATATGTCAACCTTTGACCTTGTAGATGAAAGCTATCACCATTTAATACCAAGAATAGTTGCAAATTTAAGGTCAAGCAGAGCAGACACATTAAAAGAAGCGCTAAATCTTGCAATTGATGAAGAGCGTCAAGAACAATACGAAGCACAACGCAGATATGAAGAAGAACAAAGGGCACTTCGTGAGCAAATGCGACTTGAAGCAGAGCAGGCAGAAATTCGTCGTCATAATCTTGAAATGGAAATACAGGCTGCTGCTCAAGCAAGGGCGGCTCAAGATGCGGCAAGAGCATCAGAAAAAGCTGCAGAGGTGGCAAGAAAGCAAGCGGAAGAGGCTCGATATGAAGCAAAAAGAGCTCATGAAAAACAGGTGAGTGCAGAGAACAACCAGCTTAAAATATGTGGACGATGCGCACATTATGGCAGATGTCGTGGTGGCGTTGTAGGT
Source organism: Candidatus Fimenecus sp. (assembly GCA_045633505.1). Lineage (GTDB taxonomy): Bacteria > Bacillota > Clostridia > Oscillospirales > Acutalibacteraceae > Fimenecus. The sequence goes on along the minus strand of JAZQYK010000023.1, from coordinate 15,807 downwards.
TGTGGCTCGTTTACACCAAAATATTAAAAAAGCAGATTTCTGCTTAATATAAAAATTTTTCAGGAGGAAAAAACAATGGGATTTTTAGACAAAGTAAAAGAAACATCAAAAAAAATTAAGGAGGAAAACAGAAACTTCGGTACAACAATGAAGAGAATGAATGATACAAACTCATTCTTTGGTTTCGTAAATGACCCACGTACCGAAGAAGATGGGGATTTCCGTAAAGGCAGTTATGTCAGTATCGAGGCATCTAAAGGTGTTATTTACGGAGCTGCACAAGATGACTATTTTTTCACTAAGGACGACATTATTTCTTTTAAATTCCTTGCGGAGAGAAAGCAAACAATAAAAAGCGGTAATGCTATGCATGACAGTATGAGATACTTTGTTGTTTTTAGAGATGGAAAAACAGCTGTGTTTGATATCATTGCAACAAAACTTTCTGAATTCAAACGTACTTTTGATATAACAGAATAATCATTCTAGTGGGATTCAGTAAATTGAATACAATAAAAAGGCGGAGTTTTTACACTCCGCCTTTTTGCTTATATAAGATTATATATTGTTGAAATTATTGTTGGTAGCACCATTGCGCCAATGGGCAAAATCTCAAGCCACAGTTTGTTAAGTTTCGGTTGTTTTCTGCTACCCACAAGCAATCCGAAAATTACCGCAAGTAAAAGCACGAATTCAAGTGCAAACATTGTAACCTTGAACGGTGATAGCGTTGTTTGATATACAATTGCAATAATTACGTAAAAAGCAATATAAACAGCCGCCGAACCAATTGCCAGAAGTGATATTCTTTTCACAGTTTTCTCGTTGTTTTCAATTCTTGATTTTAAAAGATGTGCAGTTACCACGCCCTGAAGCACAAGTCCTGCCAGTATAACAATCGCCACGCTTCCAACAAGCAATACTGTGTTTTCTGCAAAAGCAACGTTGAGCAATTTTGTAATAACCCCAATACAGATTGTTGCTTGTGCAGGTAAATATGGGTAAATGAAATCATATTGTGAAATTTCTTTGCCATAGCTTGTCTTTTTCATAATATATGATGACAGATAAATACCTGAAAAAGCAGTAATAACTACCTTGCATATATTTTCAAGAAGTTCAAACAATTCTTCCCCTGCTGATTCAAATATAACAGCCATTGTGGTTGGAAGTGTAATCAAGCCAAATATCAAAGAAATTAAAATCTGCCAGATAATTGCTACGTTCAAAAAATAGGCAAGAGGTTTTTCGGGTGTATATCGAAGCTCTTTTGCATCAGGGTCAAAGGTAAAATAATCGGGTGACAGATTATAAGCCTTTATAACCTTTTCAGCAATTTCCTCAGAAAGATTTTCCTGTTGTTCAGCTTGTTCAAGAATTTTCTCGTCAATCCCCGTTTTTTCTGCAACCTCATTCCGCCATATTCCATTTTCGGCACGGAAATCATACAGAGTCTTTTTTGCCATATCATCGCCTCCGTTCAACTTTATTTTAGCATTTTTCCTGCTATAAGTAAAGAAATATAATTTTAATTTTAAAAATCGCGTTTTTATAGGTAAAACATCTTGAAAAAATTACAGTTTAGTAATAAAATTATATATGTAATTGTATATAATCTGTTGCAGAAAACAGACATTTCTGTTAAAATATGTTTATTAACTATAATATTGGAGGCGTTTTAATGAAAAGCTTTATTGATTATATTGAAACTTCCTGTGCGAAGCTTCCTGATAATCACGTTACATATCTCTATAAAAAGCAAATTCTTGATGAAATGACGGACCGCGCCAACGAGGTTACTCATTCAGGACTTAAAGACGAAAAGGTTATTGCTGACTTAATGGCTGATGAATATCCAAACCTTGAGGGTAACTACAAGGCGTGGGCAAAGGCTTACAGAAAGAAAAAACTTGCAAAAACAATGCGACTCGTTATGGGCGTCGGCGGTGTGCTTTTCTTCATCCTTATGTTTATCACTTATTTTGAAGTAAGCAAGGCTACGGGCGACTGGAAAAGAAGCTGGCTCATTATCGTCGGCGGAATTTTCGCAATGATTATCTTCTATACAAGTTTCGGCATTAAACGAATTTGTAAGATGCGAAGAATTTTCCACCCGATTGCACGATTACTTATTGCAGGATGCGTAATACTTTTTACCGTGTTTATGTTCCTTTTCTGGCTTATGATGGTGCCTGAGCTTATCGTTTGGCCAATTCTTATGGTTGGTATTATTCTCGCCTTTATAACAGATATTATTTTTGCTTTTGCAACAAAGCAGAAATTCCGTACAGTCACCGCAATGGTTTATATGCCGCTTATTTTCACAATGCTTTATATTATCCTTTCAGCATACAATGTTATCGGTTGGTTCACAGGTTGGCCTGTTATTCTCTTAGGTCTTGTGGTTGACCTTGTTGCAATACTTTTGATAGCACTTGGTAACGCAAAATACTTTATGTACAAAAAGGAGGATGAAGAATAATGGCAGAACGCAGATTAAATGCAGAATTATGGGATAAAATGCATTATCTTTTCCGTGATTTCAATGACCGTATGGTACACGTTGAGCTGAATTATGACTTTATCCCCGATATTGAAGCTCTTAAAACCGTTATTATCTGCGCTTTTGAAAAAGTGCTTGTGCTTCACTCAAAATTCGTTGATACAAAACTTTCAACACATTGGGTTGTTAAGCCTTATACTATTGACGATATACTTACAATTAAAGAAGTTGATGACGTAAAGAGTGCTGTTGAAGAGTTTTTAACTCAGTATATTGCCCCCGACGCTGACATTCAGATGAAAATTGCTCTCTTCATCAAAGACGGCAAAAGCACGCTTTGTATGGTTGAAAATCACATGTGTATGGACGGCGGCGACCTTAAATATTTCTTGCAGGCATTCTGTGAGAATTACACAAAATATATTCAAGAGGGCATCAGTCCCGTTGCATTCAGAACGGGTTCACGTTCTTATGACGACGTTTATTCAGGTTTTTCAAAAACAGAGTCAGGCGTTGCTCAAAGACTTTTCAAGAATATCAACGCAAGAGACAAGCACAAATTCCCGTTAACAGCAAACAACATCATTGACAAATCCTTTATTGCGCGTCGTAAATTCAGCGAAGATACTCTTGCAAAGCTTAAACCAATCGGCAAGGAAATGGGTGCAACCGTCAACGAATTGCTCCTTGCGGCATATTTCTACAGCGTTTATGAATTGGCAGGTTTCCCTGCAAGTGATAAACTTATGATTTCAAGCGCTATCGACCTTCGTCGCCACATGGACAGCGTTGCAGATAAAGGCTTTACAAATCACACCTCCTGGATGCAATGTGCAATCCCTGAACGCGGCCGCGATATTTTTGAAACAATCAAATACGTTGTCCGCAGCTCAAACCGTTTCAAAAAAGATAAGTTTATGGGACTTTACGGACTTCCGCTTCTCAACCTGGGATACAATATTATGCCACATGCCGCAAGTGAAGAAATCATCAAGATTGGCTATTCAAATCCATATATGGCAATGAGTAATATCGGTATTCTCAACGGTCAGCATTTTGCCCTTGACGGTCACGAGCCGACAGACGCATTTATGTCGGGTGCCGTTAAATACAAGCCATTCGTGCTTCTCACCGCTACGACCTACAAAAACGTGATTACACTTTCAATGTGTGTGCGCGGTAATGATGAAGACAAGAAAATAGTTAACAAATTCTTCGACCTTATGGAGAAAAACGTTAAAACGATTATTGGTGAATAAAAAACAAAGACCTGTCAGTAAAAACTGATTGGTCTTTATTTTCTCTTGCATTAACTTTGGCTATATGATAAAATGATTTTATCAGATTGGAGTTGATTTAATTGCATATATTCTTAGGCGAAAGCGATATAAGTATTTACTCTGTTTCGGGTTATTTTGCTCAGGCAGTTGCTTATCTCTATATGTTCACACAATTATATGCTAAAAAAAATGCAACCAGCATCTTTGCGCAATATCTTGCACATAACGTTTCAAAGGGAAAAGATAAAATTTATAAGTTTATAATCTTTATCTGGAATGCGTTTGAGTTATCTGCTATGGTTTTCTTTCTCAACCTTTGTGTCGGTCTTTTCAACAGAGCTCTTGGTAACGTTTTACATACGGGCGGTAACTTCTTCGGTCTCATCTTCTCTATTATGTTCGTATGGCCTGTTTTAAGTCTTTTGTTTGGCTCGAACCCATTAAAACAGTTGGATATTTCTACCCCTGCAATTGCAATATATCTGTTTGTGGCTAAAATCGCTTGTTTTTGTGCCGGATGTTGTCACGGAATCCAATGGGATAACGGACTTTTCAATCACAAATTCAATGAATATCAGGTTCCCGTGCAACTAATCGAAGCCTTCTGGGCGTTGTTGCTGTTCGTTTTGCTTATCGCAATAAGAAAAAAGGTAAAAACCGGAACTATTTTCCCTCTTTTCATTCTTCTTTTCTCAGCAACCCGATTCTGTAGTGAATTTTTAAGAGCAGACCCAAATGTTTTCGGTCCTCTTAAAACTTATCATATTCTTTGCCTTATCGGTATTATGTTCGGCGGACTTCTCTACGTCTTCGTTGGTACTTATCGAGCACAAATCAACGCTTTCTTTGACAGAAAGCAAGATGAGATCAATCAGAAATACGGTATTACAAAATAACTTGAAATCGGTCAGCACCCAATGAGTGTTGACCGTTTTTTTGCTCGTGTTCAAGTCCTAACCACGTTTAGATATAAAAAATAGAGAAACCACAAAAGTGATTTCTCTATTCTTGGTGCGAGAGACGGGACTTGAACGTCTGCTTCGGCTACGCCTTGCATACTACACGCTCGACATAAATGTCTCACGCTTTTTGGCTAAAAACAATCCCCCGGATTGTTTTTTTACGCCAAAACCCTCTCGGGTTCAAGTCCTACCACGTTTAGATATAAAAAATAGAGAAATCACAAAAGTGATTTCTCTATTCTTGGTGCGAGAGACGGGACTTGAACCCGTACGGGATTACCACACGCCCCTCAAACGTGCGCGTCTGCCGATTCCGCCACTCTCGCATATCGGTCGTTCTCTCGAACGCAAGAGACATTATAGCAAATGAAATCGGCACTGTCAAGCATTTTTTGAAATTTTTTAAATATTTTTTATTTTAATATTTAATGTATATATTTTCACATTCTATTTAGGTCATCACGTATAAAATATTGATAGGTTTCCATTCTATCAGCACTTCTTTCAATTTCGGTGACCTTGCCTAAAATGTTTTCTGCAAATGAATTGCATGCTCTAATCTCACTCATAAGATAACCTTGGCTTTCAATAACTCTATCTAATCTGTTGTTTTGTTCCATAGCAAGTCGATTAGCTTCTTGTAGTTCACCAATAATAATACCTGCTACAAGGTTATTTTCATAAGTATCGATTAATCCACCATAACCTTTAATTTTATCACATCTTCCGGTTGCTAACCATTCGTACATTGTTGCAACTGCTACAAGGTTTCGATATTTCGTGGGAAGAATATCTTGAGAATAGTGTTGCTTAAGATTGTTTTCGCTTTCTGCATATTCCGTACGAATTACTTCAAGTTGTTCAGTATAGTATGTAATATATTTTGGAATTGCAATTTTATTTTGTTGTGAATTGGATATGTTATTGTTATGGGTTGTATAATTTTTATTGAAAAATTCTTCAGCTTCAGATGCAAACTTTCCGTTAAGTTTTTTTCGCTTATTAAAAAGCAAAGCACCTAATATACTTAGGAGTATTCCTACTACCATGCATAAAAGAGAAGGTGAGAACAAACCTAAAAGAAAGACGGGGATGCCAGCAAATCCCCATAGCATTAAATACCACTCAAAAGGTTTGAACTGTTCTGAGTCAGGCGCAAGCATTTTCAAGTGCTTTGAGTATTTTCTAATAAACTTGTTTTTATTTCGTAAGTTGTAAATTTCAGCATTTTTTCGACATTCTTGACCGTCACAATAATAAGTATAGTTTTTTAATTCTGTTATATGGTTATCAATTCTTTCTTCAAGTTGTTTCAAAACAAAAGCTCGAGTTTCCATTTCTGTAGCAACTTTTAGATGCTCTTTCATAATTTCAACATCATTCATTTTTACCCCTCCATTGTGTCATTTGAAACGATTATGCCATAAATTCTGCCAAAAGTCAATGGCAGAATTTATGGCATATATAATAATTTTGGTGATTATAATGATATATAAACGAATTCGTGATTTGCGCGAAGACAAAGATTGGACTCAACAGCAAATTGCCGATATGTTATTTATAAACAGAAGAACTTATGCAGCTTACGAAAACGGTGTAAATTCAATGACGCCTGAAACATTAATAAAAATAGCAAAAATTCACAATGTAAGCGTTGATTATCTTCTTGATTTAACTGATTATCCAAGACCATACGAAAAATAAAGTGTCATTTCTTTATTGGAATGACACTTTATTTTTATATTGAATCTTTTTTTCGTTGAATCCCTTGCTTTACTGGTAGCTTTTTTCGGTGTTTTGGCAAGCCTTGTGCTATGGTTGGGAAACTGTTTGCGGTTTCTGCTGTCGGTTGAATTTCATAAGTGCCGTATTTATTCACCATTTCGTGTGGCGATTCGGGACTATCAGGAAAATAGGTCGTGTTTTCTTCAAGTTCTTCATAATGTGGAAATTTTTCTTTTTCGTTTTTCATTATTATCACCCATAGTTATTATGAGCTTTTTTCTTTTTAACATACAAAAAACGGTAGAGACAACTCTACCGTTTAATTTTTATTTAATTTTATGCATCTGCCTTTTCTTGTGCTTCTCTTTCATGTTTTTCACGAAGTTCTGCATAAATTGGTTCCATTTTTTCTTTTGTAAGTGGATAACCAAATCTGAAAATAAGCCATACGCTTGTATAAACTATTGCAGGAATTATTGTGCAAATAAACATAATCTTTTTACTTGTATCATTTTCTGCGATAAATCCGTTACCTGCTGTAAGGCTGTCATATTTTGCCCACTGAAGAAGGAAAAGTCCACCTGCATCAGCAATTGCCTGACCAAACTGACGGCCGAATGTATATGCAGAATAAACTGCACTTTCGTTTCTGATACCAGTTTTATATTCCTGATAATCGATAACGTCCATAACAACTGCCCAACAAGTAAGGCTAACGAACGTGTAACCGAAGCCGATAAGGAGAAGGCAAAGCATATAAAGCCATGCAGGATAAATGCCTTGAGTTGGGTTTATCCACATAATGAAATCCTGATTGTTTGCGGTAAGGAAAAGGAACACGGAAGTTATTGCAGAAACAATTGACATTCTTCCGCAAAGCTCTTTTTTGCCGTATTTTGCAGAAAGCTTTGGTGTGAACAAAATGAGTATTACCATTGGAAGATAGTTACAGATTGTGCCCACAATACTAAGTCCTGTATTTGTGAAGTAGTTCTTATAAAGGTATGTGTTAAATGAGCCAAACTGAAGCTGACCGCTGATAAGAACACCTGATAAGGTGAGCAACACAAATGGTCTTGACTTGAAAAGCCCTTTATAAACACCCTTTAAGTCAACACTTTCATCTTCAACTGCAGGCACTCTTTCTTTAACCATTCTGTGACCGACAAGGTAGGTAATGATTGAGAAGATACCCATTAAAAGAGCATACATAAACATTCTGCTGCCATCTGCAACTTCAATTTCTTTACCTGTCTGCTCGTCAAATCTGCCCGTGCCAACGTAAATAATCATTGGGGCGATAAGAAGCACCACCGCGCCGCCGATACCTGAACCTACTGAACGAGCCGTTGAAAGAATTGTTCTGCCTTTAGGGTCATCTGTAATAACCGATGCCAATGAACCAAACGGAATGTTCATCGCCGTGTACATCGTACAATAAATCAGATATAACACAATTGCAAGAACGAACAAAAGCATTGGCTTTTCTGCTAACGTCTGATTATAAAAAATAGAATTCGGGTCATTAAACGGAATAAAGCAAATTACTGTTGAAATACCGAGAGGCACCGCAACAAGTCTTAAATACTGACGGTATTTACCGTCTTTACCTGCTTTTCGTTTTGAAACAACTGCGCCCCAAAGCGGGTCGTTAACAACGTCCCAAAGACGAGTGATAATAAACATATAGCCAACGAGCTTCGGTGCAATACCGATAACGTCAGTCATAAAGATTTTAAGGTAGCTTGTGATGTATGTAAGGTTAAACATATTACCTGATTCAGCAATAGTATAACCTGCAATATCCTTAAAACCAATTTTATTCGGATGATTGTTAACTTCTTTCATTTTCTTGTCTTTTGCCAAGAAGATAACCCCCTTTTCATTTAATGAAAATATAATAACATTTTTTAAACGAAATTACAATAGGGAGAATTTTGTGTAGAATTATAATTAGATTTATCAAATTTGAATTTATCTAATTCACTCATTTAACATAATTTTTATCACTGCAACCGTTATATCGTCACAACGATTTATCGCTCGCGTCCTTGCCATAGCGCATATTTTCTGCGGTAAATCATAAGAAAACTCGTTTGCATTTATATATGCTTTTATTTCTTCAATGCTGTTATCCGTGGCGCCGTCGGACATCATCACAAGCACATCGCCGTTTTTAAGATTACCGCGTACCGTGCCGAATTCCGCCTGTCTTAAAATGCCGATTGGCATTGCCGATTTCTTAATTTCGCTTGTTTTGTTGCCTCTTTTAAGCAAAGATACCGTCGCGCCTGCTTTATAAATCACGGCTTGTCCCGTATATAAATTCAATTTGAGAATGTCAAGAGTTGCCAAGGATTCTTCACGGCTTTTAACCAGCATCGCAGAGTTTACCAGTCTCAACGCACAAGGGAACGAAAAGCCTGCCACGATTAGTCTTGAAAACAGCGCAGATGCCATCGCTCCGTCAATTGCCGCCCGTTGTCCCGTACCCATACCGTCACTTAATACGGCTATAAAATTGCCTTTGCCGTCATAAAACGAGTCAAATCTGTCTCCGCAGATTTCTCCTTCCTCACTTGAAAGCTGGTCGTAGATACATTCCGCTTTAAAATCTGTTTTTTCCCAAAAGAACAAGATTTTTTCATTACCGCTTTGAATGGAAGAAGGATAATCAAATTCTTTTTCCATTACGTTTTCTATTGCGCTTTTAATTTCTTCATCAGCTGCGTTTTGTCCCGATTTCACAGTCACGTTGACAAAGGTGTTTTCAAACTCGTCCTCATAGCAATTCACGAAAGAGTCAACGCCAAGATTATCAATACTGCTTTTTATGATTTCCGCCTTTGCCCCCAGCGGTTTTGCTCCGTCTTTGAAATCAGTCAGCATATCGTCAAGCATATCGCATACCGTGTCAAACTGGTCCGCCGTTATTCTTCGCATTTCGTTGATTCTCCCTTCTGCACCCAAACGGGCTGAATATGATGAATAGTTTTTATTGAAGCTGTCACAAAGGGACATTATTCTTATACATCGGTTTTGAAGTGACGAGGGTGTTCCCGACGGGGTAACGTTGCCGTTTTTTCGCATTTCTTCTATTATTCCGTCAAATTCGCTGACAGTTCCCGGAAAGCCGCTTTTCCAACATTTGCCGTAGCTTGCACAATCCGTACACACGTTATCCCTGACCCTGAGATAAACACCCGTGGTATCGGGTATTGCCTTTTCTTTCAAAATTTCAGAAACCTTTTCAATTGTGCCCGACATATCCCCCACTGCATTTTTTATCATTTTAATTTTTGATAAAAGCATATTTTTCGTTGCTGAACCATCATCTGACAAGGCTGACGTTGACAGCTTCATTTTCATTTGCAAAAGCCATTGTTGAGGTGTGAGAATAAACAATATTGACGCCAAAGCAGTTTCCATAAGCATTGAAATATCCTCACCTTTTCCGCCGAAATATAAAAACAATGCTCCAAAGGAAAAAATATATGAAAACGCACACAAAACTCTGCCCGAATAGGAAAACACTCCCGAAAACAGCCCTGCAACGCAATAACAAAATGACAGCGGTGAAGCATCACCCAACACCACCAAGCCCGTAGAAGCACAAATACCGATTATTCCGCCGCCGGCCTCCCTGAAAAGATAAGCCGAACACAAAACAGCATAAGAACAAATTGCCCCTGCAAGTGAAAAGCCAAGAATTGAAAAACGGTGCAACGAAAGCAACAAAACAAGCGCCGCGATTATTGTGCTCGTCAATTCTCTCGTAGAAATATATTTCTGATTTTTGATTTTTTTAATTACCGAAAACGAAACCGCAAAGAAATAAGCCGAGGCAAAAGACGTTATACACTCGGCAACAAGCAAAAACAGTTTTCTCTCATCAAAGGCTGATGTAACCGTTATTACCGCGCCCGTTGATACCGTTGCAAAAAGCGAAATAAGTGCAGGTATAAACATTTTTTCACAAAGGGACTTGAACGTATTCGCATATACCTTTAAAACATATACGATTATCAACGCCATAACGTATCTGAACGCTATCAGATAATCATTGGAAACAATGTATCCCAGCATCGCTCCAAAACAAGAAAACAATGTATATCTTCTGTTCGTACCACTGCAAAAGCCTATTCCCAAGGGTGAAAAATTCACTTCACCCGAAGCCGACGCCATTAAAATGCTTACCGCAAAATGCAATGCCTGAATCACCGCTGATTTTCCGAATTCGGACAGTTCTATCCTTTGATTAGACTCCAATACGCCAAATTCATCGTTTTTCATTTTTTCACCTGCCTCATATTTTTCGTACTGATTATTATAGGCTTGTCCCCACCGATTTTTTTGACGCATTGTGACCGTGAAAATTGTTATATTATAAAGAAAATCAAAGAAAACAATTATAAAAAACATCTTTTCAAATAAAACAATTTATGATAAAATTGAAATGATATTTTTTCACAATGAATCGAGGGTGAATTATGGCGAAAATTTATACTGTGGCATCGGGAAAAGGCGGTGTGGGAAAATCCACGCTCTGCGCTAATATTGCGATTACCTTGTCCGAAATGGGCAAAAAGGTTCTTTTAGTTGACGGTGATGCAGGACTTCGCAGTCTTGATTTGTTGCTTTCCGTTGATGATATGGTGGTATATGACTGGCTTGACATCATCGAAAACCGTTGCGATTACACCAAAGCCCGACTTTTTTATAATGATAAACTTCAGCTTTTACCCGCACCCGTTACATACCCTGAAAATCTTACCGACGAACAATTTTCGGATATGATTTCAAAATTCAGGGAAGAATATGACTATATCTTCATTGACGCTCCTGCAGGTGTCGGCGAGTTGTCAAGGCTTTATGCAAAATGCAGCGGCAAGGCTATCGTTGTCACTACGCCTGACGAGGTCAGCGCAAGAAGTGCTTGCGTAATGGGTAACGAGCTTATAAACGCAGGATTATCCGAAGACAATCTCCGTCTTATTATCAACCGTTTTGATGAAAAGGCCGTTAAAAAAGGTCGTCTTTTAAACCTCGACGATATGATTGACAGAACGTTTATAAGACTGTTGGGAGTAATACCTGAAGACCGCAATTTAATGTATTTTTCCGTCACTGAAAAACTTCTTTCTGATTACAGTGATACAAAAAATGCATTTTTGAATATTTCTCGCCGACTTTCAGGCAAAGAAGTGCCAATTTTATTGTAAAAAAATGTTGAAAAGTCTGATTTTTTTTGATATTATAATACTGATTTGAAAATTTTTACGCGCAATTTCTATTGAGGAAAATGAAAGGGGTAATATTTATGAACATAGCACTTATGGCGCATGACTCAAAAAAAGAACTTATGACACAATTTTGTATTGCTTATTGTGGAATTCTTTCGCGTCACAACATTTGTGCCACAGGAACAACGGGCAAAATGGTTTCCGAAGCTACGGGACTTAAAATTCAGAAGTTTTTAAGCGGTTCTCAAGGCGGCGACCAACAAATCAGTTCTCGAATTGCTTGTAACGAAATCGATTTGTTGCTTATGTTCAGAGACCCTAATCCAAAGCCTCACGAACCAAAGGATAACACTCTTCTCCGTCTTTGTGACGTTCACAACATTCCGGTTGCTACCAACATCGCAACTGCCGAAGCGCTCATTCACAGTCTTGAGCACGGCGACCTTGACTGGAGAGACATCGTTAATCCTAAGAAATAATTAAATAAAATTACACGCCTCCTCTTTTTACGGGGAGGCTAAACATATTATTAAGGAAGATTTTTATGGCTTTAGTTACCAATGCTATCAAGGGCACTCAAGACGTGCTCCCAAAAGATAGCTATAAAATTCAATATGTTGAATCAGCAATGCGTGAGACTGCTGAAAACTTCGGTTTTCACGAAATGAGAACTCCCGTTTTTGAGCATACTGAACTTTTTCAGCGCGGTGTTGGTGAAACGACTGACGTTGTGCAAAAAGAAATGTACACTTTTGAGGATAAGGGCGGTCGCAGTATCACACTTCGTCCCGAAGGCACGGCAGGTGCAGTAAGAGCGTTCCTTGAACACGGTCTTTTTAACGAAGGACTTCCGCAGAAGATTTATTATCTCACTTCTTGTTACAGATATGAAAAGCCTCAGGCAGGCCGTCTTCGTGAATTCCACCAATTCGGTGTTGAATGTTTCGGCGCAGGTGCTCCGAGTGCAGATGCAGAGGTTATTTCACTTGCAAACGAAGTTTTCAATTATCTTGGGATAAATAATCTTGCGCTTGAAATCAACTCAATCGGTTGTCCTGAATGCAGAAAGCATTATCACAAGGCGCTCAAGGAATATTTTGAACAGTACAAAGGTGAACTTTGTGAAACCTGTCTCGGTCGTCTTGACCGCAACCCAATGAGAATTCTTGACTGTAAGAGTCCCGTTTGCTCTGGTATTGCAGAAAAAGCACCCACCGTTATCGAATTCCTTTGCGACGATTGTAAAGAGCACTTTGAAAGCGTTAAGAAATATCTTGATGCTATGAACATTGACTACACGGTTAATCCGCAGATTGTTCGCGGACTTGACTATTACACAAGAACTGTTTTTGAATTTGTTTCAAAAGAAATCGGCGCGCAAGGTACTGTCTGCGGCGGCGGCCGTTATGACGGACTTATCGCCGAAATGGGCGGCAACCCGCTCCCTGCTTGCGGTTTCGGTCTTGGTATTGAAAGACTTTTACTTCTTATGGAAGCGCAAAACACCGCTTTCCCTGAGCCTAAAAAATGTGACTTGTATATTGCAAGTATGGGTGCAAACGCAAATCTTGAAGCCGCACGAATTGCAACTGAGCTTCGCAACGAGGGAATGTGCGCACAGTTTGATACGGTTGGCAGAGGCTTGAAGCCACAGATGAAATATGCAAACAAAATCGGTGCCGCTTATACTCTTGTTTTAGGTGACAGCGAACTTGAAACGGGTAATATCAAACTTAAAAATATGGAAACGGGTGTGGAAACCGAAATGCAACTTAAAGATTTTGTTGACAGTTTCCAGACGAAAATGATTTCAGATGCTATGTCAGGGTTTGAGTCACTTGGAGTTGAAGGATTAGATTTATCAGACCTTTTGGGAGGTACTAACTAATGGATACAATGAACGGATTAAAAAGAACTGACTACTGTGGCACTTTGAACGCCGACTTTGTTGGCAAAGAAGTTACGGTTGCAGGTTGGGTACAGCGCCGTCGCGACCTTGGTGCTCTTATTTTCATTGATTTAAGAGACCGCACGGGCGTTGTGCAGTTGGCTTTTGACGATAATACAGACCGCGAAATTTTTGACAAGGCATTCACGGTCAGAAGTGAATACGTGCTTATGGCAAAGGGTGTTGTTCGCGAACGCTCTTCAAAGAACAAGGACATTCCGACGGGTGACGTTGAAATTGAAGTTAAAGATTTAAGAGTTGTTGGTGTAAGTGAAACACCACCTTTTGAAATTGTTGAAAACTGTCAGACATCAGAGGTTACAAGACTTAAATATCGTTACCTTGACCTTCGTCGTCCTGACTTGCAGAAAAACATTCTTCTCCGTCACAAGATTACAAAAATTACACGTGACTATTTTGACGAAAACGGATTTATTGAAATTGAAACGCCAATGCTTATCCGTTCAACTCCCGAAGGTGCTCGCGACTTCCTTGTACCGTCAAGAATTCACAACGGCAGTTTCTATGCACTTCCACAGTCACCACAGCTTTACAAACAGCTTTCAATGGTGGCAGGTTTTGACAGATATATGCAGATTGCACGTTGCTTCCGTGACGAAGACTTACGTGCCGACCGTCAGCCTGAATTTACACAGATTGACCTTGAAATGTCATTCGTTGACGTTGATGACGTTATGGGTATGGGCGAAGGCTATATTCAGCGAGTATTCAAAGAAGCTATGGGTGTTGATATTCAGTTACCGCTTCCAAGACTTACTTATAAAGATGCTATGGAAAGATACGGTTCTGACAAGCCTGACACTCGTTACAAAATGGAACTTTGCGATTTAGGTGATGTAGTCAAGGGTTGTGGCTTTGGTGTATTCACATCTGCTCTCGAAGCAGGCGGAGCAGTTTACTGTATCACAGCTAAAAACGCAGTCAATACTCTTACAAGAAAAGAAATTGATAAATTAACAGAATTTGTTCGCGGTATTGGTGCAAAGGGACTGGCCTTCGCTCGTCTTATGCCTGACGGACTTGCATCTTCATTTGCAAAATTCCTTACAGACGTAGAAATGAATGCTCTTCTTAACAAAGCAGGAGCAGAAACGGGTGACGTTGTGTTAATCGTTGCCGATACAAAGAAAAACAGCGTACTTTCAGTGCTTGGTGCTCTCCGTCAAGAAGTTGCAAAGAAGCTCGATATTATCCCGACGGACAAGTTCAATCTTCTCTGGATTACTGAATTCCCGTTCTTCGAGTGGGATGAAGACGCTGGGACTTTTGTTGCTATGCATCACCCATTCACTTCTCCTATGGACGAATGCCTTGAATATCTCGAAACAAACAAGGCGCAGGTTCGCGCAAAGGCTTATGACCTTGTTCTTAACGGTGTTGAATTGTCATCAGGTTCAATCCGTATTACTGACCCTGCACTTCAGAAGAGAATGTTCACTCTTTTGGGACTTTCAGACGAAGAAGCCTATGAAAAATTCGGCTTCTTGACAGACGCTTTCAAATTCGGCCCACCACCACACGGCGGTATGGGTATCGGTCTTGACCGTCTTGTTATGCAGATGATTGGCGCTGACTCACTTCGCGACGTTATTGCATTCCCTAAACTCCAGAATGCAAGCGAGCCAATGACAGAATGTCCGTCACCTGTTGATACACTTCAGCTGGACGAACTCGGTATCGCAGTAAAGGAAACAGAGGAATAAAAATGAGCAACGGCATAAAAAAACTGAATACTATATTATTTTCGGTGATTTTGTGCCTTGCATTTACTGTAACCGCATTCGCCGGAAATACAGTTAAGTATTCAAATGAGTTGACGGTTACACCAATACGTATTTTCTTTGCAATTCTCGTTATTATACTTTTTATCATTATGGAAATTGCATTTGAAAAAATTCGCGAAAAACGAGTTGAAAAAAGAAACAAAAAATACGGAAAAGATGATAAATAAAAAAGGCTCGGCTATTGCCGAGCTTTTTTGTTGGATAAATTTGAATTTGTCGGGATGTTTATGACACCAATATGGTCGGTTCTCGGCTCCCCTGAAAGGGGAGCTGTCGAGCGTATGCGAGACTGAGGGGTTTGTTGTTTAATTGAATAACCCCTCTGTCACTTCGTGACATCT
>JAZQYK010000022.1:0-2565 GCA_045633505.1 Candidatus Fimenecus sp. | reverse complement strand
TGGGGAATAGGGATTCGAACCCCAACAAACAGAGTCAGAGTCTGTCGTGCTACCGTTACACTATTCCCCAACGAGCAAAAGCAATTATATATCAATCATTTGCAATTGTCAAGAGTTTTTTCGAGAAAAAATAAAGTTTTTCACACTTTTTTAAGATAAATTCATTTTTCTGCAAGACAATCTCTCCGAAACGAAGCTGTATTATTATACTGCGAGTTGAGAGATAGGAGGTATTGCAGAAAAAGAAACTATCTTATCCATTCATCTCAAGTAATGTTTGTTCTATTCCATCTGCTATGGCTTTGGCATATTCATTCAGGTTTTCGTCAAAATATTTATTATCCTCGGCGCTCGTAATAAATCCAACCTCAATCAAGCACGAAGGCATCTTCGTGTTGCGGTTTATGTAATAATTCATATTTTCGCCTTCACGATAGCCGAAGTTTATTCCTCTATCTACTGAAAATCCCACAGTACGCAGATTTTCCATTATGTTTTCCGCAAGGAGTGTGTCGTCGGTCGGCTGACTTGAATGCACCCACAATTCCATTCCTTTGCCGCCCCCTGAGCTACTGTTCCGGTGAATAGCAACAAAAAGCGATGCCCTCTCTTTGTTCGCAATTTTACATCGTTCAGAAAGAGAGACATCGCTGTCGTCAACACGGGTCATTACAACAGTATAGCCTCTTTCCTCCAGCAAGTCCCTGACAATCAGTGAAAGACGAAGATTATCGTCCTTTTCCTGTCTGTTTTCACCTAACGCGCCCGGGTCTTGTCCCCCGTGACCTGCATCAATGCACACCACTTTTTCATTGGGGATAAAATACATCCGACTCAATTCATAAATCACTTCGCCGCCATCTGCCAAAAGCAGTGCCACCACCGAGCAAATCGCAAGTGAAAACAATGCAAGAATAGGAAAAATAAAGGTTTTTCTGTTGTTTTTTCTACCGTTTTTTGTCATATCTTATATTATAATTTTGAGAATTTCTCCTTAATTTCTAAAGCTCTGCCACAGGTCATTCTGCCTTCAGGACAAGTACCTACAAAACAGCTTGGACCATAGAATTTAAAGATTGACGGAGCAACTCCGCGAAGCTGTTTAAGAGCATCAACTGCATACTCCTGAATTTCCCACTGCGCACGTGTGCAGGAGCGAAGTCTCAAGAACAAAAGGAGCTGTCTTGCGTTCATTGTTGTTACAATATCAAGTGTATTACCTGAAAGCTGATAATATACCAATAATTCTTCTGCAACTCCAAGATTTTTAAGTCTTGCATATTCATCGGCAGTCTTTTTAAATGCATTTTTATATTTTTCCAAAAGTTCAGGCTTATCCTTCAAAACAGGTGGAATAATATAACTCATTCTGTCGATTTTTGTAAGCTCAGGAATCTGGATTGACTGAATTCTGTGACGGGCAAAGTGAGTGATACAAGAAAGTGAAACCTTATTAAATCGGAAGGTGTAATTTGCACATTCAAGCGCTCTCGGTCTCTTGCATTTTACAACTGCTTCAACGATTTTTTCAACTGTATCATCACTTGAAATAATGCCTTCAATCTGCTTTGTTGAGTAATTTCCGTCAGCGATAAGGGCATTTCTTGCAACACATTTTGCAGCATCAGGAGTATAAGCCAACAGTTCAACGGGAGTGTCAGTATGCTCAGCCTCAACCTGAACGAACGAAAGGTCAGGAGTGTCGTTTACCACTCTGTCCATTTTAAAGCTTGACATAATTCCCGGTGCTTTTGTCTTGGCCTGTTCATAAAGTTCAAGGCCTAACTTCTTGATTTCAGGGTATTTTGCACCTCTGCCGCAAATCATGGCAGTAAGCATATTCAAAAATTCTCTGCCGTTAACCGAACAGAAGAAATTACTGTAAAGGCAATAAGGCAAAACAAAACGAGCATCCTCACGAAGAACTCCATTCTCGCAAAGCTCGTCGTAAAGCGCAAACATTTCGCTCATGTGAGCTTTATATGATGCTTCGATTTCATCATCGTCAAAATCAGGCACATAAAATCCTGCATCGCTGAAATTAACGTATCTTCTTGACTTAACCGTATATGATGCAAGTCTGAACTCAATGATAAACTGTTCAACAACTGCCGTTACGTTTTGAAAAGCAATCTGGAAATATGTATGCTCAACCGTACTTGTGTGGCCAGACGCAGTAACCTTGCCAATCAAATTGGTGTTTTTGTCCTTATCCTGAGACTTGTCCCAGATAGAAAGAGCCGTGCCCTCTTGAGTAGAAATTCGTCCACTTGCGGCGGTAACCTTTTCATCAGTATCAGTCATGCCGATAATCAACGCTGTGCTTTTATTGTAATCGTATGCCATAAAAATCCCCTTTTCATAAAATACTTTTAACCGTTTACATCATATCACAAAAAAACACGTTATGCAACGATTGATTTTATTTTGACAAATTGGAGTTTGTCGGGCTCTTTTGTATGGTGATATCACCCTCTTGTCTCCCCTGAAAGGGGAGATGTCACGAAGTGACAGAGGGGTTATTCAATTAAACAACAAACCCCTCAGTCTCGCATACGCTCGACA
>JAZQYK010000021.1:0-14336 GCA_045633505.1 Candidatus Fimenecus sp. | reverse complement strand
CAGAACAACGCAATTAGTGCATTGTAGGGGTCGGCGTCTCGACGACCCGTAGGTTTTGCTGTTACTTATTTCGGGCTGTCGGGGACGCCAGCCCCTACGTAAAATGTGTATATAAAAGAGCTCGACAAAGTCAAATTTGTGGTTATAAAGGACAAATCATTTTTACCATATTATGACGCATTTTGTAGTTGTAAATACTTTTCCATTTCACGACTTTCGGAGGTTTCGAGCATTCGTTCTGCAAATATTGCATAGCCTTGTTTTGCATTATTAACAAACACGTGAGTTATTGCGCCGACAAGCATACCATTCTGAATTATTGGTGTACCGCTCATACCTTGAAGAATACCTCCTGTCTGATTAAGAAGTTCTTCATCGGTTATTTCAATTATCATATCTTTATTGACCGAGTTGGAATTTGAAAAAATCTTCGTTATTTTCGCATCGTAATACTGGGGTGGATTTTTATCAATCGTGCATAAAATCTGTGCATCGCCGAGAGTTATTTCCTGCCTTACTGCAACGGGGGTCAATTCACCATCTATCTGATTAGACAAAAATCCATAAATTCCGGTATCTCCGTTTATACAAAGACTTCCGTTACATTTTCCCGTCAAAACTCCGCAAAGCTCACCGATATTCCCGTTACTGCTCTTATAAAAACTATTAACGTATGCTTCTGCCATTTCACCGTTTTTCATTGGCATTATTTCATTTGTATCAACATCACAAATAGGGTGTCCAAGGCCGCCAAAAGAGTTGTTTTCAGGATTATAAAAGGTTACTGTGCCTATTCCCGCAGAGCTGTCACGCACCCAAAGACCTGCTTTATATTTTCCGCTAATATTCTCTTTAACAGATGCAAAGTTTAACTTTAATTCCTCTCCTGCCCTCATAACAGTCAAAATTGCTGTTTCACCTTTATTTTCTTGTAGAAGTTTTGAAAAATGCGCCGTGGATTCAATGGTTATATCATTATATTTTTTTATTGTGTCACCAATTTTCAATTTTGCTTTTTCAGCAGGATTTTCAATGCCGTTTTCAGTCTCAATTGTATCTGTGCCTACAACAATTACGCCGTTGGTATAAAGTTTTATGCCAAACACCTGTCCGCCAAGCACAACATATCTTCTTTTGGTATTCGTTATTTTTACGTCTTTAATGGGAATAATATTCAACAATTCAATTTGCGCGTTATTTTGTGAAACACGATTTTTTTCAACAGAAGCATTCAGCTCATCAGAATAATTACTATTATAAATATCTGCGCCCAAAATTTTCGGCGCGTTATAATTTGAATTCTCAATTATCGTTATTTTATCAGGTATCACATTGTTACCAACATATATTAAAATGAAAATTACCGTACACAAGAACGCACTAACCGTTGCGAAAAATTTAATTAAACTTTGCATTGTTCACCTCCGTGCAACATTTTTGTCGCAATAATAATTTGCTCTGTGAACAATGAAATATTAACGGAAAAATAAACGCCTTACGGAGAAAATTCACTAAATTTGAAAAATCCGTAAGGCATAATTTTAAATTATTCAGTTTTTAAGTTTTGACAAATTTTTTCAACAGTTTCTTCAACGGTAAAATCAGCCAAATCAACTACAAAGTCAGCATATTTCT
The DNA here is from genome assembly GCA_045633505.1 of Candidatus Fimenecus sp. Classification (GTDB taxonomy): domain Bacteria; phylum Bacillota; class Clostridia; order Oscillospirales; family Acutalibacteraceae; genus Fimenecus. Next base: position 12,701 of record JAZQYK010000021.1, on the reverse strand, counting down.
CATATAACGGAGACCTTTCAATGAAAATGCTTTCAATCGAATCATCTTTTTTTGCGGCAATACCTCTTGTGCTGATATTATTAAGCCGCCTTTTAATTTCATTAAGAGGTACGTTAAGATAAAAAATCTTTCCGTTTTTCTTTAAATGAGCAATTGCATCTTCTCTGAAAACAACACTTCCGCCCGTTGCAATTACTGAATTTTCACAGTCAACTGTTTTGACCGCTTCAGCCTCACAATCAAGGAAATAATCAATCCCGTCAGTATCAATTATATTTTGCAGAAGTCTTTTTTCTCGTTGTTGAATGATTAAGTCAGTATCAACAAAACCTATACCCAAAGTCTTGGCAAGGACAACACCAACGGTGCTTTTGCCGCAACCAGGCATACCAATAAGAATTATATTAGACATAATTATATTGAAATCTCGTGTGCGATTTTGTATTCTTCAATATTAAGTGATTTCTTCATATTGAGTGCTTCAAAAATATCATAGTCAACAATAGTATCCTTGTTAATAGCAAGCACACGGTTACCAATGCCTGCTTTAAGAAGTTCAACTGCTTTGTGACCCATAAGAGAAGCTGTAACTCTGTCACGAACTGTTGGATGACCGCCGCGTTGAACGTGACCTAAAATTGTAGCACGAGATTCAACACCTGTTTCTGCTTCAATGCGTTTTGCCATTTCTTCAACGCCACCGATACCTTCAGCAACGATAATAATGAAATGCTTCTTACCTGTTTTCTGAGTTCTCTTCATACGGTCAATTACATCGCGTTGGAAATCATAAGGAACCTCAGGAATAAGGATTGAAGTTGCGCCACAAGCAATACCTGCATTAAGAGCAATATAACCTGCACGGCGTCCCATAACCTCAACAACAGAACAACGGTCGTGAGATTCAGATGTATCACGAAGTCTGTCCACCATTTCAAGAACTGTATTCATTGCAGTATCATAACCGATTGTATAGTCACTGCAAGCAATATCGTTATCGATTGTGCCCGGAATACCAACGCAGTTAACACCGCGAAGCGACAAGTCACGAGCACCACGGAATGAACCGTCACCACCAATAACAACAATACCTTCCATATTAACGTCTTTTGCTACTTTAAGTGCTTTTTGAAGACCTTCTTCCGTCTTGAATTCGGGACTTCTTGCAGAATAAAGAACAGTACCACCACGGTTGATAATGTTTGAAACTGAACGAAGGTTCATTTCGTACATATCACCTTGCATAAGGCCATTATAACCACGTCTGATACCCATTACTCTGAAACCGTTTTCACAACCAGCACGAACAACTGCACGAACAGCCGCGTTCATACCTGGTGCGTCACCGCCACTTGTAAGTACACCAATTGTTTTCATTCTATCACCCTTTTAATTTAGTAAAAATTACCACATTTGAAATCATATAATAACATAAGAAAAGACAAAAAGCAAGTAAATAAGCTATTTTTGCAATATGACATTATTATTTCCTATTATATTTTTTAAGTCACATATCAATTTATCATTTATTGAGATTTTTTTGCTTGGAAAATATTTCTTACTGTCATTAAAATAAAAATACACCATCGTATCCCCGGAAACAGAGTTGGATTTTAAATAATCAGTACAAATTTTATACTCTTGAGAAGCGTTTGATGAAAATCTCAAAAACAGTCCTTGACGTTTAACGTTATTAGCCTTTATATTGTCGGCAGTATCAATATAATCAAGGATTATTTTCGGATTTTCTTCTTCCTTTAAAGACAATCTTCCGCCAACCATTACAGCGATACCGTTCATAATTTTATCAGCACACCTTGCTAACACTTTTGGGAATACGATAACCTCAACAGAACCGCCAACGTCTTCAAGAGTCAAAAACGCCATAAACTCTCCACTTTTAGTTTGTTTTTTGGTTATTGCAGAAACAATTCCGAATACTTTTACATCCGTTCCGTCTTCATAACAAGAATCATATCCGTCATCGTTGATAAAATCTGAAATCTTGTCACATTTTAATTTAGCAATCAGTTCGGCATATTCTTTCATCGGATGAGAAGAAATATAAAGTCCTGTCGTTTCTTTTTCCATTGACAAAAGTTCTTGAGACGAAAATTCAGCAATTGATTTCATTTTGTACGATTGATTGGTATTGCCCATCATATCAAAAAAGCCGATTTGTCCTTCAAGATTTCTTCGTCTTGAGTCGTCAAGTTCATCAATTATAAACGGTAAATTTATAATCATTTCATGGCGATTGCTTCCCAAGTTATCCAACGCACCGCTTTTTATAAGACTTTCAACTGCACGACGGTTGAAGCCTTTTCCGTAAACACGTTTGCAGAAGGAATAAAATGATGTGAATTCCCCACCCTGACGTCTTTCGCTGATAATCGCATCTATGAAATCATGTCCAAGATTTTTGATTGCAAGAAGCCCAAACATTATAGAGTTTTCTGAATTTAACGCAGTAAAAGTCTTGTTACTGAAATTCACGTTTGGATTTAATATTTTAATATTATTTCTCTTGCAATCTTCAATATAACCCGAAATCTTATCAGCATTATCAAGCACACTCGTAAGAAGTGCCGCCATAAATTCACAAGGATAGTAATATTTAAGATATGCTGTTCTGTATGCCACAACTGCATAAGCCGCAGCATGAGATTTATTAAAGGCATAAGATGCGAACGATGACATATCATCAAATATTTCATTTGCGATTTTTGCATCTATATTATTTTTAGCACAACCCTCACAGAAAAATGCGCGTTCATCTTCCAAAACTTTATGTTTTTTCTTTGACATTGCACGACGCACGATATCAGCACGTCCCAACGAATACCCCGCAAGTGAACGGAATATCTGCATAACCTGTTCCTGATAAACCATACAACCGTAAGTAACGTCAAGAATATCTTTAAGCATTGGTGTTTTATACTTAATCAAATTGGGGTTGTGTCGATTTTGTATATATGAATCAATCGAGTCCATTGGACCGGGTCTGTAAAGTGAAATGACCGCAATAATATCTTCAATATCAGTCGGTTTCAAACGTATAAACACACGGCGCATACCGCTTGACTCACATTGGAATACACCGTCAGTTTTACCACCGGTGAACAAGGAATATACGTTTTGGTCGTTAAAATCGATATTTTCAATATCAAAATCAGGATTTCTTCTTTTTACCATCTTTACACAATCGTTTATAACGGTTAAAGTACGAAGTCCTAAAAAGTCCATTTTGAGAAGTCCTAACTCCTCAATTGTAGTCATTGTAAACTGTGTTACAACGGATTCGTCATTTGTCGCAAGCGGCACGTAATCACTAACGGGACGGTCAGTAATAACGATACCTGCGGCATGGGTTGACGCGTGACGAGGCATACCTTCAACGCTCATTGACGTATCAATAAGTTCTTTTACTTTATCGTCACTATTATAGAGAAGCTTTAAGTCTTCACTTTCTTTAAGTGCTTTTTCTATTGTAATGCCTAATGCTCTCGGGATTTTTTTCGCAACTGCATCAACACTTGCATAGGACATTCCAAGCGCTCTGCCAACGTCACGAATAGCCGCACGGGCAGCCATTGTACCAAAGGTTACAATCTGTGCCACGTGGTCTGCACCGTATTTATTAACGACGTAATCGATAACCTCCTGACGTCTTTCATAACAGAAGTCAACGTCAATATCGGGCATACTTACACGTTCAGGGTTTAAAAATCGTTCAAAAATAAGATTATATTTTATAGGGTCAACATTTGTTATTCCTGTACAGTAAGCACAAATACTGCCTGCACCGGAGCCACGACCAGGACCAACTGGAATACCCTTGTCTTTTGCATATTGAATAAAGTCGGACACAATAAGAAAATAGTCAACATAGCCCATACTTTCAATAACAGAAAGCTCGTATTCAAGTCGGTCGATATAGAGTTTATCGGGATTTTCGCCATATTTTTCTTTTAAGCCTTTATAGGATTTTTCACGAAGATAGTCATAGTGGGTAATCCCGTCGGGTACTTGGAAATTAGGAAGTTTTGTTTTACCGAACTCAAAATCGAAATTACACATATCGGCAATTTTCTGAGTGTTCTGTATAGCTTCTTCAACATAGCCGAATTTTTGGCGCATTTCCGCCTCTGTTTTAAGGTAAAATTCGTCAGTTTCAAATTCAAGAGTTGACTCTTCATCAACAGTATGGTTAGTAGCAATACAAATAAGTACCTTTTGCACTTTGGCATCTGCACGGTCAATATAATGCACGTCATTTGTGGCAACAAGAGGAATACCCGTTTCCTCTGACAGTCTAATAAGCCCTTCATTCACTTTTAGTTGTTCGGGAAGTGAATGGTCTTGCATTTCTAAATAGTAGTTATCCTTGCCGAAGAGATTTGAATACCAAAGCGCAGTTTCTTTAGCCTGAATAAATTCACCGTTTACAATCAGTTTTGGGATTTCACCCGCAAGACAAGCAGAAAGACAAATAAGACCTTCGTGATGCTTTTCTAACAATTCGCGGTCAATTCGAGGCTTTGTGTAAAATCCGTCAACCCAAGCCGATGACACGAGTTTGATAAGATTCTGATATCCCGTCTCATTTTTACAAAGCAAAACAAGATGATGACGGTTTGAGTCAACACCGTGAACTTTATCAAAGCGTGAACGGGCAGCAACATAAACCTCACAGCCGATAATTGCTTTAATTCCCGCCTTTTTTGCTTCTTTATAGAAGTCAACTGCACCAAACAAATTACCGTGGTCGGTAATAGCTATTGCACTCTGTCCCCGTTCCTTTGCAGCAGAACAAAGCCTATTAAGACGACAAACACCGTCTAATAAGCTGTATTCAGTATGCACGTGTAAATGAACGAAGGACATAATATTACCTCAATTATTCAGTAACCTTTTTATAAAAATCGAAGCAATCGAATGTTGCGAAGTAATCAGCAGGAGTTTCTGCACGACGGATTAAATCGAAGCTACCGTCTTCTTTAAGAAGGATTTCTGCTGACTTGAGTTTACCGTTATAGTTATAACCCATAGCAAAACCGTGAGCGCCTGTATCGTGGATAAAGAGCAAATCACCCATATCGATTTTTGGCAACATTCTGTCGATTGCGAATTTATCGTTATTCTCACAAAGTGAACCTGTAACGTCATATTTACAGTCGCAAGGCTCATTTTCCTTGCCCATAACTGTAATGTGGTGATATGCACCGTAAATTGCAGGTCTCATAAGGTTAACTGCACAAGCATCAACACCGATATATTCCTTATGTGTATGCTTTTCATTAATTGCACGAGTTACAAGTGCACCATAAGGAGCTAACATAAATCTGCCAAGTTCAGTATAGATTGCAACATCATCCATTCCTGCAGGTACAAGAACTTCGTTATATACCTTTTCAACACCTGCACCGATTGCAAAGATGTCGTTGCCCTCCTGGTCAGGACGATATGGAATACCGATACCACCTGAAAGGTTAATGAATTTAATGTGAGCACCTGTTTCTTCTTTAAGTTTTACTGCAACTTCAAAAAGAGTTTTTGCAAGTGTCGGGTAATACTCATTTGTAACTGTATTACTAGCAAGGAATGCGTGAATACCAAACTCCTCAACGCCTTTTGACTTCATAATCTTAAATGCTTCAAAAAGTTGTTCGGTTGTCATACCATACTTTGCATCACCCGGATTATCCATAATGTTATTAGCGATTGAGAAATATCCGCCCGGATTGTAACGGCAAGAAAGTTTCTTCGGAAGATAACCGAGTGTTTTTTCAAGAATATCGATATTTGTAATATCATCAAGGTTGATAATTGCACCTAAATCGTCAGCATACTTAAATTCCGCAGGAGGTGTATCGTTTGATGAGAACATAATATCATCACCTACTGCACCGATTGCTTTTGAAAGCATAAGCTCGGTTACAGATGAACAGTCGCAACCGCAACCGTATTCTCTTAAAATGTTGATAAGAAATGGGTTTGGAGTTGCTTTTACTGCGAAATATTCCTTAAATCCCTTATTCCAAGCAAATGCTTTTTTAAGATTTTCTGCATTCTTACGGATTCCTGCCTCATCGTAAAGATGGAATGGGGTTGAATGCACTTTTGCGATTTCTTCAAGTTTTTCTTTAGTAGTAAACGGTGTTTTGCTCATTTTTATTCTCCTAAATATTTTTCAATATATTTTTTAACTATGTCAAGACCTGCGCCTGTTTCCGATGAAAATGGAATAAGTCTTTCTTCAGGCACGAAGCTCATTTCTTGCTTTGATTTTTCAATACGCTCGTTGTAATCCTTTTTCTTTTTGAGCTTATCAGCCTTTGTCATAACAACAATAAACTCGTAGCCCGTTGCCTGTAAAAATTCCATCATCATAATATCATCCTTCGTCGGCGGATGGCGCATATCAACAAGCTGTACAACAAGTTTGATGTTACGGTCAGAGTTAAAATAACCCTCCATCATCTCTGCCCAACGGTCTTTTTCGGTTTTCGCAACCTTTGCATAACCGTAACCTGGCAAATCGACGAAATTGTATTCATCAACCTGATAAAAATTGATTGTAATAGTTTTACCGGGCACGGAACTTACCCTTGCAAGACTTTTGCGGTTAAACAACTTATTAAGAAGCGAACTTTTTCCCACATTTGAACGTCCTGCAAAAGCAATTTCGGGCAAATCCGAGTCAGGTAACTGACCGAACGTGCCGTATGCCGCTTTAAATTCTGCTTTATCGTATCTCATAAACTACCTCTACTATACAAGTGCCGCTTTAAGCACGTCGTCCCCCGTTTTTGCAAAGACAAAGTTAATTCTTTCTTTTACTTTTTCATCAACCTTATCTAAATCACTACGGTTTGCTTCGGGGATAATCACTGTTTTAATGCCCTCAACATAAGCCGCCATTGATTTTTCACGAAGTCCGCCAATTGCCAACACTCTGCCTGTTATAGTAATCTCGCCCGTCATTGCAACGTTTGATTTCACTTTGCAACCTGAAAGCGCTGACACAAGCGCAGTAAAAATCGTTACGCCTGCCGACGGTCCGTCTTTTGGAACTGCGCCCTCAGGGAAATGAATGTGAATATCCTTGTTTTGATAAAAAGCCTTATCAATTCTGTATTTATCAGCATTTGCACGAATGTAACTGATTGCGGCTTTTGCTGATTCTTTGATTACGTCCCCCAACGAACCCGTCAATTCAATTTTGCCCGTGCCTTCCATTACGGCAACCTCAACTGTCAGCATTGTGCCGCCGACTGAGGTGTAAGCAAGTCCGTTTACAACACCAATCTGGTCATTGTGAGACTTTTCATCAGGCTTGAATTTGACTGCACCGATATATCCTTCTAAATCAGTATCTTTAACTGTAATTTTACCGTCAAAGCCTTTTGCATATTGAACTGCAATTTTACGAAGCACTGATGCAATTGTTCTTTCAAGAACACGAACACCTGCTTCTTTAGTGTAACCACTGATAATAAGTTTGAGTGCCTTATCAGTAAATTTCACATAGGACTTTTTAAGACCGTTTGCCGCAATCTGCTTTGGAACAAGATGCTTTTTGGCAATCTGTAATTTTTCTTCATAAGTATAACCTGGAATATCAATGATTTCCATTCTGTCGAGCAACGGTGCAGGAATTTTGCTTTTATCGTTTGCGGTGGTTATAAACATAACCTTACTTAAATCATAAGGAATTTCGAGATAATGGTCAGTAAAAGTGCTGTTCTGTTCGCCGTCAAGCACTTCAAGAAGCGCTGAAGACGGGTCACCGCGATGGTCAGAACCTAATTTGTCAACCTCGTCAAGAAGAATGAGCGGATTTGAACTTTTGGCTTGTTCGATAGCCTCAATAATTCTACCCGGCATTGAGCCGATGTAAGTCTTTCTGTGACCGCGGATATCAGCCTCGTCACGAACACCGCCGAGAGAAATTCGAGCATAGCTTCTGCCCATTGCAGATGCAAGTGAACGGGCAATTGAGGTTTTACCAACTCCCGGAGGTCCCGCAAGACAAATAATCTGCCCTTTTACATCGGGATTGATTTTTCGTACTGCAAGAAATTCAATAATTCTCTCTTTAACGTCTGAAAGACCGTAATGGTCGTTATCAAGAACCGTTTCAGCATGTTCAACGTCCAGATTTTCTTCAGTACAATATCCCCACGGTAATGAAACTATTTTATCAAGATAATTTCTTACAACGGCTGATTCAGGACTTGATGACTGCATCTTCATAAGTCTGTCACATTCTTTAATAAGTTTGTGTTCAACGTCTGCATTAAATCCAATCGCACGGATTTTCTCTTTAAAATCTTCTGCCTCACAGATTGCGCCGTCACCGTCGTTAAGTTCATCGGAAATCGCTTTAATCTGTTCGCGAAGATAATACTCGCGTTGATTTTCTTCCATCTGCTCCTGAACCTTCTGGTTGATTTCTTCTTCAATTGAAAGTAATTCAATTTCACGGGTTAAGACGAGACAAAGACTTTCTGCTCTTTTTAGCGGATTAAGCTCTTCGAGAAAAAACTGTTTAACCGAATATTCAAGAGGTATGTTTGCAAGTATGTAATCGGTAAGTTCAGCCGTTTCTTTTCTGACGGTTACACCCACAACGATATCAGGCGGCAACTTTGGAAGAAAATATGCATAATCTTCAAAAATACCTACAAGACGACGCACGAGTGCTTCTTCATAATTCTTATCTTCAACGGAAACTTTCTCCGTTTCAATCTTATGAACAATGGCTGAAAGATAAGGACTTGCAGATGTAATATGAACAATCTCTGCTCTGAAAAGTCCGCAAACTACCACGCGCAAGGTATCTGTTCCCGGAAGTTTCATAACTTGTTTAATCTCGCAAACAACACCTGATGAATTAACGTCTTCTAATCGTGGGTCTTCACACTCAATATCAATTTGTGTGGAAAGAAAAATATTGGATTTTCTTTCCATTGCCGCATGAATTGCGCGGGCCGATTTCTTTCTGCCCACATCAAAATGCAAAGTCATTTCAGGAAAAATCACAAGTCCCCTCAATGCAACCATCGGCATTGAGAATGATTTATAATTACTTTCAACAACGTTTGAATCTATATTTTTCATTAGTTTATATCACTCCTAATTATTGAACTTATATTATATAATAAAATTACCGTTCCTGCAACATTTAAGGAAATATTTTTTAAATTTGCGAGTATTTTGTCGAGATTGTTAAAACTTTAAACAAGTTTTTCAGGAATTTTTAATTTTTTACAAAAAACATTGTTATTTTTTTAACTATCTATTGACATAATAGTTGTTTTTTTGCTATAATGCGGTCAATGTTCAAAAAATTAACATATTATTTATTGCAAAGAACAATTTTGGAGGTTATCTTATGGCAAGAGTTTACAATTTTTCAGCAGGTCCATCAATGTTACCTGAAGAAGTATTAAAAAAAGCAGCAGCAGAAATGCTTGATTATGAAGGAAGCGGTCAATCCGTTATGGAAATGAGCCATCGTTCAAAGGTTTATGACTCAATCATCAAGGGTGCTGAACAGCTTCTTCGCGAACTTTATAATATTCCTGAGAATTATAAGGTTCTTTTCTTACAGGGCGGTGCTTCAACACAGTTTGCTGCCATTCCTCTTAACTTTATGAATAAAAATGGTAAAGCTGATTTTGTTATTACAGGTCAGTGGGCAAAGAAAGCATATCAGGAAGCGCAGAAATACGGTGAATGTAAGGCAGTTGCATCTTCTGCTGACAAGACATTCTCATACATTCCAAAACTTGATAAAAATGAGTTTACAAAAGACGCTGACTATTTCTATATCTGTATGAATAATACAATTTACGGTACTGTTTATCACGAACTTCCCGACACCGGTGACGTTCCGCTTATTGCAGACATTTCATCTTGCTTCTTATCAGAACCTATTGATGTTTCAAAGTTTGCAATGATTTACGGCGGCGCACAAAAGAACGTTGCTCCTGCTGGTCTTACAATTTGTATTATCCGTGAGGATATGCTCGGTAACGCAAGAGATATCACACCAACAATGCTTAATTATCAGATTATGGCAGATAACGATTCACTCTACAACACTCCACCCTGCTATACAATTTATATCTGTAAACTCGTTCTTGAATGGCTTAAGGATATGGGTGGTCTCGAAGCAATCAAAGAAAGAAATGAAAAGAAAGCAAAAATTCTTTATGATTTCCTTGACAACAGCAATATGTTCAAAGGAACTGTCGTTCCTGAAGACCGTTCACTTATGAACGTTCCTTTCGTTACAGACAGTGAAGAACTTAATGCAAAATTCATTAAAGAAGCAACCGAAGCAGGTTTTGTAAACCTTAAAGGCCACCGTTCAGTTGGCGGTATGAGAGCTTCAATCTACAATGCAATGCCTGTTGAAGGTGTAGAAAAGCTCGTTGAATTTATGGCAGACTTTGAAAAAGCAAATTCATAAGGAGTAAATACTATGTACAATATTTTAACTTTAAATAAAATTTCCAATACGGGTCTTTGCCGTTTCAGTGACCAATACAATTGTGCTACTGATATGGCTAATCCCGATGCAATTCTTGTTCGTTCAGCATCAATGCACGATATGGAGCTTGATGCTAACACTCTTGCTATTGCCCGTGCAGGTGCAGGTGTTAACAATATTCCAATTGACAAATGCAGTGAAACAGGTGTTGTAGTTTTTAACACACCTGGCGCTAATGCAAATGCAGTTAAGGAGCTTGTGCTTACAGGTCTTTTCCTTTCATCAAGAAAGATAATTCCTGCAATTGATTGGGCCAAAACATTAAAAGGCAACGGTGACACCGTACCAAAGGACGTTGAAAAAGGTAAAAGTGCCTTTGCAGGTCCTGAAATTAAGGGCAAGACTCTTGGCGTAATCGGTCTTGGCGCAATTGGTATTCTCGTTGCAAACGCTGCTGCTGCACTTGGAATGAAAGTAATCGGTTACGACCCATATCTTTCAGTTGCACAGAGTATTACGCTTAATCACCACGTAAGACTCACTGACAGCCTTAACACAATTTATGCTGAAAGTGATTATATCACACTTCACTTGCCTCTTAATGACGGTACTCGCGGAATGATAAATGCAGATACAATTGCAACAATGAAGGATGAAGTTAGAATTCTCAACTTTGCTCGCGGTGAGCTTGTTGATACTGACAGTATTCTTACTGCTCTTGAAAACGGTAAAGTTGCTTGTTACGTAACTGATTTCCCTAATGATGCGGTTATAGGCGCAACGGGCGTTATTGCTATTCCTCACTTGGGTGCTTCAACTCCTGAATCAGAAGACAATTGTGCAATGATGGCAGTTGACCAGATTGCTGATTTTCTTGAAAACGGAAGTATTGTTAACTCCGTCAATTTCCCTGCCGTAACTCTCGCACAGCCTGAAAAACACCGAATTACAATTATGCACAAAAACATTTCAGGTATTGTAAGCAAGATTACATCAGCATTTGCTAACGAAGACGTTAATATTGATAATATGGTAAATAAGTCAAAGGGTGAATACGCTTATACCGTTATTGACTCTGATACGGAAGCCTCACCTGAATCACTTGAAGCGTTAAAGAAAATTAACGGAATTATTCGCATAAGAGTAATTAAATAAGTTTTAAAATTTTAAGACCTGCTCATTTGAGCAGGTCTTTTTTTGCGTTTAATTCGTTAGAATTTTCAATGGGAGTTTTAATAATTTCTGAATAATTTCTCTTGATATCAAGTCTGTCATAAAACTTTTTCACTCTGAGATTTACCCTGAACTCACGATTACAGTTTTCGCAATAAAACAATGCACGGAAAGATTGATTCATAAACTTCCATTTCTTTAACGTTTCAACTTTGCCGCCGCATATATCACAATAGCAATTAAATAGATTTTTATCAATCAACGGGTCATTTTTATCTTTGATTACGTAAGGTTTAAAAGCTAGTCTAGCATAAAAATCTGCGTCGCAAGTTTTTATGAATTCGTTAAGTTTTTCTTTATTATAAACCTTTTTAAAACATTCAGCACTTAAAAGGCTATCATCCAAAGCTCTGTGATGAGGATATTTTTCAGCGTCAATTTCCAAACATTCAGCAGCATAAGAAAGTCCAGCCTGTTGAACGTTTTCCATATTTATAAAGCACTGACAATATCGTTGAAGGTCTGCATATCTGGAAATAAAATCAATTGAGTCTTTTTTTAAGAAGCATTTGAAATTAGTGAGCATCGTGCGGATATCCGTGTCACCCCAGGTCATCACAATTGCATCACTGCCAGCCCACTTTTTAAATCTTTTGATTACCTCTGAAAAAGGTCTTCCGTTACAAATTTCTTCGTTCGTAATATGCGTAAGATTTTTAATTCTTGAGCGAAGTTTCTTCGATACAGTCGGTTTTACAAGTTCAGAAAAAGTATCAACCACCTGCAACTGTTCATCAAGTTTTACAGCGCCGATTTCTATAATTTCATTTATAAATTTTTGAGTGGATTTCATATAAGAATTGTTCCACTCCAAGTCCATAATTATGTAATACATAAAACACCGTTTTCTATAATTTTTCTAAATAAAGCTCTATACCCTCACCCGTCAATGATGATATCAGCTTTTCCCTATCAATAAATTTATTTTGGAAATCAATATCAAGCATTGGTCTTAAAACAAATT
>JAZQYK010000020.1:0-5362 GCA_045633505.1 Candidatus Fimenecus sp. | reverse complement strand
CCGTGCCTGCCCGAAAATTTACCGCAAACTTGCGGTCGGGCACAGAGACCCGACCCTACAGAACAACGCAATTAGTGCATTGTAGGGGTCGGCGTCTCGACGACCCGTAGGTTTTGCTGTTACTTATTTCGGGCTGTCGGGGACGCCAGCCCCTACATAAAATGTGTATATAAAACATCCCGACAAATTCAAATTTGTCGCAACAAAAGGCGGTGAGAAATTCTCACCGCTTTTTATATTTTAATGTACGTGATTATGACCGACGGTTATTCCGCAAAGTGCTAAATACCAATTTATAAGTTCCACTCCAAAGAACATACAAATCACAACCGCAAGGGATAAATGAGGTGCAAACGGAACCTTTCTTGGCACTTTACCCTTGTTCTTAATCGCCATAAAGATAAGATAAAGAGTGCCAATCACACCGCCTAAAACCAGTGAAAGAAGAACAACCTTCCAGCCAAGCATAAAGCCGCAGGCAGCCATCAGCTTGATGTCACCGCCGCCCATTCCGCCTTTTGTAATTGCCGCAAGTATGAACAGCACGCCGCTTGCCGCAAAGAAACCTATAACTCTTTCCAAGAGACAATGCAGGTCAAAGCCTTCTGCGATTAACTCATCGATATAAGTGAATACACCGCCGACTAAAATAGTAATCCACATTGAGTCTGGAATCTCCATCGTGCGCCAGTCAATAACAGTGGTTACAAGTAATGCCGAAAATGCTACACAATAACCAACAAGCGCAAGACTTGGTGTTGCGTCACAGATAAACCAGAATATGAGGGAATACATAATTCCGTTAATTGCTTCAACGATTGGATATTGAACTGAAATTTTTGCCTTGCAATAACGACATTTGCCACCAAGGAAAATCCAACTGAAAAGTGGGAATAAATCCTTTGGATAAAGTCTGTGATTGCAGCTCATACAATGGCTGTTAGTAGTTGTAACGTTCTCGCCCTTTGGCAATCTGTAAATCAGCACGTTCAAAAAACTGCCAATACAAATACCCATCAGGAATACGAAAAACATAATAAAAAGTTTTGGTATAAGTAAGTAATCCATAAATTATTCCTCTTCCTTCTTGTAGCGCTTTGTTGCAATTACTGCCCAGGCAATAAGAATTGCAAGGCTGACACCTGTAATTATCGCACCCGGCACAAAACCAACAGGTGTATATTTCATTTCAACAATATGCTCACCCGCTGAAATACCCGTCATAAGAATATGGCTTTCGTGCTCATATAACGGCATTTCTTTGCCATCAATAAGAATTGTCCAACCTGCATCATAAGAGATTGGAATATAGAGTGCACCGTCAGTATAGCTTGTTACCTTTGCCTTAACGTAAGTATCTTCAAATTCAAGAAGCTCGGTATCACTCATAGCGTCAAGTGTGTTATAGGCATTTTCAAACTTTTCTTTATCAACTGTGTAAGAAATTGTTGTGAAGAAACCGTTTTCAAGAACGTAGATTTCGTCACCTTCAAAACCGTTTTCGCGATAGCCGCCAATGGTGATTGTGGCAATATCACCTTTCTTTACTTCACCCAACTCATAAGTAGTATTATCTCTTACACCATATAAATCATATTTAAGTGTTTTGCCGTTTAACGTAACCGTTAAATCAGTAAACTCACTTGTATCAACATATAAATACATCATACCGTCAGCTTCAGCAACTGAATCAAAAGTCACGTAAGCAGGTTGAGTCATATCAGTAATAGTATATGAATAGCCACACATCCGTTTTTCAAGGAATTCATAATATGAGTTTATGCTTTCCGTGTTATCACCGTGGTCGTGTTCGTGGTCATGGGTTTCTTCTTCTGTTTCAGAATGATTTGCATTTACACGGTCTAAGTAAGAAATATGAGTGCAGTTTTCATACACAAAATTCTGTGGTTCGTTATAAACCGCAATATTTTCATCAATACCTGTCAAGCATTTAGTTGCTTCGTTAAGATTGTCAAGCACAATCGGGAATTCATAAGGGTCCCACTCTGCAATATCATAGCTTGCGGTGTACATAAACGGCATTGTGTAGTTGTTCTTAAAAAGAGTGTAACCGTCTTTTTCAGTAATTTTTTCTCTGAAAAAGCTCTCGCTTAAATGTCCCGTGCCATCAATATAGTAGCTAATCGGAAAGAACATATTGAATACAGGTGTTTGCTCGTTTGCGCCGTTCTGCATATTCATACGGTTACCGTATGTGCCGAAATCAGTTACGGTAAGTGCAAAATGGTAATCGGAAACCGAAGAATAATTCTCAAGTCCTCTGTATCCAAAAATTGCGGCATACATCAGCATATCGTCGTATTCTTGATTTTTGCTTGCAAAATATACGGTTTTACTGTCGTCAATATCAGTTGTCAACTCGTTCACTATTGCAGTCTCACTTAAATTAGTCTTCAACTCAAGAGTGTTGAGATTATTATAATTAAACGTCAATGTTTCAATAACGACGCATCCAACGAGTATTGTTGTAATCAGCATTTTTGCTTTCACCTGTTTAGATAGGATAAGTAAAAGCAAAGCAAATACTACAATGAAAATTGCAAGAGTGACAACAAGTTTGACAGAGAAGAAATAGTAGTTGAATATATCATTAAAATATATACCCATCGTGCAAAGTCCTGCAAATGCACCACCTGCAACGATACCGTACCATTTAATTTTCTCAATTTCACAAAATGCCTCATAAGCAATTTTAAGAAGCGCAAAACTATAAATGAATGCAAAACGGTACATAAGACCTGCCGGCTCGCCAAATCCGTGCCATATAAAATAAATATCGTGGAAAATTATTGAAATCCAAAGAATTGCCAATATGAAAAGATTGCCGATTTTCTTGCGAAGCGAAATTCCTTTTGCAAAGAAATATGCAACTGCCAAAATTGTTGTTACAACTCCCGCAAATGAGAAAATACACTCAAGCGTCGTCAGCGTCGTGTAGTTGTTTTTAAAAGGGAAAATATGCGATGCCAAAAGTCCCCAAATCGCATCACCACCAAAATTAAACGTGGTGTTCGTTACCGTTCCTTTTCCCGTTTCGTGTAAAGCTGATACCATTGGAAGAGTCATTATTGCAGAAATTCCGCCTGCAAGAAGTGAAGAAAGTGCGAATTTAAACATACTGCCAAGCAAATATGAATTTTTAAATACTGCAAAAATGTTTACGCTTTCAGTTTCTTCGTCTTGTTGCTCTTCTGTAACCTTACCTTCATACACCACACTGTCATCAGAAACAATGCAATATACAAAGTAAATTACACAGAAAATACAGGTCATCCAGCCAATATAGAAGTTAGAGGCAATCGTAAGACCTAAAAACAGCGCATATACCCAAGCGCTACCGCCGTCCATCATCTTTTTAAGTCCCATTATTACAAGCGGAAAATAAATTATTGCATCAAACCAGGACGTAATATAAATTCCGCCTATCATAAAGCCTGACATTGCCCAGAGAATAGAGAAAATTGCAAGTGATAAATCATTCTTTTTATATGTATGCTTTAAGAAAAGGCCAAAAGTTAATGCCAAAAGTGTCGGTTTAATAAGTGTAATAAGCGCGAATGCATTATCCATACTATCCGATTCAAAGAAAAGGGCAATAATATTCAACGGACTTGCAAGATAATAGCCTATATTAACCCAAAAATTAGTACCATTACCCATAGTCCAGGAATAAAGCAATGACCCACCATCAGAAATTTTTCTTGATAACTCTGAAAGAAAAGGAACGTATTGAGCTATACCGTCAGAAAATGCTGTTGAGGCTGTACCGAATGGATAAATACCTCCCATCGCATAAAGCGCAAGCATTATGCCAAGGGTGATTATAGGTCCTAACCAAATAAATGGTATTTGCTTCTTCGTTTTCATAAAAAATCCTGCTTTCACTATATATTACCTCCCGAGTTTATGGGAGGGGGACCATCGAAGATGGTGGTGGGATTCCAACCTCCCGAGTTTATGGGAGGTATTGAATATATTCTACTACAAATATGTATAAAGGTCAATAAAAAAGCGAGGGGTAATCCCCTCGCCTCTATGTAATAATTAAACTATTAACTATTATGCGCCAGCTGCTGCTGTCTGAAGAATGTCGTCACCTGTGATGTCAGCTGCAACGCCGTTTCCGTCTGGAGCGTGGTCATCTTCTGTGTTTGCACAGTAAACTTCAGCGCCGCCCTTTTCGTTGATAGCAATACCGTATGTACCGCCAAGTGGGCAAACAGGAACTGCACCGTCATCCATCATTGACTTAAGACCGTTAAGGTCAATTTTGTCCTGGTCATAAGATGCATAGTAGTTAGCTGCTGCTGTCTTGATTGTCTCAATGTTTGTAGCACATGTCTTGTTGTTTGCGTTAGCTGTGATTGCACCGTAAAGTGGAATAGCAACTGCAATAAGGATACCCATGATAACAACAACAATCATAAGCTCAACGAGTGAGAAGCCTTTTTTGTTCATCATTTTTCTCATAATATTTTTCTCCTTTAATTAAAGAATATTTTTTATATTAAGGTCTTTCCAGACCTGAATACCAAGTTTTTGTGAACGGGAACTTTCCGTACCCTTATATTACTACAAGTCAATCGATTTGTAAAGCCTTTTTTTAAACTTTGGCGACTTCAACAATTTAAAGTAGCTTTTTTTGTCGATTATTACCAATTATTCCTTGTTTTCGTGTTTTGTGTTAACGTTGCCGTCTTCATCATAACACACAACTGAAAGTGTGGTAGCATCAACAATAGTTACTACATAATAACAATCATTACCTGGACAAGCCGGAAAATGACCGTCATCAAATCGCTCAAGGAAATCTTCTTCAAACACATCAGTATCTGTATCAGTTTTTCCGTTAAATGAGGTTTTACCGTCTTTAAACACCTTGTAAGCAGTGTTGTTGTTATCCATAATAACCCAGTTTGCAAAAGAACCACGAATTAAGCGCTGGTTACTGCCGCAGGTATTAGCTTCTGCATTACCTGTAACTGCATTGTATAATGGAATTGCCACAGCAACAAGAATACCCATAATAACAACGACAATCATCAATTCAACAAGTGAAAAACCCTTTTTGTTCATCATTTTTCTCATATTCAAAAACCCTCCTTAATGGGTTTCGGGAACATTCCGTACCCCTACGAGAGTATTATATACCATTTTTTAACATAAGTCAATATTATTTTAAACAGATGGTGACAAAATTGAGTTTGTCGAACAGAATGCAAAGTGCAAAATGCAGAATGCAAAATTAAGGGTCTGCGACGCAATTTTATATATCACCAATATGCTCGATTGTAGGGGCAGGTCTCCGTGCCTGCCCGAAAATTTACCGCAAACTTGCGGT
>JAZQYK010000019.1:0-7965 GCA_045633505.1 Candidatus Fimenecus sp. | reverse complement strand
AAACCTTGAATCTGTCAGTGGTGAGGGAATTAATCGTGTTGATTCAAACGCATTCCAAATCAGTACAATTAAAAATTTCCCATTTTCTCAGTTAACAAGAATCGGTTCAAAGGCATTTTCAGGCTGTAACAGTCTTCAGAATGTTGACCTTTCAAATGTGAAAACAATTGAATCTTCCGCATTTGAAAACTCGCAGAATTTGGGAGATATTGATTTGTCAAATGCACAATCTGTTGCTAAATTTGCTTTCAGAAGCTCTGATTTAACAAGTGTCAAACTCTCTGAAATTGTAATTCTCAATGAGGGCGTGTTCAATGGTTGTAAAGCATTGTTATCAGTTACTGCAGAAAAATGTATGACCATTGGTAAAAATTGCTTCCAGAATTGTATTTCTTTGAATCATGTTGATTTTCCTGCTGCAACTACAATTTGTACTTATGCATTTTCTAACACTGCACTTGAAAAAATCGAATTTCCACTTGCGAATAGTGTTCAAAGTAATGCTTTTTCAGGTTGCTCAATTCTTAGTGCTATCTCATTACCAGAGGCAGAAACTATTGATAACTATACATTTTCAAATTGTACAAAGCTTCGATTTATGTATATGCCAAAGCTTAAGACAATAAACAACTATGTTTTTTCAGGATGTACAATTTTAAAATCTCTGTGGTTACCATCAGTTACAACAATAAATAACAGTGCTTTCAGTAATTCAAGCCTCGAATATCTTCAGTTTGACTCAGCAACAACAATTGCCGACCTGCCATCAACCTTGCAAGGCCTTGTGTTGCCGTCAATAACTGAGAGTATTACTTCCGAAACACCGGAAGGTGATTTTGTAGTATATGGCTTTAAAGGCACTTTTGCTGAAACTTATGCAAATGAGGAGCAAAAAGAATTTAGAGAACTTCCTGCAATTGTTTATGAATTACAACCAATTGTTGACGCTGAAGAAAAATATATTATTGCTTATGCATTAGGATATAATTGTACATATCAATGGTATAAAAATGACACTCTTTCAAATGAAAACGGTGTTGCAATTGAGGGGGCAAATAAGTTCTATTATGAACCTTCGCGAGAAGATGGCGCAACGGCTTATTACTGTGTAATCACAAGCGATGACGGAGTTACGCAAAATACAATAACGACTGCTTACGTTGAAAATGCTTTTGAATACAGAGAAGCAGATTATACGGAATACAACGAAGTAATGGAAACTGTTGAAAATCTTGACAGAAGCATTTATACTCCCGAATCGTTAGCGGTGCTTGACGAAATCGTAAACGTTGACATCAGCGGTTATTCATTGGCGGAGCAAGGCTTGATTGAAGAGCACATCGCCATAATAAATAAAGCAATTGGAATGTTGGAATACCTTTACACGCTTGGCGACGTTAATGACGACGGTAAAATTTCAATTATTGACGCGAGAATTGTTCTTCAGGCAATTTCAACGGATAGTGAATTTGAGACTGTGCAAGGACTTTCTGCTGACGTTAATAAGGATGGAAACATTTCACTGATTGATGCACGAATTATATTGCGTGTGGCAATCGGTTTGGAAGAAATTCCCGAAAGATAAAAAATTAAGGCTGTTCAATTGAACAGCCTTGTTTTTATAATTCATTGATTAAAGCGTCAATGTTTTCTTGTGAATACTCAATCTCGCTTGAATAAAGCCTTGCATATTCAACTAAATCCTCAAAGGAATTATACTTCATTTGACAGAGTGCTTTGAGCATCTCATATCCCAAAATTGCAAAAGATAACCAGCCTTTAAAATTTCCGTCATAAAGCGCGTTTGAAAAGTGACGGTAAATAAAATAACAAATAAGATTTTCACCGTAAAGCAGGGTCTCATCAGGTAACGTGTCTTGATGGGACGTTTTTAATTTGTTAAGCAATTCTGCCCATTTTTCATCTAAAATTTCAAGAGATAAATAAAAATCACACCACTGGGGAATAGATTTATCATTAAATTCTATCTTGAAAAATTCTTTAAGATTTTCAACTCTTTCATCAACTGAAAACTCTCTGTCCTGAAGAATATCAAAAGCAATATTCCGATATTTGAAAAACTCAATTTCATCTTCAGTCAAAACTTCGGGTTTATCGTCAGTTTCAATAGCGTCAAGCCGAAAAGGTGAGGACTGGCTTAAAATAAGTCTTGATGCTTCTTCACAGCAAAGACCGAGACCGATTTCAATTCTGTCGCTGTAAAAACTTCTGAATCTCGGATGGTCTCTACAAATCTGACAAAGTGCATCTTCACCAAGATTTAAAATAATTTCACAGAGATTATCTTTGTTTAGAAAAGGACATCTTTCATTCTGTGTCAGCCTGAAACAACTGCAATCGCCCTGCTGATTGATATTATTCATTATTTTTCTGCCAAAATCCGTATCAATACTTTTATAAAACTTAAATGTATCGTCATCAATGTCAATTTCCCAACCGATACAACAACTGTGGTTGCACTTATCAGCAATACATTTGAAACTTTTATAATAATCGGGAGCATATATTTTCATAAAATCACTCGTTTTTGTATTTTTCTGCCTGAAGATTGAACATGTAGGCATAAGTACCGTTTAAATCCATTAACTCCTGATGACTGCCACTTTCAATGATTCTGCCATTTTCCATAACATAGATTTTGTCAGCATTGACTGTTGTTGAAAGTCTGTGAGAAATGAAAATAACAGTCTTGTGTTGCGCCGCATCAATCATAGCCTGATTAAGATTATATTCAGCAACGGGGTCAAGGTTTGCGCTTGGCTCGTCGAGAATAACGTAAGGACAATCCTTGTAAAATGCTCGTGCGATGGCTGTTTTCTGTGCTTCGCCACCTGAAAGCATAACCCCGTCATCGTCAAATTCTCGCAACAGTTCAGAGTCAATTCCGTTTTTCAGCTCTTTGTTAAATCCGCTGTGGTTTAATGCATCCCACACACGTTTTTCATCGGCGTTAACGTCAAGTGCCACGTTTTCTCCCAATGAGCACGAAAAAATCTGAAAATCCTGAAAAACTGCGGCAAAACGGTCACGGTGAGAGTCTGCCGTAGCATTTTTAATGTTTTCACCGTCAATAAGAATTTCACCCTCAGTCGCATCATAAAGCCTTAATAACAGGTTTGTAAGTGTTGTTTTACCCGCGCCGTTATAACCAACTAAAGCAATTTTTTCATAAGGCTTGATTGTAAGATTGATGTCCTCAAGCGTCGGCTTGTCGTTGTTGGGGTAGGTGAATGAAAGATTTTTAACCGTGATTTCTTTAGGCTCGGTTTTCACGGCTTCTTCACCGCCGTTTTTGATTTTGAAATCAGCCTTTAAAAACTCGCGGTATTTGTCAATCATTTTGCCTTGCTCAGAAAAACGCGCCAATGCCCATATCGTAAGGAATTGGAATGACATTGCCACTGAATGAGCGCCGTTGAAGGTGGCGACAAAATCACCTGCGGAAAGCGTTTCCTTTACAAGTACGCAATAGCCTAAATACAGGGGTAGTATAAACAAAAATCCCAACCCCTGAACACCTACGGTCTGAGTACAGTTAAGCGCAGAAATCTTGTTCCAATATTTCTTTTGATTATTGATAACGTCGTCTGCCGCATCGTTATATCTGTCGATAAGCAAAGGTGAAATGTTGTTCATGCGAACTTCTTTAGCATAATCCTGCAAATAGAAAACCCGTTGAAAATAGTCGCTTCTTCTGTGGAATTTTGCATTCTCAATTCGACGCTCCATCATAAGAGTTCCGACTTTTTTGCTGATTGGAAGAAAAATGCAAATTACACTTAAAATAATAACGAGACACCAAGGGTCAATTGTAAAGAGTACGGATGATACTGCCGCAAGTGAAATAATGTGACCGAAATACATTCTCACAAGACCTAAAAGTCCTTGAATACTTGTGGATGACGACTCAATTGTAAGAATGAAATTGTTGTAAAATTCAGGGTTGTCATAAGACTCAAGGTCAAGACTTCTTGCTTTGTCATAAAGTTTTTTGTTAAGTCCATAATAAACCTTTTCTTTTTCGATGTTCCAGATGAACTCCCTGAATAACCAGGAAATAAAGGTTGAACCGATTAAAACTATGGCAATAATTGCAACAGCGCCGAAAATACGTTCTAAATCAGTACCTTCGCTCACAACGTCAATAATATACTTAACACCGATAACGCGGATTAAGTTGTTAGGTAATATCATCAATAATCCCCAAATAAACTCGCCGATAACGAGAAGGGGAGAAACGCTGAACATCAATTTTACAAAAAAGAAAATATTTGAAGGCATTGAGTGAAGTGTCTTTTCTTTTTCTTTTTTCTTAAACATTTTCACTCACCTCGCTTTCACCCTTGTAGCTTGAAGCCTGAAGTGTAAACATTTTGCTGTATTCACCGTTCTGCTCCATAAGCTCCTGATGACTTCCCGATTCAAGAATGGTGCCGTCACCAAGCACGAAAATTCTGTCAGAAAGCACAGCGCTTGAAAGTCTGTGGGAAATATAAATAACGGTCTTATTTTTTGTAACCTCAATAAGATTTTCATACATTTTGTATTCGGCAATAGGGTCAAGAGCAGAGCTTGGCTCGTCAAGAATTGCAATCTCAAAATCTCTTGCAAAAAGTCGTGCCGCAGAAACCTTTTGATTTTCACCGCCTGAAAGACCTGCGCCGTCAATCTCAAATTCACGGGTAAGGGCTGTGTCAGCGCCCTTGGGGAGACTTTGGATTTTGTCCCACACACCACTCTGACGAAGCGCCTTTTCGGCAAGTGCTTTTTCCTCATCACTGCATTCGTGACAGATAATATTTTCATTAACTGAAACAGCAAAATTCTTGTAATCCTGAAATACGGTTGCAAAAGCGCCGCGAAGCGACTGTACGTTATATTCCTTGACGTTTACGCCGTTATACAGAATTTCACCCTCGTCAGCATCGTAAAATCTTAACAACAGCTTGACAAGTGTTGATTTACCGGCACCATTAACACCGACAATGGCAATTGTTTCACCTTTGTTGATTTTAAAGGAAACATTTTTAAGAATTATCTTGCTTGTATCAGGGTATTTGAAGGATACGTTTTTAAATTCAATGCTCTCAAATTCACCTGCGTCCTTGCCACCATCAGTAATCTTTGGCTCATATTCAAAGAAATCACGCAAATTCTGGAAGAACAAAGCCATCTGTGTCATTTCATCAAAACCTTCGGCAATACTCATTGTTGAGTCTCTCACAGAGTTGATTGATGAAAGCACGACAGAAAATGAAGAAATTGAAAGCGCATTTGTATAGATAAATTGATACCCTGCAAAAGCATAAGTGCCGATAATCGGAATAAAATCACTGAATAAAGAGCTTATCATACTGTAAAGAAACAGCTTTATTCCGTATTTTTTAAGAATAACAATATTTGAGTCAATTGCTAATTTGAACCTTTTAATCAGTACCGCAAAAATATTCGACGTTCTCATATCCTTGGAGTATTCCTTTAAGAACATAGTGCGCTGAATATACGCTTTAATTCTGTTGTTTGTGGTCATTTCAAGGTCACGCTTATATACGGCTTTGCTTTTTAAAACTTCAATAGCAAAAACCAGAGTGACAGGTAATAAAAATAACAAGTACATCGGATTTATAACTGTAACAGTACCGATTACGCAGATAAGCGCAATAATTCCACCAACAATTGCGGCAACGTCCCAGCATAAAAGGTCATAATAACCTGACGATAATACAAGTGTAGCACGTTGATATTTGTCATAAAAATCAGGGTTTTCATAACAGCTTACGTCTAATTGAGTAGCCTTTTCAAAAATCTTGTTATTTAGCTTTTTAAGTACGATTTTAGTAGCAACAAGTCGTTCGCGTGTAGCAAAGGCTGAAATTACGTTTACCGAGAAATACACACCGAAGAATAACAGTAAATATGTAAAATAGGTCTTGAAATCAGCGTCGCCGTCAATGATGCTTAAAAGTACTTTCAAAAATAAAATGTTCTGCACGTACATTGACAAAACTTTATTTGCAATTTCAGTAACAAAATAGCCGATTAAAAGTCTTTTGTCAGCTTCCCACACAAGTTTCAATGCGAAGATTACGTTTTTAATAACGGGAACCTTAACTGGCTCGTGAAGTTTAATCCATCTCATAAGTTTTCTCCTTTCATTAGTAAATAGAAACAAAAAACCGCAGAAATTCTGCGGCGGTAAAAAGTACAATATCCCAAATGAAAAAATCAATCGCAAGTAGAGAAATGTACCGATAAGGACGCAGAAATTCGGCTTGCACGCCATTCGTTTCTAAATGAATAAATATGTCTAAACATTTTTCTGCCTCCTCTCTTGAAATTGGTTGAACGTTTTAGTAACTACTAAATTATATTACCATATTAAACTAATGTCAAGAAACAGATTGACTAAAATTTGAAAATATAATATACTAATCTGCGATTATAACAATGAACATAGACGGCGGTGAAATTTTGATAGCAATATTAGTAGTTATTTACATTGTTTTTATATCTCTTGGATTACCTGACTCGTTGTTTGGCGCGGCGTGGCCCGTTGTACATAAGGATTTTGAAATTGCAGAAAGTTTTGCATCTCTTTACGGTATTATTACGGGTGTTTGTGTCGGCGGTGTAAGTTTTGTTGCAGGTAAGGTTATACGAAAATTCGGTACGCCTTTAGTTACCTTGGTTTCTACGTTTCTTACGGTGTTAGGCTTGTTTATTATGAGTATTTCACCTAATATTGTTGTAATGATGCTTGGTGCAGTAGTATTAGGCTACGGTGCGGGTGTAATTGATACGGCACTTAACAATTTCGTATCACTTCATTATAAGGCGCAACACATGAACTGGCTTCACGCTTTTTGGGGTATCGGCGTTACAATCAGTCCGCTGATATTATCATTGTTTTTAACAGAGGAACTAAGCTCTTGGCGAAACGGCTATCGTGTAATCGCGTTGTTACAGCTTTCAATAGCAATAATTATTGCTTTATCCCTTAAAAAATGGCGAACAATTAAAGAAAATACAGTTGAAACTGAAACGACCGAAAATAAGAAGAGCCTTTTTGAAATACTCAAAATCAAAGGCGTTCTTACAAGTCTTTTGTCGCAAGGCATTTATTGCAGTATGGAATTCATTCTCGGTACTTGGGGAGCGTCTTTCCTTGTTCATATTCATACGTTAGAACCTGACGAAGCGGCAAAATGGATATCTTTATATTTCTGCGGAATAACAGTTGGCAGAATTATTTCAGGCTTTATTTCAATGAAAGCGTCCGACAACACGATGATTCGTTTGGGAATCGGAACGTCTTTTGCAGGTATTATACTTTTAGCTTTGCCTATTGGTAAAATCTCACTTTTGGGTTTGTTGCTTATCGGTATCGGCTTTGGTCCGATTTTTCCAAGCATATTGCACAGTGTTCCTGACCGCTTTGGAACTGAATATTCAGCGGATATTACAGGGTTTCACATGGGCGGTGCTTACGGTATAGGCTTTGGAGTGCAACTGATTTTCGGCTTTGTTGCAACTGCCACAACCTTTGAAATTACGTCGTTTGTATTACTTGCGCTTTGCGTGGCATTATTTTTGGCAAACGAAATTACAATCAAAAAAATTAATTGAATGGACAAGGCAAGATTATACCCGAACGATTGCGTGGTTTGCTTTACATACCGCAATTTTTATACTGGGATTTTTTGTTATTTTGTACGTAAACGCAGGGTTTAACTGGAGCGCTTTGGTAACCTTTATTCAAGGCGAGGGGACGGTTAAAAACTTGATATATCTCGTTATGGCAACTTGCTTTATAACGGTTGGAATTTATTTTTATTTCTACAACGAGAATAGGGATTTTTTATTAAAAACGATAAACATAAACCTAATATTTTTAATACTGGAGACTAGCATTTTAATAATGTACCTCGTTGGTATGGCTTGGGT
>JAZQYK010000018.1:0-21093 GCA_045633505.1 Candidatus Fimenecus sp. | reverse complement strand
CCTTTTGTTCCCAAGATTGTCGTATCTTGAGTCTTTTTAGGATCATACTGCCGCATAATCCCAAAGTCTACCAGTTTCAGTTGCATTCCATCAGGGTGCACAACAATATTGGCGGGCTTCATATCTCGGTAAATTATAGGCGGTTTACGAGTATGTAAATATTCCAAAGCCTCACAAATCTGCATTGCCCATTCAATTACCAATTCCTGAGGCTGAGCGCCCTGAGTTTCTAAAACCGAACTTAACGTTTCACCTTCAATATAGTCTTCAATAATATAAATAACATCACCGTTATCTATAATATCAACGATTCTTACAATTGCAGGATGGTCCAACTGCTTGATGAGGTTTGCCTCCGCAATAGCACTTTGAATAACAATTTCGTTATTCTTATCTTTAGCTCTTTTTTCAATTTCTTTAATTGCCCACTGTTTGTTAAGACGTTTATCCATTGCAAGATAAACTCTTGACATACCGCCTTGACCAATCAATTTCAGTATTTCATATTTGTCATCGATAACTTGTCCGATACTTGCCAAAAAACCTCACCGCCTTAAACCGTTTTAAATAAGATAACTGATATATTGTCAGTTTCGTTTCGTTGCTTGTTCAATTCAACCATTTTTATTGCATTATTCTTCATAAACATCTCTGAAGTGCATATTGACGGTTTGAAAGCACTTTGTATTTCTTCATCTGTTACCACGTGTCTGAAACCATCTGAACAAAGCATATAGCATTCGTTTGGTAACACTACACCTTCAATATAATCAGGCTCAACAGTTTTTGAAGCGCCAACACACTGTAAAAGCATATTTCTTCGAGGGTCTCTCGCCGCTTCTTCAGGTGTCATTGTTCCGTTGCGGATCTTTTGAGCCATCAAGGTTTGGTCAAGAGTCAGCACGTTGATACTGTTATCCGTAATTTTATATACTCTTGAGTCGCCTACATGAGCGATTAAATATCTTCCGTCTTCAAAAATCAGCATAGCCGAAATAGTCGTACCAAGCTGAATATGATTATACCGTCCATATTCGCCGATATTTTGATTTTGCTCTTTAATCATTCTGTCCCAGCGATATTTTATATCTTCATAGAACGTTTCCGATGAAAGCATTGTTGGCAATTCATTCTCAAACCACGTTGAAAAGGTGTTTATTACCGTTGCACTTGCCACTTCACCTTTTTCAAGACCGCCCATACCATCGCAAATAACCGCAAGTAGTATATTCCCCTTTTGTGTTTGTGCTTGTTTTACGCAAAGACTGTCCTGATTGGTGTCTTTTTTTATTCCTACGTCAGTATGCAATATTATCTGATAATTCATATTTTCACCTTCTTAAGATTCAACATAGAAAACAAAATCTTCATTTGACAGACGAATTCGTGTTCCGTTAAACAGTTCAACCTCTTTTTGAATAGCGATTGCTCGGTTATCAACATAAGTTTTATTTGTTGAATTAAGGTCGATTATGTAATATCGCTTATCCTTGGTAATTATGTCCGCGTGACTACGACTTACTGTACTGTTATCACTCACCCAATAGTCAACGTATTTTCTTTCAGCGCCAATTCTGAAGGAAGGTTTATTAACAGAAATTTTTTCGTTATTTTTCTCACGGATAAGATATGGATAAACGGGAGTTTCAAGCTCTTCGGAGCCTAAAACCGTCGTTCCGCCCGGGTCAGCGCCTAAAACAGTGGTACCGTCGCTCAAGCCTTGAGTATTATCCTTTTTCGTTTCAGGAATATATTCTTTTGGAGGCGCTTCAGGAATTTTTTCTTCTTTTTCAGCATCGGCAAGCGGGTCGTAAACGCCTTTACCCGTACCACCCGTGTTACCATAAATTCTTGAACCGCACTGATTACAATAATTAGTACCTTTTTTCACTTTTGCTCGACAGTTTGGACATTCAACGTCCTGAATGTTTGTTACGTTTTGTCCAAGAAGTCTGTTAACGTATTCTTCCAACTCAAAAACCGAGAAATTAATTCCGCTGTTAAGAATATTGATATAATCCCTTACATAGCTGTTATCTTCCCCTGCCGCAAAAGTTCCGTGCTGAATTATTCCAAGAAGGAACTCCCTGAAGGACGTTTGATTTTCAAAGTATTGTATTGGAAGATAAATAAAATAAATATGCTGTGTGTTAGGATTGATAAACACCTGATTCATATCCATCAGCACGTACTGAAGATTGAAATATGATGATTCCATAGCCTTACAATTTGCAAGGATGTTTTGCAAAAGCCCTGCAAAAGACTGTTTGTTAAGAGGTGTTCTGAGATAATCAGCTAACGTGACAAATCCCGTAATATTATAGATGAGCTTAAAGGAAGTACCTTTTTGCATTACGTCAAGATGAAGCAATCCCGGAACTCTGTTTGAGTTGATTGCATAAACCTCGTTTTCATTAACCTGTTGACCTTTAAGGCTTTTGATTATAAGCTGGGTTATACCCATTTTGTTTGCGATTTTAATTTTATTCATTACTAATTACCTTCTTGCCGCATCAAGTGTTGTTTTGCAGGATTGACATTTCTTTTGTGCTTCTTCAAGTTTCTTTTTCAATTCTTCATATTGCTTTTTGAATTTTTTGTCCTTGCGAAGTGATGGTTTCTTATCAAGCTTTTTCTCGAGTTCTTCCATTTCTTTAGCAAGGTCTTCATATTCATCCACAGCCTTGTTATAAGCTGTTTGAGCCGCCTGAATGCGCTGTTGCTTCTGGGCTCTTGCACGAGCTGCGGCAGCAGCGGCCTCCTCTTCTCTTCTAATCTGAAGAGCCGAATTTATAACATCGGTGCTAAGGCTATTCAAGTCTCTGATGATACCGTCAATTTGAGCAATAGTATCGTCAATTGCCTGAACGATATAACGAACCTCCTGACCGGACCAGTTGCTTGATATTGTAGATTTATATGTATTAAGCTGAGTTTTTGCACTGCGTAACTGCTGTGCATAAGAATTTAATTGTCCGGCCTGATTGTTCGCCGCTGAAATATTAATTGCCATATCGCACCTCTATTTGTTAGTCCATAACTCCATCATTCATTTTTACTCTTTGAATAAACGACGGGTCATACATATCTCTTATATGCTTTTTTGAGCAGCTTAATCTTCGTCTTACCACATTACCTTCTCCCGAAGTCATAAAAGTATAATACTTTGAGCTTTGTAAAAACAAGCACCACAAAGCCATGTATTGAAACATTTCATTTGAATCAGAATAGCAAAAATATTTATGATTATAGTTTACGACCTTATCATCTTTTTGTATCATTCCAACAATCTTGTTATTCTCTTCAATTTGATAAAAGTTATGATTTTTTTTCAAAAATGTAATATGGTAAACAACAAATTTTTTTTCGTTCACCTTAAAATCAAAACAAGGAATTTTAGAATTGATATTACTTCGAAAACTTATGTTTTTGAGTTCTTGCTTAATCTCACCTACTACGATATCATTTCCTTTTATTAGTATTCTTCCATCCGAATCAGTCGTAATATTATACTTTCTTTCTTGGAAATTCAAAGAAGCAACGAAATGAGCTGAAGAAGAACCTATACCCACTACTTTTCCATTATATATAGCGTGTTGTATATTGGGATGTATTTCTATCTGTTTATATTCAAAAATCATAAACTGTATCCCTCACTTACCTCGAACATATAAGAAAGTGGAATAAATGTTGTTGTATTATTTGAACTTACTACATACATTGTGCATTCTTGTTTAAACTTTCCGTCCTTAGTTTGTACAACTATCTTCGTAGTTCCAGAACTTATGGCACTGATTTTTCCATTTGAATCCACTTTTACAATGCTTTCGTCCAATGATTTAAATATTACATCTGATTGTTCATATCCAGTAGGTATTTTTTCGATTCTTATATTACAAGTTTCTCCAACTGCTAAACTTATAAAATATGTATCAATATCAAGGTACTCTGAATTTAAAATACTATCATCATTATTTTCGTTTTGATTTGCACTTTCATTGTTATTAGAAGCAGTTGAGTCTTCTTGTGAATTTTCCTCTACAACTTCCGTTGTTTTCTCTTCATCATCTTCAATCTTATATTCTCTTGTGCATTTTTTTACATTTACACCATCTTCAATATGTCCAGACCAAGCATCTATTGTTGCATTTTTTTCTCCATAAATTTCAATTTCACTACCTTTAAATATTTTTCCTATGACACTTTCTGTATCAAGAGTAAATTTTAAAATTCCATAGACTTTGTAATCAAAACAGATTTCCGCATTTAATGTTATATTCTTTCCGTTTTCAGAAGAAATGCTTAAACCTCTCAGAGAAGAAATTTTTCCCTCGGTTACACTTAGGTCTACCTCTGTATTCACTTCTGTTATAAGGTGCTTATCTTGGTCTATAACATGAATTATTACAGAACCTTTTGCGCCTATACCACCTTCCATACCTAATCCAACAATATTAACACCAACAGCTTTAAACGCGGCACCTATATATAACGTTAATTCTGCTTTTGCAGATAATTTTATATCAGTGTCTTTCTTTTCTTCCTTTATGTATCTAATATTACCATTTTTGTATTCTATACCCTTAGCATTACTTGTTGTAACAACAAGTTCAACTTGACCTGAAATGCTGAATTTCAATTGAACTATAATATTAAAACTTACAACACCATTTGTATAAACAGGTACATCACAAATTTTAATAGTTTTGCCAGCTTTCCCTTGTAACTTAGATAATGTTCCATGGATAGAATCATTTATTTGCTTTTGAAAGCCATTATTCTTTATACTATGAATGTTCCATGGGTCATCTCTATTATCCAAACTATCTTCGTATTTAATTCCAACTTTCGTCGTATCAACAGTTGTATAGTTTAATTTTGCATATGCATACTTAAGCTTAAACCATTCAATATCATAGTCATAATCAAAACTGATATCCTTTATATCATAAGATTTGTCAACCGAAACTTTTACAGTTTTACTTTTATTAGTATATATATCACCTTTAGCTTTAAAACTAATTTTGTTAGATGAAACAGAACCAGTAATTTTTATTCCATCTATTTCAAAATTCAAAGCTAATTTGGGATTTGCTAAATTTTCTACCGACGTATCATCGTTTGATTTATATAACAATGGTGTAACTGTGGCTGATTCGGAATTATTGTTTGTTTGTGACTCTATGTTTGTATTACCACCTATTAAATTGCCCAGACCATCTGTAATCATACACTCTGTAAGATTTGGTGTAACAGAGCCTGAAGCATCTAATTCTTGGATAGATGTTTCTAATTCTGGTTGTTTATCTTCCGGAGTTATAACAATCATATCATCTACTGTAGTAACAGATTCCACTTTATAAAGTTTTGGTGAATCGGTTATAGGGTCATTTGCAACATAAGTGTCTCCAACTTTTACTTCTCTCGCTAAATCAGCAGAAAGTGAGATAGTTCCATCTGCATTACTAATAATGCTATCATCATACTCAGTTAATTGGTGAGTATTTTCACCATATGTGATTTTCTCAACAGGCGTAGAAAATTTCTTTTCACTCCACATTTTAACACTTTGGCTAAGAGATGCTGTTACCTCTTCATAGGTAACATAGCGCATACCGTCAGTTCTTCCTCGATATGAAAAATCAACATAATTATTGTTTACAGCATATTGTGTAAGTTCTTCATTAGACATTTCACTAGCATCTGCTATACCAACGGATTTTACCAACACTGAAGCCAAAAAGTCTTTATCAACTTTTTCTTCAATATTAATACTTTTGTCATTGATTATTTCCCATTCATATGATGCTTGAACTGCTGTGAAGTACTTATTATCTTCTTTAACCGTTTCTGTGTATGGCTCACTACTTGAATAACTATACATACCAAAAGAATCACAAAGCATATTAAGCAATTCACCCTTAGTAATATAACTATTACCCTTACAACCTGACAAACAAGTCATCATACCCAACAAAGTTGTTATCACCAATAAAATTGCAATAAACCTTTTCATAATTTAATCCCCTTCAATTTTTTATATATTTAAAAGATAAAATATCTGTTATTTTCGATTTTAGGTGAGTGGGTGTGGATAACACACCCACCCATATTCAAATCAATTATTTAAATTGATTTGCGTTGCTTTTAATTGTGCTTTCTGTTGTTTCATAGCTTGTTGCTGTGGTTACAAGGAATTTTGCGTAAGATTCAACAACATTTCTATACTCTTCAAAACGTGGTCCAAGAGCATTCATTGCAGCTCTGATATCTGTTGCTGCTTCACTTTTCCAAGTTGCTTCGAGGTCGTTCATATTTTTATTGATATCTGCAAGTTTCTGGTCTAAAGCTTTATTTATATCTCTAACCTTTTGTGCTGTATCATGCAATGTTTGAGTGGAAATTTGAATTCCGTTTGCCATTTTTAAAACCTCCCTTTAATTAGTTAATTTTTTTGCTTCAGTAATGATTGTGTCCTGAGTTTCACGATAATGTGCCGCACTCTTTCTAAGAAAATCAGCGTAATTAAGCATTAATGAATGCATTTTCCCAAAATCTTCTTTGAAACCTTCGATTTGATTAACGAATGCCACATTGTCTTCACCTTGCCAAGTTGAATGCATTGCATTAGTTTCATTGTAAAGAGCTTCATACTGTGCTTTGTAATCTGCTGCTAAACCTTCGATTCTACCTGCAGCTGACTCTAACTCTCCCGGTGTTACCTGAATTGTTGTTGCCATAAAAATGACCTCCCATAATAATTATTTTATATTAACATCAGCTTGGAGCCGTTTTTGATTTCCAGCTCCGCAACTGACAAGTTAATATTGATGATTGCGCCGTCTTCTCTGTGACAAATTGCTGTGTTTTCGTCTGCCACAAAGCGACCGTCCGACATTTCTTTAACGGCTCTTTTCACTAACTCAAGAACCTGAGCCATTGAAGAAGTTCTTGGAATAAACATATCAAACGAACGGTCGAGCACCGGTACAAAAATTTCTACTAAAACCTTATCCATATTACTCAACCTCCTCATTTATTTCTGAAGAAAGAAGTTTAATAAGAGTCTGTCTGTTTCTTACAACAGAGAAGCCGTATTCCACTCCGATTTCCTCATAAAGCTCACTTGTTACCTTGCTGAGTTTCAACGTGTACTGGTCAGCAATACCGTCACCAATCCACAAGCCCTCAGAGCCTTTGATATTGGTCTTGTACCACTCGTCATAAGTATAGCCACTCATTGATGATACGCTTTCGGCAAATACGAAGTGAAGTTTATAAAAACTTTCAGCCTTTGACAACAGAACGTTAAACTTTTCTTTTCCGTCCTGAGACAACTGTTCAATAAATCTCTTAACACCGACAAAGACATATACTTTTTCTTCAAAACCGTCAAGTGAAGAAAGGTCAAGATTTGCATCTTTATACGTATTGTTTCTCGTTGCCATATCTGTAAAGATTTCCTGAACAAAGCCTTCAAAATCGTTATTGATGATTTCACAACCGCATTTTGAATAATCAACTGATTTTTCTGCATCAACAACTACCGTTTTTACACTTGCAGAAAGAACCTTTGTAAATTCTTCGGCAAAGCTGACAGTTTCGTTCACATCCTGACTGAATACAGGATAAATAACCTTATCATTAAGATTGATAGTTACAACATTCAAGTTCTTCTTGCCGACGCCCACAGGAACCTTCACTAAGCCGTCTGCATAAGGCATCACATAATCCGCTGAAACTGTATCAGGAAGAACTGGGATTGGTTTTGCAAATGATGTTGCCTTTTCACGAAGCTCTGCACAATAACCTCTTACGAAATCCTGAACATCGTCAGCATCAGTACAACGGGCTGTCTGGAACTCATAAACCCTATCCATTGCAACCAAACCACGTCCCTTGAACTTTGACGGAATCAATCCCTCTGTTTTACCAACAATAATTGGATAATCCAATGGGTCGTTGAGCTGCATTGTGAGCATTGTTTTAAAGTTCTGCTGGGTTTTATATCTGACAGCATTTGTGCTGACTGCAGTAACTGCGAAATAGATACCATATTTAACACCGTCTCTTGAAACCAGATAGAAAAGTTCCTGAAGGTCTTCATATTGCTCCGCAAAGCCTGAATAGTTGTTAACAAGAACAACTATGTTAGGTACCGTTTTACCGCTGTTACGGCAATAGCTAGCATAGTCGCCGCCGTATTCAGAGAAGAGATTTCTTCTGTTTTCCATCTCTGTTTTAAGCATTTTGAGGAAATTCAACGTTTTTTCTTCATCTGACGAAACAATCACTCCGCCAACGTGAGGTGCTTTTTCAAACATTTTCAACGTTTCTGAACCAAAGTCCATAATGTAAACGTTAACCTCGTCAGGTGTATGATTTTTAATGAGTGAATAGCAAATACCCGTCAGGAATGTTGACTTACCGTTACCGGTAGCGCCGTATATCAAGCAGTTGCCCTCAGCAGAGAACGGAACCGTAAGAACACCTTGTTTTTGATTGAACGGGTCGTCGTACTCACCAACAATAGGATTAAGCACTACTCCCGAAGATTTCTGTGAATATTTTGTTTCAAGCTCATCAATAAAAATTCTTTCAGGAATCGGGTCAAGCCACAGCGGTCTCACGTCAACCTTTTCTTCTGTCGCCAGGTCTGAAAGGTATTTTACAATCGCAACGATTTGTTTTAATTTGCTGCCCTGTGCAACTTTTTTCTTGCTTGGCTTGACGTTCATAAGAACTCTGCCGAGATTGTCAATTACCTGAATGCTTGAATCCACTGATTTCTCAACGGTTTCAGTCGGAACGTATTCGGCTCCGCACCATGCAGACTGTCCAAGAGCGAACAACTCGTTGAAACCGACCTGAAGATAGAATCGACCTGTTTGTGAAAGCTCGGCGGCATCAGGACATTTAATCATATCCTGACTGTCTGCACGTTCCTGAACCTTAAGACAAACTCTGAATTTACTGTTACTCCAAATCTGGTCATCAACAACACCGCTTGGCTTCTGTGTAGCAAGAATCAAGTGAACACCAAGGCTTCGACCGATACGAGCCGCACTGATAAGCTGTTCCATAAATTCAGGCTGTTGAGTTTTGAGCTCTGCAAACTCGTCGGATATAATGAACAAATGCGGTACGGGTTCCGTAACGACCTTATCACGATACAACTGCTGATATTTATAAATATCCATTGTACCTTCGTTTGAAATTTTTCGAGCCTCGTTGAATATTGCCTGACGTCTTCTCAATTCACTTTGAATTGAAATAAGAGACCTTTTAACCGCCGCACCGTCAAGGTTAGTGATTGTACCTGCAAGATGAGGCAACTTAACGCCGCGGTCATCATCCTGAAACGCGCCCGTTAATCCGCCGCCCTTATAGTCAATAAGAATGAAAGCGACTTCATCAGGGTGGTAATTAACAGCCAACGAAAGAATATACGTAATAATAAATTCGGATTTACCTGAACCCGTCATACCTGCAACAAGACCGTGAGGTCCGTGATATTTTTCATGCAAGTCAAGGTTGAAGGACTCACCGTATGAATCAACACCAATCGGTGTTTGCAAAGTAATTGTAGGATTGTTTTCTTTCCATCTTGTCAACGAGTTCAAATGGTCAATTTTGCTGACGTTGAACATTTCAAGGAAAGTTATCATATTAGGTAACGAGTACGTCTGGCTGCCTAAATCCAACTCAATGTTTGCGATGTCCATTGAAAGATTATCCAAAGCGGCTTCGTTGATTTTATCGGATACAAAAGAAATTCCGCGTCCTGAGGTATCCTCTCTGTCATAGACTCTGGATTTATCTGCTTTCAGCGATACAACCATCTTTGTTTCTTTCGGCAAATCTTTAAGTGCAGGTGCAGAGAATAAAATACTGAAACCTGCATTATTTTTATAATTCAACAACTGTTGAAACGCTTCACACTTTTCACTCAGCTTTTTGCTTGTTGAAATTATCACGTAATACGGTGAAAAGTCAGAGTAACTCTGTCTTGAATCACCCATTCTCGTTAAAATATTCTTTTCAATATATGCTGAAAGCTCCTTTACCTCATCGGCATTAGTGGCAAAGAAACGAATTGATTTATCGTCGTTCCAGAAATGCGAAATAGGTCTGATAAAGCTCCAGTCGTCAGCATCTGACTCATCAGTTATCAGCATAATCTTTAACTCGTCGTAACTATGAAGTGAAATCATCTGTAATACAAGTGATTTCAACATATTAGTTGTATGCTGATATTCTCCGTAAAAGCCAACTGTAATATAATCAACTAAAGAAACACTTACAGGAACGTTGCTCAACTGTTTCGGTTCACTGCCCAATGAAAGCATTGCATCCTGCAAATTGTCATCATCCATTGTGAATTTTTTCTCAGGATACTTAATTTCAGCATCCAAAGGTAAATCGCCGAGGCCAAGTCGCAACGTTAAGAAATCGCTTTGACCGTTAACTCGTTCCCAAAGTTTTGGATTTTCTTCGGCAATAATATTTGCACATTCCTCAGGCGAAATGAAATTCTCAGCAAGAATATCGCTTTGTTCTTTACACTTACGCTTTATTTCATCACGAATATGGTCAAGATAAGCCAAATATTTTTCTTGTCTTTTCTGTTCGTTTTTCAACTGAACCTTTTTTTCATGCTTTTTAGTAAGGATTGGCCACAGCACCGTTCCCAGCAACATACTTACAGACATCATAAGAGTCGGCAATGCCTGAGTTATTTCTCCGCCGTTTGAAAGAACGTTACTTACGGATAAAAGTCCCGTACTGAGTG
This sequence comes from Candidatus Fimenecus sp., assembly GCA_045633505.1. GTDB lineage: Bacteria > Bacillota > Clostridia > Oscillospirales > Acutalibacteraceae > Fimenecus. The sequence goes on along the minus strand of JAZQYK010000018.1, from coordinate 10,301 downwards.
ATGCCATACCCATAGTTAAAGACGGACCCAACATCAAAGCCATCGGTACCGTTTCCGTTTTTTGCGCTTGAGGCGGAGGGTCTATTTTTATCTCAGCGTGTTCTATTTCACGATGAAATCTCGGAGACCTGAAAAAATATTCCTTATCAGGTGCATCAAAGGTTTCAGCCTCTGTTTTTACTTTTTGAGGTATGTATTCAGATAAGCTGTTGGAATTTAATTTAAGTAAACCGTCCGGATTATTGATTGCAAGGAAATTTCGTCCTACAACAATTCTTAAACCCATAATATAGATATGGTCACCCGGCATTAAGTTTTTAGAAACAACTCTGTAACCGTTAACGTAAGTGCCGTTTGTGCTATCCGTATCCAAAAGCGACCACGCACCGCCGTTAAAAGAAAGCTTTGCGTGTCTTCCTGATACAAACTTATTTTCAAAGCAAATATTATTTTCAGGTGTTCTGCCGATAGTGAACGTATCAGAATTTTTAATTACGATTTTACGGAAGGTTTGTCTGCTCTCATCAACTTTTTCCGTAAAGAGCTTAACCTTTTCTTCTACTCCGTTGATTTTCAGGTTGAAAAAATTAGAATGTTTTAATACTGTATTATCAACAGGTTTGTTTTCAGCGTTAAGAATTGAAACAAACTTATTACTTTTAACAACCCACTCCCCGTTTATCGCTTCAATACTGATTAACTTACGGGGTTTTCCGTTTTCGTCAATATCCGAAACCCAGTATTGTCCCTTCACCTTGTTAGGCAAGGTCAAGCTGAACATTTGCTTTGATTTAATAAGATTTATTATCATATTTATCCCTTTCCAAGAAAAAATTGATTAAAACGTTTTTTAAAGCATCTCGGTCGGAAGTATGCCTGTAGTTGTATAGTTTTTATACGCATTATCAAGTTTTTTCAAAACTCTTATTGCGTTTATTCCCGCAACGAGTGCAAAAAGGCCTGAAGCGACACCGCTTAATGCAAGAGATAAAACCGTGACAAAGCCCGAATAACAAGTAACGATTAAAGCAAATTTCCAATCAGGCTTCTTTTTAATAAGAATTCCAAAAACAAGATAGAACACTATATCAATTATTGATATAACGTTTCCCATTCCCAACGAAGCTACAGCTAACACTGATGTGACGAAGCAAATAATCCACAAAGCCTTTACCCAACTGTTTGAGTTTTTTGATAAAAACTTTACGGAAAATTCCTCTTTAGTCATAATTGGATTATACATATTTTGATTTTGAAGATATGTATTTTGAGCATCATTGTACTGCGCATTTATTTGAGGCACGTTAATCGGCTGATTAACATTTGTTGCTTGAATATTTCCAATCTGACTACCACAATTTGCGCAAAAACGAGTGTTTTCTGTGTTTGCTGCTCCACAGTTTTGACAATACATAAATAAAACCTCCAAAAAATTAGTAATAATACGTATAGTCACAATAATTATATTGTTTGAAAATTTTGATTTCTATACCCTAACAGCATACACCCGAGTCAAATTTTGTAAAAAAGCATAGAAACCCGTATTATTATGACAATTTTAGCGGATTTCCCGCTAAATGTCAATAGCGGATTATACACTAAACTTATAATAAAAACATAAACTATTAAACATTGGTGGTGTTTTTATGCTTTACAGAAGAATACGTGACCTGAGAGAAGATAGTGACCTGACTCAACGTGAGATGGGAGAGATTTTAAACTGTAGCCAACGCGTTTACAGTAACTATGAACGCGGGGATTTGGACATTCCCACCGAGATACTGATTAAACTGGCTGATTTCCACAACGTTTCGGTGGATTATATACTTAATCGAACAAATGACAAGAAACCACTTTAGTATAAGGCTAAAGTGGTTTTTTCTGACTGAATAATCATGTTTATTCTGCAAAAAATTAGTAACATAATTAAATATTGTCAAATTATTAACTTTTATTGTGTTGTTTTCACTTTTGTGATAAAATATGCAAGAATATTTTTAAGGAGGCAACCAAGTGGCAACTTTGGCAAATATTAAACCTGAAAAAGTTTTTAAATATTTTGAAGAAATATGCGGTATTCCACACGGTTCTGAAGATATGAATGCTATTGCTGACTATTGTGTGAAATTCGCTGAAAGCCATTCGTTAAAGGTTATCCGTGACGATGCGGATAACGTAGTGATTTTCAAGCCCGCAACTTACGGTTATGAAAAGTCTGAGCCCGTTATTTTGCAAGGGCATCTTGATATGGTATGTCAGAAAACCGAAGACTGTAAAATTGATTTTTCCAAAGACGGTCTTGATTTATTTATTGACGGTGACTTAATCGGCGCTAAAGGTACAACTCTCGGTGCTGACAACGGCATTGCGGTTGCTATGATTTTAGCAATTCTTGATAGCAACACCCTCGCCCACCCTGAAATTCAGGCAGTTTTTACTACTGATGAGGAAATCGGTATGATTGGTGCAGGAAGGCTTGATATGAATATTTTATCCGCAAAGAGAATGATAAATCTTGACGCTGAAGAAGATGATGCAATTACGGTTTCCTGCGCAGGAGGCAGTGATTTCAAGGCGGTTATTCCACTTGACCGTATAAACAAATCAGGCACAAGAGTTGTTGTTACCTTAAAGGGATTACAAGGCGGACATTCAGGTGTTGAAATCGACAAGGGACGGGTTAATGCCGATATTCTTGCAGGCCGTTTCTTAAATCACGTTTCAGGTATTACGGATTTTGATATTATAAGTATCAACGGCGGCGACAAGGGTAATGCGATACCAAACCTCTGTAAAATTGAGCTTTGCGTGAATAATCCCGATGCTTTCAAACAAAATGCTGAAACTTATTTTGAAATTATCAAGCAAGAAATTCACGAACGTGAAAGAGATTTTGATGCAGACGTCCAAATCTGCGAAAAGGCAGAATTTTCAGTTTTACACTCTGAAATCCGCGAGAAAATAATTTACGTTTTACTTTGTGTGCCGAACGGTATTGTTGAAATGAGTGCTGAAATTACGGGGCTCGTTGAAACATCGTTAAATCTGGGTGTGTTGAATACGGAAGACGACAAAATCACTTTACTGTTCACTCTCAGAAGCAACAAAAAATCAGCACTTCGTTTTCTTGAAGAAAAACTGAAGACCTTTTTTAAAATAGTTCCTTGCGAAATTTACACTTCGGGTCATTATCCGCCTTGGGAATTCAAAGAAAATTCCAAACTTCAGACTCTTTACAAAGAGGTATATAAGGATATTCGCGGAGTTGAGCCAAAGGTTGAGGCCATTCACGCAGGACTTGAATGTGGCGTTTTCACTTCTGCCATTAAAGGACTTGACTGTATTGCAATCGGTCCTGCACTTTATGACGTGCATACGGTCAACGAAAGACTGAGCATTTCATCGGCGGAAATGATTTTTAACGCGCTTATTTCTCTTTTAGAAAGATGCAAATAAATTTATTGTGAAAGATTGGAGTAATTATGGAAAACAAAAACGAATTTAAACCTTATATTCCTGCTGACAAAATCACACCTGAACTTACTGTTACGTCAATAATAGTCGGTGTTATTTTGGCAGTTGTGTTCGGTGCGGCAAACGCATATTTAGGACTGAAGGTCGGTATGACCGTTTCAGCTTCAATTCCATCAGCAGTTATTGCTATGGGCGTAATTAAAATGGTAATGCGCAAAAACTCTGTGCTCGAAACGAATATGGTGCAGACAATCGGTTCATCAGGTGAATCCCTTGCCGCCGGTGCAATCTTCACCCTCCCTGCCCTTTTTATCTGGGCAAGTGAAGGTATTATGGACAAGCCAAGTATTGTTGAAATTACACTTATTGCTTTAATTGGCGGTATTTTGGGTATTGCTTTTATGGTGCCGCTTCGCAACGCTTTGATTGTTAAAGAACACGGCACGTTGCCTTATCCCGAAGGTACTGCTTGTGCAGAAGTAATTCTTGCAGGTGAAAAGGGCGGTTCAAGTGCAGGAACAGTTTTTGCGGGTATGGGCTTCGCGGCACTTTTTAAATTTATTGTTGACGGTCTTAAGGCCGTTGCAGGTGAAGTTTCCTATACATTCAAAGGCTTTGCCGGTACAATCGGTACTCAGATTTATCCAGCGGTTATGAGTGTTGGTTATATCTGTGGTCCAAAAATTTCATCAGTTATGTTCTGTGGCGGACTTCTCAGCTGGATGGTACTTATCCCCCTTCTCGTAACGTCAGGTGGCGCTGATATTATTGCAACCTTTGAAAATGGTGGTGCAAGTGCAGTCTGGTCAAGCTATATCAGATATATCGGTGCAGGTGCGCTGGTTACTGGTGGCTTTATCAGCCTTATCAAATCATTGCCTCTTATTGTTAAAACTTTCGGTGATGCCATCAAGGGCTTAAAAGGTTCATCAAGCACATCAAATCTTCGTACAGAAAAAGATATGAGCATTATATTTGTTATCGCATCAGTTATAATCTTAACTTTTGTAATATGGCTTGTTGACGTTATTCCTGTAAACCTTATCGGTGCAATTATTATTGTTGTATTCGGTTTCTTCTTTGCAACAGTTTCTTCACGTATGGTTGGTCTTGTCGGAAGCAGTAACAACCCAGTTTCAGGTATGACAATTGCGACGGTTTTGGTTGCTACGCTTCTTTTAAAGGCAACGGGACTTATCGGCGCTAAAGGTATGGCAAGTGCTATTGCTATTGCTTCAATCGTTTGTATCGTTACTGCAATTGCAGGTGATACTTCACAAGACCTTAAAACAGGCTTTATTCTCGGCGCGACACCGTTAAAGCAACAGATTGGTGAAATCTTCGGTGTTGTTTCTTCAGGTCTTGCAATCGGTGGTACGCTTTATCTTCTTGACACCGCTTGGGGCTTTGGCGCGACAGGTCTTGAAGCACCGCAGGCTACAATGATGAAGATTATCATTGAGGGTGTTATGGACGGTAATCTTCCTTGGGCGCTTTTGATTACGGGTGCTTGTATTGCAATAATTGCAGAGCTTTTAAAAGTTCCCGTGCTTCCTTTTGCAATCGGCATTTATCTTCCCGTACAGCTTAACGCTTGTATTATGGTCGGCGGTATTATCCGTCTCGTTTTCGACAAACTTAAAATGAGTGAAGAAAAGAAAGAAGCTGTTGTAAGCGACGGTGTGCTTTTCAGTTCAGGTATGATTGCCGGTGAAGGTCTTATGGGTATTGCTCTTGCACTTTTTGCTATCACTGGACTTGACAAGACACTTAATCTTTCAGAAAGATTTGGAATCAGCCCGTTAGTTTCAAATATTGGCGGTCTTGTGCTTTTTGCAATAATTATTCTTACATTCTTTAAATTCACAATCTGGAAGAAGAGAAAGACAAATGACTAAGAAAAATACTGCTGAAAACTATCTTGACAAAATTCCCGTCCACAAAGACGGACTTAACTGGTCAATTGACGAAAACGGCGCAGTTACTCTTGAAATCGAAAACAAAGGACTATTCAATAAAATTGCTCAAGTGATTTTGAAAAAGCCAAAAATCAGTTTTATACATCTTGAGGAAATGGGCAATTTTATCTGGCCACTTATTGACGGAGAAAAAGATATCTATCAATTGGGAATTCTTGTAAAAGAACGTTTTGGTGACAATGCCGAGCCTCTTTATGAAAGACTTATTAAATATTTTCAGACACTTGAAAATTACAAGTTTATAAGCTGGAAATGAAACAAAAAAACTGACTATCATTCAGATAGTCAGTTTTTTTGTTTATTTTGTTCTGAGTCCTTTGGGATAATGATTTTTTGCTTTGCCGTTGGAAACTTTAACTCCGCCGACAGTACAACCCTCTACCATTACCACTGCCCAGCCATTTTCACAATTCGTTTCAAATTCTTCGCCGTGCAGATATTTTTTAATTTCAACACTGTCGGCTGAAAAATTAATTTTTCGTTTAAAGCACTCCCCCATTGCCATAAAGAATTGGTGATGGGGTTGAATATAATTTTTGCGAATTTCACCAATTGTTACGCCGCAAGAAAAAGCACAACCCTTTCTCACTGGAAAATCAGGTGTGAAATAAACAGGATTACCGTTATACGTCTGCACGTTATCTTTATCGTAGGTCAGAAGTATATCGTCAAGAAAGTCTGTAACCGTTTTGTCTTGCTTTGCCTTGCCAAAGGATAGAGGAAAATACTCTTTATTACCTTCATTATGCTTTAAAACTGCTACAAACTGTCCCTCACCTTTTGTTACGTGAGGATAGCAACGACGGGTATAATTTATATTTTCACATTCACAGCCGTCAAAACAAATTCCGTCGGCGGTATTTTTTCTTACCTTTTCCGTTACGGGATAAACCACAAATTCAGGATGTCTCTTTATAAACGCATCCACCGTCATTTCGTTTTCTTCAAGAGAAAAAGTGCAGGTTGAATATACGATAAATCCGCCTTGTTTAAGCATTTCAACTGCGCAATCGAGAATTTCAGCTTGTCTTTCCGCACACATTTTTACGTTTTCAGGCGACCATTCATCTATTGCGATTTCTTCTTTGCGGAACATTCCCTCACCCGAGCAAGGCGCATCCACCACAATCATATCAAAGGTTTCAGGGAATTCTTTTTTTAGTTTTTGGGGGTGCATACAAGTTGTAACTACGTTTTTAAAGCCCATTCGTTCCATATTTCCCGTAAGAATTTTGCATCTTGAGGGAACAATCTCATTAGAAACAAGAACACCCTTTTCACCCAATTTATTCTTAATCTGACTGCTTTTTCCGCCTGGAGCCGCGCACAAATCCAATACTCGCCAATCAGGGTTTATTGCGATACACTCAACGGGCACCATTGCGCCTGGCTCTTGAATATAAAACATTCCTGCGTGGTGATAAGGATGATTGCCAATCCCGTCATAGTCAAAATAAAAACCGTTTTCAACGTAAGGGATTTTTTCACTTGAAAACGTATTGAGTTTTTCAAAATCTTCAAGAGAAATCTTATCGGTATTAACTCTGAAAGCTCTCACGGGTTTTTCGTCATAGGACTTTAAAAAGTCGTCATACCCGTCACCTAAAAGTTTTTTCATTCTCTCCTGAAATTCAATTGGCAATTGTTTCATTTTATTCACCTAAATACGTTTCAGTATGCAACATACACATAGCAACTGATGTAATTGCGGCAGTTTCGGTGCGAAGTATTCTTTTTCCAAGAGAAATCACCTTTCCGCCATTTGAAAGTGCAAAATCAATTTCTTTTTCGTCAAAACCGCCCTCGGGACCGATAAAAATGCCCACGGACATTCCTTTTTTGATTTCCTTTAACGCATCAGCCGTATCTGACATTCCGTTTTTGCTTTCATAAGGCACTAAAATCAAATCCAAGTCTTTTGCCTCTTCAACAGCTTGTTTATAAGTCAAGATATTGCAAATTTCAGGAATAATTGTTCTTTTGCTTTGCTTTGCGGCGCTTTCGGATATTGATTGCCATCGAGAAACCTTTGTCTGTTTTTTCTTTTCATCAATTTTAACAACACAGCGGCTCATTTCAACGGGCACTATCTTATACACACCTAATTCAACACACTTTTGAATTATAAGCTCCATTTTATCGCTTTTTGGAAGTCCTTGAAACAGATATATTTCAATCGGCAATTCGGTATCCTGATAATTTTCTTCTATTATTTTTGCGACAACCGTTTCACCGTCAACACTTTCTATTTCACAAAGATTACTGACACCTTTATCACTCACAAGAAAGGTATCCCCCACCTTCATTCTCAAGACGTTTTTTATATGGTTAAAATCTGAACCGCTGATAAAATAGCGGTCGGAATTTCTGCTGTTTTCATTTACAAAAAAATTGTACATACACACCAACTCTGAAAAAATATTATAAAAATCATATCACAAAATATATTTAAAATCAACTTTTCAATATTTTGTTATTTAATTAACGATTTTACTGTTTATTCCTTGACATAAACTTGTAATTTTTATATACTAATTGTGTATGAATATAGCCGAAAGGCAAAGAAGGAAGTGTATTTTAATGGACCAAAAGTATGAAGCATTATTTACCCCTTGGAAAATTGGTAACGTTGAAATCAAAAACAGAATCGTAATGTGCCCAATGGGTGGTACGTCACTTTTCGGTTGGTTTGAGCTTGGCGGTTGTCATTTTGACAAGGAAGCTGCTAAACTTTTCTTGGAAAGAGCAAACAATAATGTTGGTCTTATTATCCCCGGTATCGCACCTCTTCGTGATACATTCTGGGGCAAATGGCTTTGGCAAAATCCAAAGATGTTTGATGAGCTTAAAGAATTTATGGACGAAATCCATAAAACAGGTGCAAAGCTCTTTATTCAGTTAACTGCCGGTATGGGTAGAAGCTGGGCTATTACTGAGCTTGTAGCACCGCTTCACAGAAACAAGTTCACACGCGCACTTGTAAAGCCAATTCTTGATACGTCTCACGAATTAGCTTCCCCTAGCCCACAGCCTTCTCGTTGGGCACACGATATTATCTGTCCTGAAATGACAAAGGAACAAATCCACGAAATTATTGAAGCATTTGCTAAAACTGCAAAGCTTTGCCGTGATGCTGGTGTTGACGGTGTTGAAGTTCACGCTGTTCACGAAGGTTATCTTCTTGACCAGTTTGCTATTGAATTCTTCAATCAGCGTACAGACGAATACGGCGGAAACTTTGAAAACAGATACCGTTTTGCAGTTGAAGTTGTTAAGGCTATTAAAGAGTCTTGCGGTGAAGATTATCCCGTTTCTCTCCGATATTCAGCAGTTTCAAAGATGAAGGGCTTCTGCGAAGGCGCAATGCCGGGCGAAGATTACAAAGAAGTCGGTCGTGATATGGAAGAATCAGAAAAGGCTGCTAAATATCTTCAGGATGCAGGTTATGATATGCTTAATGCTGACAATGGTACATATGACTCTTGGTACTGGTGTCACCCACCAATGTATATGCCACAGAACTGTAACCTTGAGGAAGTTGCACACATCAAGAAGTTTGTTGACATTCCAGTTGTTTGTGCAGGCAGAATGGAACCTGATGCAGGTGCTAAGGCAGTAGCAGAAGGCAAAATCGACGGTGTTGGTGTTGCTCGTCAGTTCCTTACAGACCCTGAATGGATTACAAAGATTATTGAAGACAGAATTGAAGAAATCAAGCCATGTATTTGTTGTCATGCCGGTTGCTTCAACTTCTCATCATCAAAAGGTCATGCTAATACTCAGGACCTTCTTGATACAATGGGACTTTCTCGTTGTGCTCTTAACCCTAAGACAATGCAGTCAAAGAAATACAGCATCAAGCCTGCTAAGAAAGCAAAGAAGATTGCTGTTATCGGTGGCGGTATCGGTGGTATGGAAGCTGCTATGGTTTGCGCACAGCGTGGTCACACAGTTGACCTTTACGAAAAGAGTGATAAGCTCGGTGGTGTATTTATCGCAGCTGCTGCTCCTTCATATAAAGAGAAAGACCGTGACCTTATTGCATGGTACAACCGTGAAATCAAGCGTTATGATGCAATCACAATTCACATGAACACCGAAGTTAAGGATATTGCTTCCCTCGGTGCTGACGAAGTAATCGTTGCTACTGGTGCAGTTGCTAACAAGATTCCACTTAAAGGTGCTGAAAAGACAATTGAAGCAGTTGACTTCCTTCTTGACAACAGCCTTGTTGGTGATAATGTTGTTGTTATCGGCGGTGGTCTTACAGGTTGTGAAATTGCTTATGAGCTTTATCTTCAGGGCAAGAAACCTGTTATTGTTGAAATGCAGGATGACCTTGTTACAACACCTGGTGTTGCTCTTGCAAACACAAGCTATCTTCGTGATTTCTTCAAGACAAATAAAGTTCCTGTTTATCTTGAAAGCCGTACAACTGAAATCCGTGATGACGGTGTTACAATTATGGATAAAGACGGCAAAACAATTGATATTGCTGCTGATAGTGTTATCCTTTCAGTTGGTTATAAGCCTGCTCCTATTGCACAGAAAGCTAAACATATTCATGTTATTGGTGATGCAAACAAAGTTGGTAATCTCCGTACAGTTATCTGGGGAGCTTGGGACGTTGCAATGAAGTTGTAATTTAAAATTATATGAAAAATCCCTACAGTGATTCACTGTGGGGATTTTTTATGTTCATAAGAATTAGACAAATTGGAGTTTGTCGGGCTCTTTTGTATGGTGATATCACCCTCTTGTCTCCCCTGAAAGGGGAGATGTCACGAAGTGACAGAGGGGTTATTCAATTAAACAACAAACCCCTCAGTCTCGCATACGCTCGACAGC
>JAZQYK010000017.1:0-5285 GCA_045633505.1 Candidatus Fimenecus sp. | reverse complement strand
GACGGTATGGAAATCACCGTTTGCGGTAACGAAGACAGAATTCTTTTAATCGCAAGATATGACAATCTCGGCAAAGGTGCCAGTGGCGCAGCCGTTCAATGCCTGAACGTAAAAATGGAAATTTCGCCTGATTACCAGTTAACATTATAATGCGTAGGGGTCGGCGTCCTCGACGACCCGAAAAACAAAAATATGGAACTTAAACAAAGAAAAAGAACGAGACTTAAAGATTTTGATTATTCATCTAAAGGCAAATATTTTATAACAATATGTGCTATTGAAAAAGAAAAGGCTTTATTTGGCAAAATCAAAAGAGAGAGTCTGCAAAACGAACCATATATCCAACTAACAGGATACGGTGAAATTATAAAAAATCAGATAGAAGAAATGAACTCTGTTTATGATGATGTGAATATTTATCCGTATGTAATCATGCCTAATCATATTCATTTTATCATTGAGATTAATGGGTCGTCGGGGACGCCGACCCCTACGAACGCTAGAATACCAACAATTATTTCGACATTCAAAAGAATGACAAACAAAAAAGCTGGTTTCAAAATGTGGCAAAGAGGATACAATGACCACATTGTTCGTAATGATGAGGACTTTTTAACAAAAGCCGAATATACTTTAAACAATCCATACGGAAAGATTTGGTGAACAATATGACATTTATTAATGGCGGTGTTACTGCTCCGAAAGGCTTTAAGGCAAGCGGTATTCACTGTGGAATCAGAAAAAATAAAACAAAGAAGGATTTAGCACTCATTCTCTGTGAAACTGAATGTGATACAGCGGCTGTTTACACACAGAATCTCGTTTACGGTGCACCTATTACCGTTACAAAAAATAACATCGCAGACGGCAAGGCTTATGGTGTAATTTGCAACAGCGGTATTGCAAACACTTGTAACGCTGACGGTATCGAAAAGGCAGAAATGATGTGTCAGCTCGTTGCTAAGGCAACAGGACTTAAATCAACTGACTTTGTTGTTGCTTCAACTGGTGTTATCGGTCAACCAATTGATATTGAGCCAATTCAGAATGGTATGGCACAATTAGTTGCAGAGTTAAGTGAAGATGGCTCTGACAATGCTGCTCAGGCTATTATGACAACTGATACTGTAAAGAAAGAATTTGCAGTTTCATTTACACTTGGTGGTAAAGAATGCAAAATCGGCGCTATCTCAAAGGGTAGCGGTATGATTCATCCTAATATGGCAACAATGCTTGGATTTATCACAACTGACGCAAATATCTCAAGCGAAATGCTTAAAAAAGCACTTTTGGAAGTAGTAAAAGACAGCTTCAATATGTTGTCAGTTGACGGTGATACTTCAACAAACGATACTGTTGCTCTTCTTGCATCAGGACTTTGCGGAAATGCAAGAATTGAAACAGAAAATGACGATTATTTTGTTTTCGTTTCTGCACTTAATGCAATCTGCGAAAAACTCGTTAAACTTATGGCAAAAGACGGCGAGGGCGCAACAAAGCTCGTTGAATGTCAGGTAAGCGGAGCAAAAACAAAAGAAATCGCAAAGGTTTGCGCAAAGAGTGTTATTTGCTCATCACTGGTTAAAGCGGCTATGTTCGGCGCAGATGCAAACTGGGGACGAATTTTGTGTGCACTCGGTTATGCAGGCGTGGATATTGACGTAAACAAGGTTGACGTTTCCTTTAAGTCAAAGGGCGGCGAAATCGCAGTTTGTAAAGACGGCGCAGGAATTGAGTTTTCTGAAGAAATCGCAAAACAGGTACTTATTGAAGACGAAGTTTATATTATCGTTTCTCTCAACGATGGAGAATATAACGCCACAGCATACGGTTGCGATTTGACTTATGAATATGTTAAAATAAATGGTGATTACAGAACCTAATTTCTAATAGCACATACATTTTGCACTTTGCGCTTTGCATTTTGCACTTATCCGGAGGATATTATGGACATTTCAAAACTTACTCACGCTGAGCGCAGTGAGGTGCTTGTTCAAGCCCTTCCTTATATTCAGCACTATCACGGAAAAACAGTTGTGATTAAATACGGCGGCAACGCAATGATAAATGAAGATTTACAAGAAGCGGTTATGACCGACATTGTTCTTCTTCGTTCAGTTGGCGTTAACGTTGTGCTTGTTCACGGTGGCGGACCTGAAATTAACGAAATGCTGGAGAAAATCGGCAAGGAGTCAAAATTTGTTGACGGACTTCGTTATACTGACGAAGAAACAATTGACGTTGTACAAATGGTACTTGCAGGTAAGGTCAACAAAAGACTCGTTCATCTTCTTCATCATCACGGTGGCCACGCAATCGGTATCTGCGGCCTTGATGACGGTATGATTAAAGCGAAAAAGGTTGAAAAAGATATCGGCTTTGTCGGTGATATTATTGACATCGACACAACCTTGGTTGACGGTATTCTTGACCAGCATTATATCCCTGTAATTTCAACTGTTGGCGGCGGCGAAAACGGTGAAGTTTTCAATATTAATGCAGATATTGCGGCGGCAAAAATTGCGGCGGCACTCGGCGCAGAAAAACTTCTTCTTATGACGGACGTTCGCGGACTTTTAAAAGACAAGGACGACGAAAATACGCTCATTCACGTAGTTAACGTAAGTGAAGTGCCACAGCTTAAAAGTCAGGGTATTATCAAGGGCGGTATGATTCCGAAAATCGATTGCTGTGTTGAGGCGGTTCGCCGTGGCGTTAAGCGTACTCATATTATTGACGGCAGAATACCTCACTCCATCTTGATAGAGATGTTAACAGATAGTGGTATCGGCACTATGTTCCTTTAATGTGGTCTATTTCTCCTGTAACTGCTTCAAAAATCCTCGAAATATCAACATATTCCTTGCGGTTTTTTCATTGTTACAGAAAGAAATATCCTCACATTAATTCTTTTTCATAGGTGATAAAAATATGAAATTAAATAGTATAAAATCTCAAGCAGACAACAGTTTAATGCCTACTTATGCGCATTTCCCCGTTTCAATTGAAAGCGGTAACGGTGCAACCTTTATTGATAGCGAAGGCAACGAAGTGATTGATTTCGGTTCAGGTATCGGCGTAAACTCGTTAGGTTATAATAACGAGGGTTGGATTTCAGCGGTTACAGAACAGCTTAAAAAGGTTCAGCATACCTCAAACCTTTACTATAACTCAACTGTTGCTGAATATGCTGAAATGCTCACAAAGAAAACAGGCTTTAACCGTGTTTTCCTTTGCAATTCGGGTGCTGAGGCTAATGAATGTGCAATTAAACTTGCAAGAAAATACAGTTACGACAAATACGGTGAAAACCGTTACAATATAATCACTCTTGTAAATTCCTTCCACGGCAGAACAATGGCAACAATCACTGCAACGGGACAAGAACATTATCACAAATTCTTTGACCCGTTTGTTCAGGGCTTTAAGTATGCCGAGTCAGGCAACACAGAGCAGTTTTTAGAAATGGCAGACGATACAGTCTGTGCAGTTATTCTTGAAATTGTGCAAGGTGAGGGTGGCGTTGTGCCGACTGATTTCGAGTACCTTAATACTGTTAAAAAAGTATGCAAGGAAAAGGACATTCTTCTCATAATTGACGAAGTACAGACAGGTATGGGTAGAACTGGGAAGCTTTTCGCATACGAACACGCAGGAATTTCACCTGATGTGGTGACAAGTGCAAAGGGTATCGGTAACGGTCTTCCTATGGGTGCTTGTCTTTGTACTGAAAAATGCGCCAATGTGCTGACAGCAGGTACTCACGGTACAACCTTCGGCGGAAATCCCGTGGCTTGTGCAGGTGCTAAATATATTCTTGAAACTCTTACTGATGACTTTATGAATGAAGTCGCAGAAAAAGGGGAGTATATAAGAACGAAACTTCTCGAAATCGAAGAAGTGAAATCAATCACAGGTCTTGGTCTTATGCTTGGAATTGAGCTTAAGACTAAAAATGCAAGCGAAATTGCAAAAAAATGCAGTGAGAACGGACTTTTGATTCTCACCGCTAAAAATAAATTGAGAATGTTGCCACCCTTGGTAATCACAAAAGACGAAATCGACAAGGGTATAAATATTCTTAAAAATATTATTGCAGAGGTATAAAATATGAAACATCTTTTAAGTATGCTTGCTCTTTCAACTGAAGAAATTACAGAAATTCTCAATCTTGCTGACCAGTTGAAATATGAAAATAAAAACGGAATTAAACATCACCGCCTCGAAGGTCAGACTCTTGGTATGATTTTCCAGAAGTCGTCAACTCGTACTCGTGTTTCTTTTGAAACAGGTATGTATCAGCTTGGCGGTCAGGCACTTTTCCTTTCAAATCGTGACTTGCAGATTGGTCGTGGTGAGCCTATTCAGGATACAGCAAGAGTGCTTTCCCGTTATCTTGACGGTATTATGATTAGAACCTTTGAGCAGAGTGAGGTTGAAAACCTTGCAAAATACGGCTCAATCCCAATCATTAACGGTCTTACCGACTTCTGCCATCCTTGTCAGGTTTTGGCTGACCTTATGACAGTGCGTGAGCACAAAGGACATCTTGACGGCTTGAAAATGGCTTATATCGGTGACGGTAACAATATGGCAAACTCACTTATTGTCGGCGGTCTTAAAATGGGTATGGACGTGTCAGTTGCCTGTCCTGAAAACTATGACCCTGATAAGAGAGTTCTCGCGTTTGCAAAGGATTATAACGGATTCGGTCTTTATCGTGACCCCGTTGAAGCATGTGCAGGCGCTGACGTAATCTTCACTGACGTTTGGGCATCAATGGGTCAGGAGCAAGAATTTACTTACAGAAAAAAGGTTTTTGAGGGTGTTTATCAAATTAACAGCAAAACTCTTGCTGCTGCAAACCCTGGTTGTATGGTACAGCATTGTCTTCCTGCTCACCGCGGAGAAGAAATCACAGAAGAAGTGTTTGAAGCACATGCAGACGAAATCTTCGACGAAGCAGAAAACAGACTCCACGCACAAAAGGCAGTTATGGTTTCTTTAATGGAAAAATAATGTATTCTATAAAAAATATAGTATTAACTAAAATGTAGGGGCGATTCACGAATCGCCCTTTTTCATTTGTGTAACAAATTTGAATTTGTCTAACTCTTTTGTATGGTGAGTGTAGGGCTGGGGGGTGCTCCCGCCGAAATAGGTAACAGCTTCACTTTGGACGGCGGGAGCAAGCCCCCGCCCTACACATATTTCGTCGAACATTCATTTTGCACTTTGCATTTTGTGCTTTGCATTCTGTTCGATAAACTCCAATTTGTCTAACC
>JAZQYK010000016.1:0-4543 GCA_045633505.1 Candidatus Fimenecus sp. | reverse complement strand
GCAATAATATTTTTAGCAAACGGACTTGTAGTAGGTGCGGAGCTTATTAACACCGCAATCGAATCAGCGGTTAATCTTCACGGGGACAAGCATACCGAATATGGCAAAATCGCAAAGGATTGTGCAGCGGGTGCTGTGCTTGTGTTCACAATTTTTTCTGTGCTTTGCGGTATTGCAATTATGTATCAGCCGAAAGCATTTAACTTGCTTTTTGCATATTTTATTGAAAATCCTCTGGCAATATTGTTATTTGTAATATCGATAATAATCTTTACTATTTTCATATTTAAAGGATTTGGAAGGAAAAATAAATGAATACACCAAAAACAGCCTTTATCGCAATTGTGGGTAAAGCCAATGTGGGCAAATCCTCAATTCTCAATAAACTTTTAGGTACAAAAATCGCAATCGTATCTTCAAAACCACAGACAACAAGAACAAGAATTATGGGAGTGCTTACAACTGATGATAACATTCAGTTAGTTTTCACCGATACTCCCGGTTTTCACAAGCCAAAAACAAAGCTTGGTGAAAAAATGGTTAAGGCAGTCAGCGACAGTATTGACGGCGTTGATGCCTGTCTTTTGGTTGTTGAGCCTGAAGGGGAGTTAAACCCAGCTGAGCTTGAATTGATTGAAAAAATCAAAAAAGGAAAAAATCCTGCAATTCTTGCAATCAATAAAATTGATACGGTTAAAGAAAAAGAAAATCTTATTTCCCGAATTGCTGAAATGACAGAATATTATGATTTTGATGCAATTGTCCCCGTTTCAGCGCAAAACGGCAGCGGAATAAACGAACTTCTTGCAGAACTTAAAAAACTCAGCTTCGAGTCAGAGCATTTCTTCCCTGAAGATACTCTTACCGACCAGCCTGAAAGAGTTTTAGCAGGTGAGATTATCCGTGAAAAAATGCTTCGTTTACTTGATAAAGAAATTCCGCACGGCACCGCTGTCAGCATTGAAAAAATGCGTGAGCGCAGTGACGGAATAATGGATATTGAAGCAACGATTTTCTGTGAAAGAGACAGTCACAAGGGAATTATTATCGGCAAAGGCGGAAATATGCTTAAAAAAATTTCCACTTATGCCAGACAAGATATGGAAAATTTCTTCGGTTGCAAAATCAACCTTCAATGCTGGGTAAAGGTTAAAGAAGGCTGGAGAAACCGCGAAGGACTTATCCACAATTTCGGATTAGATTAAATTACCATTAATATTTAAAATCATCAAAGCCAAATTATAAATGGCAGGTGATTTTAAATGGATAATATGGCAATCTGGAGCAGATTTACAAAAAGCGGAAAAGTTGAGGATTATTTATTTTATAAAAAATCTCTTAACAAAAACGCTTTGCAGTCAGATGAGGAGCTCTTTGATGAGGACGAATACGGACGGGATAATACTCAAGGAACAGAATATTGGTGAAAAAGACAAGCTCGTTACGGTATTAACACGCCATAACGGGCTTGTACGTGCGTTTGTCCGTGGAGCAAAATCCTTTAAAAACCGTAAAAACAGCGCGACGGGAATGTTCTGCTATTCAAAAATATCCTTGTATCAGACCAAGGATAGCTACATAATTGACGAAGCTGAACCTTTGGAGTGCTTTTTCGGACTTCGTGAAGACCTTGAAAAAATTTCCTTGGCTCAATATTTTTCCGAGCTTGTTATGACACTTGTTCAGGAGGAAGAACCTGCCGAGGAATATTTAAGACTCGTTCTTAATTCTTTGCATTTTCTTGCAAAAAACAAAATGCCGATTCAACAGATTAAAGCTATAACGGAATTGCGCCTTATGTGTATAGCGGGTTATATGCCCAATCTTATTGCTTGTGACCGTTGCGGTGAATACGAAACCGACACAATGTATTTTGACATTGAGGACGGACTTCTCTATTGCGAAAACTGTGTTCCGTCAGAAGCCGTTCTTGCACTTGATATTGGTCTGATTAAGGCACTTCGTCATATTGCATTTTCCGATTTTGAAAAGATTTATTCTTTTAAATTAGAAGATTATGCACTTGAGGATTTATCATTTATAACCGAAAAATATTTATTATCAAAACTTCAGAAAAACTTTAAAACACTTGATTTCTATAAAGAGATAACCAAATAAATAGGAGTTTGAGTAAAATCGCCCACAGCACTATTTTTCGTTCGGGGCGGTACAGACAAGTACAGCACCACTCACTTCAAAACAGCACTGTGAACGATTTTCTTTCAAACTTAATACTATTTAAGTTGCGTAAAAAGAAAGGGCATTTTATTATGAATGCTAATAAACACTATATTTCACTTGAACTTGATAAAATTCTTAAAATGCTCAGTGATACGGCATCAAGTGCTGATGCAAAAGAAATGGCACTTGAAATAAAGCCATTAACTGACTATTTTGAGGTAACGGAGCTGCTTGATAAAACTGAGGCGGCTTATGTTCTTATTGCAAAATTCGGCGCGCCGTCATTTCACGGACTTCAAAACGTGAATAACGCATTGAGCCGTGCTTCTGCGGGAGGCTCTTTGTCAGCGGGTGAGCTTTTAAAAATTGCAACCACGCTTAAAATTATCCGTGGAATTACCGTCTGGCACGAAAAATGTGCAGGAATGGAAACAGCCCTTGACGATTTATTCAATTCACTTTATCCAAACAAATATCTTGAAGAAAAAATCACCAATGCAATTATAAGTGAAACGGAAATCAGCGATAATGCATCACCTGAGCTTAAAGAAATCCGTCGCAAAAAGCGTCACTATGAAAACAAAATCCGTGAACAGTTGGACAGTATGATTCGCTCGTCCCACTACTCAAAGGTTTTGCGTGAAAGCATAATAACTCAAAGAAACGGTCGTTTTGTTGTGCCTGTTAAGGCTGAAAATCGCGGCGAGGTTTCGGGTATGGTGCACGATACGTCGGGCAGCGGTGCTACGGTGTTTATTGAACCTGCCGCAGTTGTTGAAGCAAACAATGAAATTAAGGTGCTTGAAAGCCGTGAGGCTGATGAAATTGAAAGAATTTTAGCAGAACTTTCCGCTATGGCAGGGGAGTTTGAGGATACAATCAAAATCAGCTTTGACAGTGCTACGATGCTTGACTTGCATTTTGCAAAGGCTCATTTGGCTTATAAAATGAAAGCAAGTCGTCCCATTCTCAATAACGACGGTGAAATTTTGCTTAAAAAGGCACGGCATCCGCTTATTGACTCAAAAGCAGTTGTACCGGTTGATATTTCACTGGGTATTGACTTTGATTCCCTTGTAATTACGGGTGCAAATACGGGTGGTAAAACCGTATCAATAAAAACTATCGGTCTTTTAACGCTTATGGCAGAATGCGGTTTGATGCTTCCTGTAACCGATAACAGCAGAATTTCCGTGTTCAAAAACGTCCTTGCGGATATTGGCGATGAGCAAAGCATTGAGCAGTCCCTCTCAACTTTTTCGTCACACATGACAAATATTGTTGATATTTTAAGAATTGCCGATAATCAAAGTCTTGTGCTGATAGACGAGTTGGGTGCAGGTACGGACCCAATTGAAGGCGCGGCTTTGGCGGTGTCAATCCTTGAAAATTTAAGGCAAAAAGGCTCTAAAATTGCATCAACAACTCACTATTCAGAGTTGAAGGAATACGCCCTTAAAACCAACCGAGTTGAAAACGGCTGTTGTGAATTCGACGTTGAGTCTTTAAAGCCAACGTACAGACTTCTTATTGGTATGCCCGGCCGTTCAAATGCCTTGGCGATTGCAGGACGTCTTGGAATAAGTGAAGAAATCACAGATTTTGCAAAAGCGCTTATTTCTGAAGAAAATACACGCTTTGAGGATGCTGTTGACACTCTTGAAAGTGCGAGAAAAGCACTTGAGGATGATAAAGCAAAGCTTGAAGAAGAAAAAATGTCAATTCTCCGACAAAAAGAAAATGCCGAAAAGACATTGGAAAAAGCTAAAGAACAAAGTGAAAAGGAAATCGAAAGAGCAAAAAAAGATGCGGAAAGAATTGTTGAAAATGCTCGTCGTGCAGGTAATTCTCTTTTGCTTGAAATTGAACAGCTGAAAAAAGAACTTGCCAAAGAAAAAAATCATCAGGAAATTGCCCGAAAAGCAAAACAGGCAATGGGACGTCAGCTTGATAAAATGGACGAAATTTCCTATAACCTTGCAAATGAAGACGATGGCGATTATTCACTTCCGCGACCGCTGGAAATCGGCGACAGAGTGTTTGTAAAATCTCTTGGCGGTGAGGCTGAGGTTATTTCAATTGACGACAGAAAAAATTCCGTGCAGGTGCAGTCAGGTATGCTTAAAATGAAAGCAGATATTTCTGACGTCCGACTTATAGGCGCTAAAAAGCAACCTAAAAAGCAAGGCGGAGTCAGAAGCGTACACACGGGTTCTTCAAATGCCACGGCTTCTTCCAATTCAAGCATTGACCTGCGTGGCACAACGGTTGAAGAAGCAATGCTTGACCTTGATAAATTTATTGACGGAGTGCTTCGTACAGGACTCAATGAAATCACAATTATTCACGGCAAGGGTACGGG
>JAZQYK010000015.1:0-8650 GCA_045633505.1 Candidatus Fimenecus sp. | reverse complement strand
AATATCGTTCATCTTCTGTTCAATTTCTTCAAGCTGATGCTGTGCATCTTTATATTGAACGGAGGCGATGTCGATTTTTCTGTCCTGCTCTTTTAATTTTTCCTGAGTTTTCTCAATATTATGTAACCAGATACCGATTTCAAGATTTTTTCTTTCTTCGGCAAGAACCAAGAATTTTTGTGCCTTTTCACTTTGAGTTTTAAGAGGACCTACTCTGGATTCAAGCTCTGTTAAAATATCACGAAGTCTGACTAAATTTTCTTCAGCTTGACCAAGTCTTTTAAGTGCATCACTTCTTCTGTAGCGGAAATGTGAAATTCCTGCTGCTTCTTCAAACATTTCACGGCGTTCACCTGATTTTGACGAAATAAGCTCGGCAATCTTGCCCTGACTGACCATTGAATAGCCATCACGACCAAGCCCTGTATCCATAAACAATTCGTTAATATCACGAAGTCTTACATTTTCACCATTGATTTTATATTCACTGTCACCGCTGCGATAAAAACGACGGGTAATATTAACTTCATCCTTGTCGCAATTAAGTGTGCGGTCACTGTTGTCAAGACAAAGTGTTACCTCCGCAAAGCCCGTTGCCTTGCGAAGTTTTGTTCCGCTGAAAATAACGTCTTCCATTTTCGAGCCACGAAGACTCTTTGTGGATTGCTCACCAAGTACCCAACGGACAGCATCGGAAATGTTACTCTTACCACTACCGTTAGGGCCGACAACACCCGTTATTCCCTTATTAAATTGAAGTACTGTTTTATCGGGACAAGACTTAAATCCCTGCATTGTGATTGATTTTAAAATCATATTGTTTCTGCTACCTCAATCTGAAATTCTTCTAAATTTTCTTTACCCTTTATTATACAATGAAATCCTTGATTTTTCAATGCTTTTTCGTTTCTTTTCTGCTGTCCTTTTGCTTTAGAAAGCACTTTTTTATTCACATAAATCACATATTCACGGTTTTTGTCTTTTTCCGCAAGTTTTTCAAGGATTTTTTCAAGATATATATGCCCTTCGCAAAGCTCACGGAATGCGGGATGATAAGCGCCGCCCAGCATATCCCCTTCAACTGTTTCACTGCTGTGAAGACCTAATTTTATGACCTTAATACCGTTTTCTTCAAACCTCTGCAAAAGTTTTGCACAAAAAGGTGCAGTCTCTTCTGCATTCGGCGCAACGTATTCGCCCGTTTCCTGCAAATATCCCAGATAGGTATTTTTTAACACTACCGTAGGATAAACTCTCACCGTATCAGGCTTAATTTTTATAATTTCACGGGCTGTGTATTCATCCTTTTCAAAATCACTTTTATAAAGCCCCGTCATCATCTGAAGTCCCAATTCAAAACCGTGCTTTTTAATAAGCCTTGACGCGTTTCGCACGTCATCAGCCGTATGACCGCGGCGATTTGCAGATAAAACCTCGTCATCCATACTCTGTGCGCCCAGCTCAACGGCAGTTACACCGTAGTTTTTGAGAATTTCAAGCACCTCGTCATTGATGCAATCGGGACGGGTTGACACTCTTATTCCCGCAAAATCATATAACTCTAAAAAATGCTTTGCGGCGGTTAAAAGAGAAAGCATATAATCCCTTTCAATCGCCGTAAAACTACCACCGAAGAATGCAATTTCCGTATTCTTCGGCTCAACATTATATTCAATTGCAATTTTTACTGCATTTTCTACATCCTCAGGTGTTGCGGCCACAACTTGCCCGCTTATTGCCCTTTGATTACAAAAACTGCAATCATTTGGACAACCCTTGTGAGGCACAAAAATGCTTATATTGCTGTGACTCATAATCCCATTAACTCCAAAGCCGAGCGAGCCGCTTCTTGCTCTGCCCGTTTTTTACTGCTTCCTTTACCTGAACCGATAACGTTACTGTTAAGATGAACCTCAACCACAAATTCTTTGTTGTGGTCAGGACCGCTTTCACCTACTACAATATATTCAAATTTTTCCGTAGGGTTCTGTTGCAAAACCTCTTGCAAGGTGCTTTTATAATCTTTGAAAATCGGCTTCGTTTCGGTTGCAATTTCGATAAACGGCAACACAAATTTCGTTGCGTTTTCAATTCCGCCATCAAGATAAATTGCCGCAATTACCGCCTCAAAAGCGTCAGAAACTATTGACGGACGCTGTCTGCCACCCGTCATTTCTTCGCCCTTACCCAAGAGAATCATATCGCCAAGCCCAATTTTTTCGGCATAGTCGAAAAGGGTCTTTTCGCAAACCGCATAAGCTCTTTTCTTTGTAAGCTCACCCTCAGGCTTGTCCTTATAATGCTCAAAAAGGTATTCAGCCGTAATAAAGCCCAAAACAGAGTCGCCCAAAAACTCGAGGCGCTCGTTATCAAGCCCCGTACCTTTTTCGTTTGCATAAGAGGAATGAGTCAATGCTCTTTTAAGCAACGACTTGTCTTTAAATTCATATCCGATTCGTTTTTCAAAATCAGTCATATTTATTCACCTAAATTGTTCTTTTCTGCAAATTCTTTGAGAGAGTCCATACCCCTTTGGGCTAACTGCATATATCTTTCTTGCTTATCTCTAATCTTTTCATCAAGTGGTGGCAATACACCGAAATTAGCACCCATTGGCTGAAAATTCTTAACGCTTTCGTCGCTTATATATCGACTCAATGCACCAATCATTGTATCCTGTGGCAAAATCACGGTTTCTTTGCCTTCAAGACGACGGGCAAGGTTTATTCCTGCCATAAGACCGCTTGCGGCAGATTCCATATATCCCTCAACGCCGGTAATCTGTCCGCCGAAGAACAAACAGGAATTATTTCTTAAACTGAAATCTCCGTTAAGAAGCCTTGGCGAGTCAATAAAAGTATTTCTGTGCATTACGCCGTATCGCAGAAACTCCGCATTTTTAAGCGCGGTGAACATTGAGAAAACTCGTTTTTGATCACTGAATTTCAGGTTTGTCTGAAATCCCACAAGGTTGTACATTGTGCCGTCCTTATTCTCTTTGCGAAGCTGTAAATTCGCCCAAGGTCTGTGTCCTGTTCGTGGGTCAGTGAGTCCCACGGGCTTGAGTGGACCATATCTCATTGTATCCTTGCCGCGAGACGCCAACACCTCGATGGGCATACAGCTCTCATAAACGTCTTTTCGTTTATCAAAAGAATGTACTTCCGCACTTTCGGCGTTTATGATTGCCTCGTAAAAGGCTTCATATTCAGCCTTATTCATTGGGCAATTGATATAATCCGCCTCACCGCCACGGTCATAGCGCGACTGTGTAAAAGCGCAATCCATATCAATACTGTCAGCGCTTACAATCGGTGCCGCCGCATCAAAAAACGAAAGTCCGTCACCGCAAATTTTGCGGATTGTTTCAGAAAGAGAGTCACTTGCCAAGGGTCCTGCACAAATTACAACGCCGTCATACCCTTCAGGTAATTGTGCAACTTCTTTCTCGATAATATTTATGTTTTCGTCGTTTCTGATTTTTTCAGTTATTATTCTTGAAAATTCATAGCGGTCAACGGCTAACGCCCCACCTGCTTCAACCTTGCAT
Organism: Candidatus Fimenecus sp.; assembly: GCA_045633505.1. Classification (GTDB taxonomy): domain Bacteria; phylum Bacillota; class Clostridia; order Oscillospirales; family Acutalibacteraceae; genus Fimenecus. The sequence goes on along the minus strand of JAZQYK010000015.1, from coordinate 5,100 downwards.
TCATAAGCGGTTTCGACACAAATCGAGCCTAAATACGCCATTTCGTGCTTTAAAAGTCCTGCCGCAGAATTAAGTCTTTCTGCCTTCAAGGAGTTTGAGCATACAAGCTCGGCAAGAGTATCAAGTTTATGAGCAGGTGATTTTTTCAAAGGCTTCATTTCAAACAAATCAACCTTTATTCCGTTTCTTGACAAGGCTGTTGCACATTCAACACCTGCAAGACCGCCACCGATAACTGCTACCTTCATTCTTCTTTAGCCTTTCTCTTTCTTTCGGCTTTCTTTTCAAAACCACAGCCCTCGTTAAGACAAACAAGCAATCCGCCTTTTCTCTTGAAAAGTGATTTGTTGCACTGTGGACAAAGGTCGTCAGTTGGTTTGTCCCAAGTCATAAAGTTACATTCAGGATAATTTCCGCAACCAAAGAATGCATAGCCCTTCTTTGACTTTTTCTCAATAACCTTACCACCGCAAACAGGGCAAGTCGCCTTTGTTTCAACAACAAGCGGCTTTGTGTTTTTACATTCAGGGTAACCCGGACAAGCGAGAAATTTGCCAAATCGACCTGATTTAATCACCATATTTCTGCCACATTTGTCACAGATAACGTCGGTTTCATCCTCTTTAAGTTTGATTTTTTGACCTTGCATTTCTGCCTTTGCCTTGTCAACGGTTGCGATGAATTCATCATAGAATTCGTGAAGCATTTTAATATAATCAGTTTCACCGCTTTCAACGGCATCAAGCTGTGATTCCATTCCGGCAGTGAATTTTACGTTAACAATTTTAGAGAATTTTGCTTTAAGAAGCTCTGTAATGGCTTCGCCCAATTCAGTTGGTTTGAGAAGTTTCTGCTCACGAATCACGTACTCACGCTGTGTAATTGTAGAAATAATTGAAGCATAAGTTGAAGGACGGCCAACACCCGTTTCTTCAAGTGCCTTGATAAGAGATGCTTCAGTATATCTTGCAGGTGGCTGTGTAAAATGCTGATTGCCGTTAAGCTCTTTAACTTTAATCGAATCACCCTGCTGAATTTTTGGAAGTTTTCCTTCAACTTCTTCATCCTCATCAGTACCGCTTTCATAAAGGCAGGTATAACCGTCAAAGCGAACTGAATATCCGCTTGCGTTAAACGTAATATATTTTCCCTGCGCCTTATCGTTTGCATTTGCGCCCTGAATTTCAGCCTTAACGGTATCCTGAACACAGTTTGCCATAAGAGAAGCCATAAGGCGCTTCCAGATAAGGCTGTAAAGTTTGTATTGCTCTGCACTAAGGCTTGATTTTACTCTTTCAGGATTCAAATCCATCATAGTCGGACGAATAGCCTCGTGTCCGTCCTGCGCATTTGCTTTTGTCTTATAATATCTTGGCTTTTCAGGAAGATATTCTGCACCAAAGGTGTTTTTGATAAACTCGTTACCCGCTGCTCTTGCTTCTTCAGAAATACGGAGAGAGTCCGTTCTCATATAAGTAATCAAACCTACTGAGCCGACACCCTGAATTTCGATACCTTCATAAAGCTCCTGTGCAACCTTCATTGTGCGACGAGCCTGAAAATTAAGTTTACGTGAAGCCTCCTGCTGCATTGTTGAGGTTGTGAACGGCGGTGCAGGCTGACGGTTGCGAACGCCTTTTTTAACTGACGTTGCAACAAAATCTGCACCCTCAAGACGTGCAAGATAGCTGTCGCTCTGTTCTTTGTTTGTAATTTTAACCTTACCCGTTTCATCCCCTGTAAACTGAGCTTTAAAAGCTCTTTTTGAAGACGGCGCAAGCATTTTTGCATCAAGAGTCCAATATTCTTCAGGATTAAAAGCACGGATTTCGTTTTCACGGTCAACAACAAGTCTTACAGCAACGGACTGTACACGACCTGCAGAAAGACCGCGGCGGATTTTCTGTGAAATAAACGGACTGAGCGTATAGCCCACAAGTCTGTCGAGAATACGACGAGCCTGTTGAGCGTTAACTAAATCAAGGTCAATCTTTTCAGGGTGCTCAATTCCCTTTGTAACACTCGTCTTGTTGATTTCGTTGAACTTAACACGGTTGTTGTCGTTCATATCAAGGTCAAGGAGAGTTGCCAAGTGCCAAGAGATTGCTTCTCCCTCACGGTCAGGGTCGGCCGCAAGGATAACTGCTTCAGCAGTTTCAGCAAGTTCTTTAAGTTCTTTGACAAGTTTTTCCTTTCCTTTTATTACTGCATATTTAGGCGCAAAATCGTTTTTAACGTCAACGCTTAATTTTGCGGCAGGCAAGTCACGGATGTGACCTTTTGAAGAAACTACCTTGTAGTCCTTGCCAAGATATTTCTGTATGCTTTTTGCTTTTGATGGAGACTCGACAATTACGAGTTTTGACATAAAATCATCATCCTATCTGAAAGAGATTTCCTTTTCGGATTTCTCACTTAATTTATTTTGTAACGTCTTCCGCTTAACTGAACAACGAGCCCGTAAACCTCAAGCTCGGTTAATGCAGAAAGAGTTGTTTCAATACTGAAATCACATACCGACGAAACTTCATCTACGTGAACGGGTGTTTCGTCAAGCATATTATAAATTTTAACCGCATTTGCAGTCAAATATTTGGGCGGTTCTTTTTTTGCCGCTTGTTTTGGCGGTTGTTTTTTCTCAACAACCTCCGTTTTTGGCTTTTCTTCCTTTTTGAAATCCTCCGACAGCAGATATTTCTGCGCCCTTCTTATAATTTCGTCGTCAGGAAGCCTTGTATCATTATTCAGTTTATCAAAGAAGCGGTAACAATATTCCTCCAACACGTCATTTGGTGAAAACACGGGAATTGCACCGTTACGGATAAGGTTGTTTGTACCTAAAAACGACGAGCTGACCAAATCTCCGGGAACTGCAAAAACGTCTCTGCCTTGCTCCGAGGCCAATCTTGCCGTTATCAGCGAACCGCTTTTTTCACCCGCTTCGACAACAACCGTACCCAGCGTCATACCCGATATAATTCGGTTGCGGAGAGGAAACGTAGTTCTTGATGCAGGAGTATATGGGGGAAATTCTGTAACAAGCGCTCCGTTTTCTGCAATTCTGTCACGAAGGACTTGGTTTTCCATCAAATATTTTGTGCCGAGTCCACAACCCAACACACAAACGGTTTTACCGTTTTCATCAAGGGCGCCTTCATGAGCGGCACTGTCAATTCCCAACGCTCCGCCTGAAACGATTGTAAAACCAATACTCGACATTGCTCCCGACAAGGCTCTTGCAACTGCTCTGCCATAATCCGAAGCCTTTCTTGCTCCCACCACGGAAACTGACATTTCATTTGTCAACGCAGCAACGTCACCTTGTACGAAAAGCACTAAAGGTAAATCCTGTAAGGTGAGCAAGTGATGGGGATAATATTCACTTGACGGTGTGACAACGTGCCATCCGTTTTCCTTTGAAACCCTTAAAATCTCCTCTGCCTTTTCGATAGGGAAGCTTTTAAGTTTTTCAACACGTTTTCTCGTTAGAACGTTAAGCTCATAGATTTCATTGAAGGTTGAGCCGTAAATCACGTAAGGATTCCACTCAAAATATGAAACTAAATCAAGGCAGGAAGCCCCTGCACCCAAACCGCAGGACAACCAGACCCAATATAAATCATAGTTCATTTTACCAATTCCCACATTGTTATTGATGCAGCCGCAGCAGCATTCAGCGACTCTGCTCTGCCCAACATTTTAATTGTAATTTTCTCATCACAAAGGTTGATTACACCCTCTGAAACACCGTTACCCTCGTTGCCGATTACACAGACCGCGCCCTTTGAAAAATCCGTTTTCGTAATATCTTTTGCATCTCTGTCAGGCACCGTTGCAAAGGTTTTGATACCAACTTCTTTGCAAAGCTCCAACTCTTTTTCAAGACTCTGACACATTCTGACAGGCAAACGGTACAACGCGCCCATTGATGCTCTCAACGCCTTGGGATTGTATATATCACAACCGCCGCAAATCACCATTCCGTCAATTCCAAATGCTTCAGCAGTACGTGATATTGCGCCCAAATTGTCAGGACTTTGAATCATATCAAGCGCAATATATTTCTTGCCCTTTTCATATTCAAACGTGTTGTGCTTCATTGCTACCGTACAAACCACGCCCTGCGGATTGACCGTATCACTCATTGATTTAAGAACGTCGTTGCTGACGGTGTAAAAATCAACGCAGTTTTCTTTGAGCAAAGCAACGTTTTCAGCATATCTCGTCTGACAATCCTCCGTTGCAAAAACACTTATAATTCTGCAACCGCTTTTTAAAGCATCACAGCACAAACGCACCCCTTCAAGCACGAAAATTTCGTTTTTTCGTCTTTCCTTTGAAGAAGTGAGATATTCTTTTATTTCTTTAATTTTAGCATTATTTTTTGACGTAATAATGTAATTTGAAATATGTTCAGCCATAATTTAAAAATGCAAAACCACGCGCGAGAGATTTTCTCGGCGTGGTTAAATTGTTATTACTTGAGAGCTTCTTTTGCTTTTTCTGTAAGTGCTGTGAAAGCTGCCGGGTCAGCGATTGCAATCTCTGAAAGCATCTTTCTGTTAAGGTCGATACCAGCCTTTTTAAGACCGTTGATGAATGTTGAGTAGTTCATACCATTCATTTTGCAAGCAGCTGAAATTCTTGTAATCCAGAGCTTTCTGAAATCACGTTTCTTCTGCTTTCTGCCGATATAAGCATAGTTGCCGCTCTTCATAACAGCCTGTTTAGCTGTTCTGAAAAGTTTGCTCTTTGAGCCATAGTAACCCTTAGCGAGTTTTAATACTTTATTTCTTCTTTTGCGAGTCATCATCGCACCTTTAACACGTGCCATTTCTCTTTACCTCCCATATATTAGATACATTTAATTTGTGCCTTTTATGCTTCGATTTTTTAATTATTGCGAAGCAACAAGGTTCTGGGGCGCCCATAGAAATCTTTGATTTCGTTATGGGTCAGGTTCTTATTTATAAGGAATAAGACGCTTAATCTGTGCTGTATTTGTCTTATCAGCAACAGCTGTCTGACGAAGTCCTCTTTTTCTCTTTGTGCTCTTCTTTGTTAAGATGTGAGACTTGTTAGCGTGTGCTCTGATTGGCT
>JAZQYK010000014.1:0-6719 GCA_045633505.1 Candidatus Fimenecus sp. | reverse complement strand
CTAATTGCGTTGTTCTGTAGGGTCGGGTCTCTGTGCCCGACCGCAAGTTTGCGGTAAATTTTCGGGCAGGCACGGAGACCTGCCCCTACAATACACTAAATTAGTAACATCTATAATCGCAACGCAGTTCCGACATTTTGCACTTTGCATTTTGCACTTTGCATTCTGTTCGACAACCCCCAATTTGTTGAATTCTTTTATTTGTATTCTTGACAAATCAAACATATAATGCTATAATACATTTAACAATTAAGTTAAATGTTAAACAACAAAAAGGAGGTATTCTATGGGATTACAAAACACGCTAAAAGCCCTTTCTGACCCCGTCCGTCGAGAAATACTTAATATGCTCAAAAACGGGCAGATGACAGCAGGGGAAATAACGGAAAAATTTGATATAACGGGTGCAGCGATTTCCCGTCACCTGTCCGTACTAAAAGAAGCCGACCTTGTCCGTGATAAAAGAGACGGAAAATTCATAATCTATGAACTGAATGCATCCGTGCTTGAAGAAATTATGCTTTGGATAACAGATTTGAAAGGAGAAAGTAATAATGATTAAGAAAAATTTACCAAAATTGATAATCACGTCATTAGTAACGCTTATACCAATCATCATTGGTTTGATTTTGTGGAATAAACTGCCTGACCAAGTGCCTGTGCATTGGGATATTAACGGTAACGTTGACGATTATACCACAAAAGCACAAGCAGTATTTTTAATGCCTTTGGTGTTAGTTGCATTTCATTGGATTTGTGTTATAGGCACTTCCCTTGACCCTAAAAAACAGAATATCAACGATAAAATGTTCACTCTTGTTCTTTGGATTATTCCGATTATATCATTACTTTGCAATTCACTTGTCTATGCAACTGCGTTAGGTCATAAGGTCAGCGTTGAAATTATAATGCCGCTTTTTATGGGTGCATTGTTTGTTATAATCGGCAATTATCTTCCAAAATGTAAGCAGAGTTATACTATGGGAATTAAATTGCCTTGGACTCTTGATGATGAAGAAAATTGGAACAAAACGCATAGACTTGCAGGCTTCCTTTGGGTAATCGGCGGTGTCGTAATAATGGCAACAGCATTTTTAGGTGTATTTTGGTTCTTATTTGTTGTCCTTATACCAATGGTGTTTATTCCATTCATTTATTCCTATCTTCTCTACAAAAAGAAAAACAAATAAAATCAGATTAAATTCGGTGGGGTTGTTACTCCTCCGTTTTTATATGTCATTCTGAATTATACATTTATTTTATTGACATCTTTTCAATCAATGGTATAATAATATAGTTAAAATGGGTATATATGTATTAATGTTCACATTTGAAAGGCGGTAAATCCCATGGGCTATACAGTTGAAGATATTCTTAAAATAGCAAAAGAGAAAAATATTAAGTTTTTACGTTTACAGTTTACTGATATTTTCGGCCAGATGAAAAATATCGCAATTACCGAAAATATGTTTGAAAAAGTGCTTTCGGACGGTCAGATGTTTGACGGTTCTTCTATTGAAGGCTTCGTTCGTATTGACGAGTCCGATATGTATTTAAAGCCTGACCTTGATACGTTCACAATCTTACCTTGGAAAGAGGGTACGGCAAGAGTTATCTGTGACGTTTACGGCGCAGATAAAGTTACTCCTTTCACGGGTGACCCTCGTTATGTTCTCCGTTCAGTAATTGAAGATGCGGCAAGTATGGGGTATTCAATCAACGTGGGACCTGAATGTGAATTCTTCCTTTTCAAACTTGATGAACAGGGCAAAGCAACAACAAAGACAAATGACGCCGTTGGCTATTTTGATATCGGTCCTGCTGATGACGGTGAACAGTGCCGTAACGACATCTGTATCGCACTTCAGCAGATGGATTATGAAATCGAAGCATCTCATCACGAGTGTGCAGAGGGTCAGCACGAAATTGACTTTAAATTTGCCGAAGCGCTTGATGCCGCCGATAAGGTCGTTACCTTCAAGCACGTTGTTAAGACGTATGCGAGAAGAAACGGACTTCACGCAACATTTATGCCAAAGCCACTTTATGGTGCTGCAGGTAACGGTATGCACACGAACCTTTCTCTTATGAAGGACGGACAAAATGCATTCTATGACCCTGACGATAAGTACGGTCTTTCAGAAACGGCATATCAGTTTATTGCAGGTGTTCTTCATCATATTAAAGCAATCACCTGTGTTGCAAATCCGCTTGTAAACTCATACAAAAGACTTGTTCCCGGATTTGAAGCACCCGTTTATATTTCTTGGTCAGCATCAAACCGTTCTGCACTTATAAGAGTTCCTGCAGCAAGAGGTATGGCAACTCGTGTTGAACTTCGTTCTTCTGACCCGTCTTGTAACCCGTATCTTGAAATGGCTCTTTGTATTGCGGCGGGTCTTGACGGTATCAAAAAGGGTATGAAAGCACCTGAAGGTATTACTACAAATATCTATGATATGACAAGGGACGAAAGAAAAGCATTGGGTATTGACAACCTTCCAAGTACGTTGCAGGAAGCAACAAGAGAATTTGAAAAGAGCGAGTTTGTAAAAGAAATTCTCGGTGAACATATCTTCTCAAAATACCTTGCAGGTAAAAAGCAGGAGTGGCAGAGCTATACAACGAGAGTACATCAGTGGGAAATCGACGAATACCTTACAAAATATTAAAAATTAAACGGTCTATGCCTCCCTTGTTAAAGGGAGGGGGACCGCGTTAGCGGTGGAGGGATTCTCCGCCGTTTCATTTTGTTTTTTTTATTGACTTAAAAGGTATATTGTGGTATCATTTACTCATAATTTGGTACATAAAAGGAGAATATTATTATGATTAAATTAAAAGACATTGATAAGGCAGCTGCTGCAAAAGGTAAAGGCGTTGAAACTTTTTGGCAGTTTGTAAAATTTATTGTTGTAAGTTTAGGCGCATTTGTTATTCAGCTTTTCTTACCGTATCTTGTTAAATTACCTATGTCAGATGAATTTCTTGCAAGACCTTATGACCTTTTTGGTTTAGGTATCTGGTCATCTGAAAAAGCTGCATCAGCAGGTATGGAAACAACAGGCTTAGGTCTCTTTATTGCACTTACATTGTGTAATATTCTTGCACAGATTTTCTCTTTCTTTGTAAATAAAGAAAAAACATTTAATTCTTGTGCAAACGTTAAGGTTGTTTTCCCAATCTACCTTATTGTTACTTTTGCACTTATCGCTTTCTCAGCTTGGTTACAGCCATTCCTTGTAAACTTCCTTACATTAAAAGGTTTAGGCGGTTCTGCAATTGCAATTTCAGGTGCAATTTGTGCTTGTATCCAGTTCTTCCTTTATTTCCCAATTCAGATGATTCTTTTCCGCAAGAAAAAAGAAGACTAATCTGAATAATTGTACTTTGAAAAAATTACCCTACACCGTTTTGGCGTAGGGTATTGTTTTCTATAATATAAGGTGATTTTATGGATAAAAATACCACTGATACAATACTGAATTTATTAAAAGCAGTTGTTTCTATAATTCTTTGTGTGGCTATTGCAGGAACAATGCTTGGCGCAACGCTTATCAGTGTTGCAAGGGGATATCTTAATTCTGAGGAATTCAAAACTCAGATTGCGGAAACCGATTTGGCAGACGTTAAGTTTTTAGTAGAAAATGAAAAAGTGACCGTTAAGGAATATCTTCTTGAATCTGCAGAGGACTACGTTGAAAGCAAAAACAGATTTTTCTTTTCTTTTGCAAATTCTGCAATCGAAACGTTGCTTTCGTCGGAATTGGTTGACAAATCAGTTAAAGACGAGGTTTTGTATCTTGTAGATTTTTTCCTTAACAGCGATGCAAAAGAAGCAGAAGAAAGAATAGAAAAAAACGTTTTTGTTGACGAGGTGCTTGAGTTAGACCCTAAAAATGCCGAAACACCTGAAGATGCAATAAGAATTTATCTTCGTTCATTTGTGATTACAAATATTGAAAGAACTTCAAGAATGACTGCGGATAACTTCATAGTGCTTTTGTCACAAGGTACAGTCGTAAAACTTGTTATAATTTCAATCATTTTATTAGTACTGCTGTTTTTCATTAACCGAAAAGCAGTGCTCAACAATCTTCTCTATGGTGGGATAATAGGTGTAATCTGTGGCTCTGTAATCAAAATGGCACAGAGTAAATTTGTTGAAATAAATATGGGTACTGAAGATTTAGTCGGTTATGTGTTTTTAAAACCTCTTGCAGATGAATATTCAGTAAATGCCACAATCGGATTTATAACAGGAATTGCACTTTTAATACTTTTCATTATAGCAATGACGGCATTTGGCTCAAAAGCAAAACCGCAAGAAAAAGAATAAAAATAAAACAAGAGTTTTCGGTAGGAAGACTCTTGTTTTTTTTGAAAAATTTGAAGGTCAAAGTATCTGCATTAAAATCCGTATAAAACCGTATTTTCTTTTTCATTTCTATCACCTCAACTGAATTGTACCACTCTTTTGCACGAAGTGCAACATCCTTGAGCAAAGCTCAAGTGTTTACGGCGAAGCCGTAACATCGTTTTTGCCGAAGGCAAAACATCATTTACACCGCATAGGTGTAACACTGTTTGTCGTAAGACAACCTCATTTTGTGTCCTGCGGACACAAACACAAACAAATAAGGACTTGCCGAAGCAAGTCCTTATTTGTTTGGTGGGCAGGGGTGGATTCGAACCACCGAAGTCGTCGACGGCAGATTTACAGTCTGCTCCCTTTGGCCACTCGGGAACCTACCCATATTTAATTTCAAAAAAATGGAGCTGGTGGACGGACTCGAACCCCCGACCTGCTGATTACAAATCAGCTGCTCTACCAACTGAGCTACACCAGCGTCTCAACGCTTGAATATAATATCATAACAAATCGAGTTCGTCAAGTGTTTTTTTCAAAGTTTTTATAAATTTTTACAACTTTTTTATTTTTGAAAAAATAGTCGAGAATGGCTCATACTACGTAAAAGAAGTGTTATTGACAAACTATCTTTTTTTTGTTACATTATTATGTATAAAAAATAAACGAGGTGTTACTTATGGCAAAAACTGTTCAGGATATTCTTGCAATAATCAAAGAGAAAAATATCCGTATGGTAGATTTTAAAATGGTTGATATTAACGGACAATATCGTCACGTTACAATTCCTGCCGAAAACTTTTCAGAAGATACAATGAAAAGCGGTATCGGCTTTGACGCATCTAACTACGGCTATGCCGTTGTTGAAAAAAGCGATATGGTGTTCATTCCTGACCCTGATACTGCAACAATCGACCCGTTCTGCGAAATTCCGACTCTTTCAATGACAGGTAACGCAATGATAATTGATACTCCTGAAAACCGTCCGCTTGCTCAGTATCCAAGAAACATCATTAAAGCAGCTGTTGAATATATGAAAAACAGCGGTGTTGCTGATGAAATGAAAATCTTGCCTGAGTTTGAGTTCTATCTTTTCGATGACGTAACGTGGAGTGTTGACGGCAGATATATCGGCGCTACTGTTGATGCAAAGCAGTCTTATTGGAATTCTGACGTTGAAGGTCGCGGTGTTGTTGTTCCAAAGCAGAAAAACTACCATATTGCAAAGCCATTTGACATTTCTTATGAATGCCGTAGTGAAATGTGTATGCTTATGAAAGATGCAGGCATTGAAATTAACTATCATCACCCTGAAGTTGCTGCATCAGGTCAGTTTGAAATTGAACCACAGCTTGGCGAAGTTGTACACATGGCAGACGCTACAATGATGATTAAATATATCATACATAATACTGCTCTTAAATACGGCAAGAGTGCAACGTTTATGCCAAAACCAATTCACGGTGAAGCAGGTAGCGGTATGCACGTGCATATGATTCTTTTCAAGGATGGACAACCAATATTCTCAGATGATAACGGCTATTCACACTTGAGTGAAACAGCACATTATTTCATCGGCGGACTTCTTAAACATATCGGTTCATTGTGCGCTATTACAAACCCAAGCACAAACTCCTTTAAACGTCTTGTTCCCGGATTTGAAGCACCTGTAACTGTTGGCTATGCAACGTCTAACAGAAGCGCGGTTATCCGTATTCCTGCTTATGCTAAGAGCCCTGATAAGCGCCGTTTTGAACTTCGTAATCCTGATGCTACTTGCAACCCGTATTTCTGCTATGCGGCAATTCTTATGGCAGGTCTTGACGGTATCAAGAATAAGATTGACCCTCATGCAAACGGTTGGGGACCTTATGATATGAACCTTTACAATCTTCCTGAAGAAGAAAAAGCAAAGCTTCAGGGACTTCCTGTTTCTCTTGACGAGGCTCTTGACTGCCTTGAAAAAGATTACGAATACCTTACGGAAGGTGGAGTATTCCCTAAAGAGCTTATTGATAATTTCATCAAGGCAAAACGTGCTGAGGTTAGACAGCTTGCTGCAATTCCTCACCCGGCAGAATTTGATAAGTATTATAACCTTTAATAAATGATAAAAACAAGAGTTTTCCTTTCGGAAGACTCTTGTTTTTGTTTTCAGGATACAATTGAAACAATGTTGGATTTGTGATATAATCATTTCAACAAATTTGGATTTGTCGGGATGTTTATGACACCAATATGGTCGGTTCTCGGCTCCCCTGAAAGGGGAGCTGTCGAGCGTATGCGAGACTGAGGGGTTTGTTGTTTAATTGAATAACCCCTCTGTCACTTCGTGACATCTCCCCTTTCA
>JAZQYK010000013.1:0-14106 GCA_045633505.1 Candidatus Fimenecus sp. | reverse complement strand
AAATTCTTTATTCCTGTTCACGGCGAGCAAAAACATTTAAGAAGCCACAAACAGTTGGCTGAAAGTATGGGAATACCGTCAGGAAATATTTTTATTGCAGATAACGGTCGTCAAGTTCAACTTTCAAAACGCAAAATGATTGCTGTGGAGGATGTTCCGGCAGGTAAGGTTTTCGTTGACGGTTACGGTGTCGGTGACGTTGGTAATGCAGTTATAAAAGAGCGTAAACGTCTTGCAGAAGATGGACTTATGATAATAAGCACTGTAATTGAAAAAGACACAGGTATGATTATTTCAGGTCCTGATATAATTTCTCGTGGTTTTGTATATGTTCGCGACTCGGAAGAACTTATCGCTGAAGCGAGACTTGTTGCACAGATTGTTATTGATGAGTGTATTCACGATGGAAACATTGAGTGGAATACTATTAGAAACAGAATGAGAGATGATATTTCTCGTTTGCTTTACGATAGAACGAAACGCAGTCCGATGGTACTTCCGTTAATAACAGCAGTATGATGGTGATTATATGAAAAAAGCAAACAAAAGCGGTAATGGCTTAAAAAACATTATAATTTCCAGTCCGATAACAACCTTTTCCGTTGTTGTCAGTCTTGTTATGTGTATTGTTATGCTTTTTTATAATTACAAATTAGCATTAGCTGAATTAGCGGTTATTGCAATTTTACTTGTTGTTGCATTTATAATAAAGGATGTTGAGTTTAAAAGGCTTAAAGGTGCGGTTAATGCTCTCGAAAGAAAAATTTCCGTCGATGAAAACGGAGAGTTAAAAAGTTTTCCGTTACCTGTTTTACTTTTTGACAGTACAGAAAAAGCTGTTTGGTATAATACACTGTTTAAAAACAATTTTCTTGCCGAAAATGACGTTCACAGCATTGATATTAAACAGTTTACGTCGGGGCAAGGTATAGATATTATTCGCGAAAATATGTTTATTGAATGCGAATATAATAATAAGAAATATACCGTTTTTTCAGGTAATACCGAATACAAAAACGAGATTGTCTATGCCTTGTATTTTGTTGAAGATACAGAGTTAAAGAATTACCGTTCTGCTTATGAAAATTCACGGCCTGTTGTTATTTTTATAAGCCTTGACGGTGTTGAAGATTCACTTCGCGATTTTAGAGAGAGTCAGCAAGCTGAAATAGTTGGCGGAATAGAAACTATAATAGAAAATTGGTTTGCAAAATATAACTGCATTTCGAGAAAAGTAAATAATGGTAAAATAATTGCTCTTTGTGAAATTCAGGTTCTGATGAAAATGAAAGAAGAGAAATTTTCTGTTCTCTCACAAGTGCGTTCTTATACATATAACGGTAAGACTATAGGAATGTCACTTTCAATAGGTGCAGGGTCCGGAGAAGATTTTGCTGAATGTGAAAACAGAGCTCGACAAGCATTGGATATGGCAATGGGTCGCGGCGGAGACCAAGCTGTAATTAAGACTACAAAAAATGATTTTGAATTTTTTGGCGGTGTTGCAAAAGGAATTCAAAAACGCACAAAGGTTAAAACAAGAATGGTCGCTTCTGCTATCGGAGAAGTGATTAAATCAAGCAGTAACGTGCTTGTTATGGGACACCGTTTTGCTGACCTTGACGCATTAGGGTCTGCTGTTGGTGTTGCAATGATAGCGAATGCCGTACAAAAGGATGCAAAAATTGTTATGTCATCCGATACAACTCTTGCAATGCCTCTTGCGAAACACTTAATAATCAATGGTATGGATAACCTTTTGATTGAACCTGAAGAAGTGGATAATTATTTAAACAAAAATACTTTGTTGGTAATTGTTGACACACATAGAAAGAGCTTTCTTGAATATCCTGAGTTGTTTGACCTGGTAAACAAGGTTATTGTTATTGACCATCACAGAAAAACTGTTGACCATATAAACAAAGCGGTAATTTTCTATCATGAGCCTAATGCTTCATCCGCTTCTGAAATGGTTACGGAACTTATTGAATACGTTCCGTTTGACGTTGATGTGCCTCAAGCCTGTGCAGAAGCGCTGATGTCGGGAATAACGTTGGATACAAAGAATTTTGTAATGAAAACAAGTGTAAGAACTTTTGAAGCGGCGGCATTTCTTCGCTCTTTAGGTGCAGATACTGTTGCTGTTAAGCAATTATTTTCAAATAGTATGAAAACGCAAAAAGATAAAAGTGAAGTTGTTAAAAATGCAACGATATATCATAATTGTGCAATCGGTATTGTGGATTTTGAAGCTGAAGACGTGAGAATTGTAGCCAGCCAGGCGGCTGATGAACTGCTGAACGTCGATAAGGTTGACGCATCCTTTGTCTTGTTTAAAGTCGGAGACGAAATTGACGTTTCTGCTCGTTCTTACGGTGAGTTGAACGTACAACTCGTTATGGAGGAGCTTGGCGGTGGCGGTCATCTGACTATGGCTGCTGCACAACTTAAAGACGAGACGTTTGACGGTGCCTTAAAAAATTTAAGTATTGCAATTGATAAAATAAATGATACAAAGTAAAGTGAGGTAATAAATATGGAAGTAATTTTAAAAGCCGATGTTAAGGGTTTAGGTAAAAAAGGTGAAAAAGTAAAGGCTTCTGACGGTTATGCAAGAAATTTTCTTTTTCCAAAAGGACTTGCTGTTGAGGCAAATGCCCAAAGCCTTACAGAACTTCGTAATCGTGAACAGTCAAATCAACACAAAATCGATGTTGAGGTAGCAAATGCAAATGAATCTAAATCCAAACTTCAAGGAAAAATTGTAAAGATTACTGCAAAAGCAGGTAATAACGGTAAACTCTTTGGCTCGGTAACTTCAAAAGAGGTTGCCGCTGAAATCGATAAGCAGTACGGTGTCAAGGTTGATAAGCGAAAAATTACAATGGATGATATTAAGAATTTTGGTTCTTATAAAATTGAAGTTAAACTTTATACAAATATTGTAGCTGAAATGACAGTAATGGTAGGGGAATAAATATGGATAGCAATTATTCTGCAATTGAAAATGCAAATTTGCCATATAGCCTTGATGCAGAACAAGCGGTATTGGGCGCTATATTAAAAGAACCTGACTGCCTTCCTGCTGTCTCTGATATGCTGAAAAGAGAACATTTGCATCTTCCTCAGCATAAGGCAATTTATGATGCGATTTTAAGCATTGATACTATGGGTGGAAAGATAGACCCTCTTGTTGTTTTGGAAGAACTTAAAAAACAAGGTGTTTATGATGATATCGGCGGTAAAGCATATCTCATGACAATTGCCGATGCGGTTCCTTCTACAAGAAACGTTGAGTCGTACATAAAAATAATTATAGACAAATTTTATTCAAGAACTCTCATTAAAACAGCAAGAGAAATTCTTGAGGATGCGAATGATGGTACTGAAACTCCTGACACCTTGCTCGATATGGCAGAACAGAAGATTTATGATATCAGACGCGGAAAAATCACGTCAGGACCTGCCAAAGTCAGCGATATTATTATGTCTGACGTTATAGTTAGACTTGACAAAATGTCAAAGGCTGACCCAAAAGAAAAGGAACAGTATATGGGAATGCCAACGGGATTTTCTTATCTTGACAGAGTTCTTGCAGGTGGTTTTCATCGTTCCGACTTGATTCTGATTGGCGCACGTCCCGGTATGGGTAAAACCAGCTTTGCTTTAAACGTTGCCAGAAATATGGCGATGAAAGGAAAGAAAACCTTGTTCTTCTCTTTGGAAATGTCCAATGAGCAGTTGGCTCAGCGTATTATTTCTACTGAGGCACGAATTGTGAGCAGTAAATTTAGAACGGGTGATATGAGTGAGGCTGATTGGGATAAAATTGCCCTTGCCGTTCAAAATCTTGTTAAAGCAGAACTGTATTTTGACGATACAGCGAATATTACCGTTGCTGAAATGAAAGCTAGAGTCAGAAGAATGAAAGACGTTGACTGTGTTATCATTGACTATCTTCAGCTTATGTCTGACCCTAGGTTCAAAGATAATCGTGTTCAGGAAATTTCTAAGATTACTCGCGACCTTAAGCTTATGGCAAAAGATTTGGGTATCCCCGTTGTAACTTGTTCGCAGTTGTCTCGTAATACTGCTAAAACATCTGACCACAGACCTCAGCTTACTGACCTTCGTGAATCAGGTTCAATTGAGCAGGATGCTGATATCGTTCTTATGCTTCATCGTGAAAGCTATTATCAGAATGGCCCTCAGGATAATGAAACTGATAACGATTCAGCAAACAAAGCAGAGGTAATCGTTGCAAAGAACAGACACGGTTCTACTGAAACTGTTGAAGTTGCGTGGAATCCTGAGTTCACAATGTTTTCAACACTCGAAAGGATAAAAGATGACAGATAAATTTCTGAATACAATCGCAAAATATCAGATGATTCCGTCGAGCAGCACTGTTGGGATAGGTCTTTCAGGCGGTGCTGATTCGGTTGCACTTCTGCATCTTTTTGTCACAAATAAGGATATGCTGGGCATTTCACATATCAAAGCAATCCATATTCATCACGGTATTCGCGGCAATGAAGCTGACCGTGATTTAGAGTTTTCAAAACAGTTGTGTGAAAAACTCCACGTTGAGTTTGTTAGCTGTTATGCTGATGTTCCTGCTGAAGCTGAACGGACGGGTGAGAGCGTTGAAGAATGTGCAAGAAGAATTCGCTATGATTATTTCTCAAAATCCAACTGTGATATAATAGCTACTGCACATAATCTTAATGACAATATGGAAACTGTGATTTTTAACTTGGCTCGAGGAACGTCTTTGACGGGGCTTTGCGGTATTCCTTATGTTCGTGATTGCTATATCAGACCGCTTTTGGACTGTTCGAGAGCTGAAGTTGATGCATATATTCAGGGAAATTCTCTTGACTTTGTGACAGACAGTACAAATTTGTGTGACGATTATACGCGTAATAAAATTCGTCATAACATAATTCCGCAACTGTTTGAAATCAATCCGAGTTTTACTCAGAACTTTGCAAATTTCAATGATTCTATGCGGTTGGCAAATGATTATATTTTGCAAAGCGCAGTTAAAGTGCTTGAAGAAGCAAAGGATATTGAAAATAATGAGTATAATTGTAAAATGATTAACGCTTGTCATGACGCGGTAAAGAATCAAGTTATTAAATTGATTTTAGAAGCGCAGGGTGTTCGTGATATTTCAAGAAAGCATATCAATTCAATTGCTCACATCATAAAAGTTGGTGGCAAATCGAGTCTCGGTGATGAGATTGTTGCAAATTCCGACCGTTATTGTTTGCGGTTTAAAGAATTGAATGAAACCGAACACTTCGAAATTTACGTAAAAAACAATGCAAGTTCGGTTAAAACACCTGTTGGTGTGGTGAAGATAGAAACTTTCTTAAAAGAAAATTTACAATTACTTGATAAACTTGAAATAAAAAATGCAATTGATTGTGATAAAATTTCCGGTGAACTGGTAATTCGCAATAAATGTGAAGGTGACTTCTTTAAACCTGTAAAAAGAGTGAATAAGAAGCTGAAAAAACTGTTCATAGAAGAAAATATACCGATTTATAAGCGTTCAAGAATGATTATTCTCGCTGATGAGCAAGGAATAGTCTGGACTGAATATTTCGGTGTTGCTGAACGGTGTAAAATTGATAAAGATACTTCAAACGGTATAAAAGTTAGTGTCTGGGAGGAATAATAAAATGTTAAATGATATTGAAAAGGTGCTTTTGTCCGAAGACGATTTGAGTAATATTGTTAAAAGACTTGGAGCAGAGATTACCAAAGATTATAAAGATAAAAATTTGTTGCTTGTCAGTGTTTTAAAAGGCTCGGTAATATTTATGGCTGACCTCATGAGAGAAATTAAAATTCCTTGTTCTATTGATTTTATGGCAGTTTCAAGTTACGGCTCAGGCACTAAAACTTCAGGTGTTGTAAGAATTATAAAGGATTTGGATACAGAAAATCTTGATGGAATAGATTTGCTTATCGTTGAAGATATTCTTGACAGTGGTGTTACGTTGGAATATCTTATGAAGTTTCTTTCTGCAAGAAATCCTAACAGTATAAGAATTTGTACTTTACTTGATAAACCTGAGAGAAGAAAGGCTAAAGTTAAAGCTGATTATGCAGGCGCACAGATTCCCGATGCATTTGTAGTCGGTTATGGTCTTGACTATGACGAGAAGTACAGAAATTTGTCATTCGTGGGTGCATTAAAACCCTCAGTTTATGAAAAATAATATAGTAAATGCTGATTATCAGTAAAACCACAGGAGTGAAAATAATTTGAAAAAAATTAACTGGAAAGTTATTATTCCATATATTTTAATACCTGCAATTTTTATTGGGTTTCTTTATATGTATATGGGAAAAGGGGAAACAACCGAATTACAGTATTATGAGATTGTTGAATTGTTTGATGAAGGCAAGGTTGACAGCGGTGAGCTTAATCTTACAAGCGGTTTAATGAAATACAAACTTATCGGTGACGAACAAGAATATGAATATACTGTTCCTAACGTGAACATTTTTGTAAATGACGTTCACGATATGATTCGTCAGCATAATGCTGAAAACCCCGAAAATGTCATTGAATGGAATTATATTGCAGGAAATTCAAATTCGTGGATATTGAGTGTTTTGCCATCATTAGTTGTTATCGTTTTGCTTGGACTTATTATGGTAATTTCCTTTAAAAAGATGAATAATTCAATAAGCAATGAAAACAATCGTGCAATGAATTTTGGCAAAGCTCGTGTTAAACGCGCTGAGGATGAAAAGAATAAGGTCACCTTTGAAAATGTGGCAGGTGCAGATGAAGAAAAGGAAGAACTTTCTGAACTTGTTGAGTTTTTAAAAAGTCCTGAAGAATTTTCAAAACTTGGCGCAAGAATACCAAAAGGTGTGCTTCTTGTGGGCCCTCCCGGTACCGGTAAAACACTTCTTGCCCGTGCAGTTGCAGGTGAGGCAAACGCGCCGTTCTTTTCAATTTCAGGTTCTGACTTTGTCGAAATGTATGTCGGTGTCGGCGCATCACGTGTCCGCGACCTTTTTAAAGAAGCTAAAAAGAGCCAACCGTCAATTATCTTTATTGATGAAATTGATGCTGTCGGCCGTCACAGAGGCGCCGGAATGGGCGGTGGCCACGATGAGCGTGAACAGACTCTCAACCAATTGCTTGTTGAAATGGATGGCTTTGGCGTAAACGAAGGTGTAATTGTAATTGCGGCTACAAACCGTCCTGATATTCTTGACCCTGCACTTCTTCGCCCGGGACGTTTTGACCGTCAGGTAACAGTTGGTTATCCCGACGTTAAGGGCAGAGAAGATATATTAAAGGTTCACGCAAAAAATAAGCCTTTAGCACCTGATGTTGACTTGCGTCAGATTGCTGCTACAACTGTTGGATTTACAGGCGCTGACTTGGAAAATCTTCTCAATGAAGCTGCTCTTCTTGCGGCAAAAAGAAAACTTCTTGCTATCACAATGGATGAAATTGAAGAAGCAACAATGAAGGTGGTTGTAGGCGCAGAGAAAAAATCAAAGAAAATTACTGATAAAGATAAGAAAATAACTGCTTATCACGAAGCAGGTCATGCAATTTCTTCCTATTACCTTGACAATAAAGACCCTGTTACTCATATTTCAATCGTACCTCGCGGTATGGCAGGAGGCTTTACACTTTATACACCTGATAAAGATGAAATGCATATGATGAAGTCAAGAATGCTTGATGATATTGTGTCACTTTTAGGTGGTCGAGTTGCAGAAAAAATCATTTTTAACGACATTTCAACAGGTGCGTCAAATGATATTCAACGTGCATCTGAACTTGCAAGAAAAATGGTTACGAAATATGGTATGAGCGATAAACTCGGTCCGATTGCGTTTGGTTCGGGAAACGACGAGGTTTTCCTTGGAAAGAATTATAACCATACAAAGAATTATTCCGAAAACGTTGCCGCGGTAATTGATGAGGAAGTAAACGAAATTATTACTGAGGCTTATAAGCGTACCGAATGCATTCTTAAAGAGCACGTTGACCAATTGCATTTGTTGGCGGATACTCTTGTAAAACTTGAAAAAATTGATAAAGAGCAGTTTGAGTCACTTATGGAGTCAGGTGAACTTCCTGTTAAGACGGTTGAAATAACTGATGAAGTAATTGATGAAATTGAGTCAACAGAAGAAATTACAGAAACTGAAGAAAACTAATAAATAACATATTGTCCATAATTTTGCCATATATTTAAGTGGTGATTTTATGGACAATAATTTTTATGATTCAAAATCAAGAGAAAGAAAAAGCGTTAATTCAAAGAAGGATAAAAATAAAGATATAATGACAAGAATAATTATAGTACAATTCGTATTATCTCTTGCCGTTACCGGAACTTTGTATCTTGTAAGTAAAAACGATACTGTACTATCTCAAAATATTAAGAGCTTTTATTGCGGTATTGCTGAAAAGGATATGTCTGTTTCGGAGATTTTTGACGTGTTTAAAAATGTAGCAAAATCGACGTTTGCGCCGATTGACACCGAAGAAGATACTGAAATCGTTGATGAAATTTAAAATTCGGGGAGTAGAATGTGAAGTTAAGTTTCTTTTTGTTGCGTTGTTAGCATTTTTTTTGATTATTGACAAGACGTTAAACGTGTTTTTAACACTTCTTTCATCTTTGATTCACGAGTGCGGCCATCTCTTTGCTATGATTTTGTCAGGAAATAAGCCCGAAAAAGTAGTTTTTGAGTTGGGAGGGATAAATATCATCAACCGTTCAAAAACTTGTTTGAGCTTCAATAAAGAGATAATAATAGCTTTTTCTGGACCGCTTGTGAACTTGGTTTCGACTCTGTTGTGCTGTTTTGTATATGATTACGTGAAAAACGAAAAAATTTTAACTTTTGCAAGTGTGAATTTGATTTTGATGGTTTTTAATTTGTTACCTATAAAAAGTCTTGACGGCGGAAGAATTCTCTATTATTTTTTAAGCAAAAAGCATAATATGAGTTTTTCTAAAAGGATTATTTACGTACTGTCAATAATTTTTATTGCCATTACTTTTTCTTGGGGTATATATGTGTTTATTCATACAGGATTTAATTTTAGTATAATAATTATCGCTGTTTTTCTTCTTCTTTCACTCTTTAGCGATAATGAATGTTGAAATAAAAAGTATTTTGTAGTAAAATATATTGAATAACTTTTAGTGAGGTCAATTATGGTTAAAAAAGAAGTTGAAAAACTATTGAAAAAAGTTCAAAAGCCTGCTAGATATACCGGCGGTGAACTTAATAGTGTGGTTAAAGATAAAAAAGACATAAAATGCAGATATGCTTTTTGTTTCCCTGATAATTACGAAATCGGTATGTCTCATCTTGGTATGAAGATTTTGTACAGTCTTGTAAACGCAAGAAACGACGCTTGGTGCGAAAGAGTTTTTGCACCTTGGGAAGATATGGAAGCACTTATGCGTGAAAATGATGTTAAGCTCTATGCACTTGAGAGTGGAGATTCGCTTGACGAATTTGACCTTGTCGGTTTTACGTTGCAGTATGAGTTGAGTTATACCAACGTTCTTAATATGCTTGATTTGGGCGGTATCCCCGTACTTAAAAAGGATAGGACAAGTCTTACGCCAATTGTAATTGCAGGCGGACCATGTGTGTGCAATGCTGAACCAATGGTGGATTTTATTGATATATTCTTACCGGGTGAAGGTGAAGAAGTTACAAACGAGCTTATTGATTTACTTATTGAACATAAGGAAAAAGGTTCAACAAGACTTGATTTTTTGCGGGAAGCGGCAAAAATTGAAGGTGTTTATGTGCCCGAATTTTATAATGTGAATTATAATGAAGACGGTACAATCAAATCTGTTGAAAATATTGAAACAGCGCCTGCAAAAGTTAAGAAAAGAATCATTTCTAATCTTGATAGTGCTCATTATCCAAAAGACTTTGTCGTTCCTTTTATAGACGTTGTTCAGGACAGAACTGTTGGTGAGGTATTCCGAGGTTGTATTCGTGGTTGCAGATTTTGTCAGGCAGGCTTTATTTATCGACCGATTCGCGAAAAATCGCCTGAAACAATAAATGAACAGTGCAGAAGTATAAGCGATGCAACGGGATATGACGAAATATCACTTTGTTCATTATCAACGAGTGACTACACAAACATTGAAAAACTTATTCCAATGCTTTTTGACTGGGCATTAAAAGAAAATATCAACGTTTCATTACCGTCACTGCGAGTTGATAACTTCTCTGACGAACTTATGGAAGAACTCAAAAAAGTACGTCGCAGTGGTCTTACCTTTGCGCCAGAAGCAGGCACTCAAAGACTTCGTGATGCAATCAACAAGAACGTTACTGAAGAAGAAGTGCTTCGTACAGCACTCAAGGCTTTTGACGGCGGTTGGACAAGTGTTAAACTTTATTTTATGATGGGACTTCCAACAGAAACTCTTGATGATATCAAGGGTATCTGTGACCTTGCACAAAAGGTTGTTGATACGTTCTATCGAAATCCTAATAAGCCAAAAGGAAAAGGTGTTCAGGTTAACGTTAGTTGTGCATCATTTGTACCAAAGCCATTTACACCGTTTCAATGGGAACCTCAGGATACTGCCGAAATGTTGATTGAAAAGCAAAAGGTGTTGCTTTCAAGTACAACCAGTAAAAAAATCTCAATCAGTTATCATCAATCCGATACTTCCGTCCTTGAAGGCGTTCTTGCCCGTGGTGACCGTCGCCTTGGTAATGTGATTTACAAGGCTTGGCAAAAAGGCTGTAAGTTTGACAGCTGGGACGAATTCTTTGATTTCAACAAATGGCGCGAAGCATTTAATGAATGTGATTTAACAACAGAATTTTATGCAAACCGTCGTCGCGATTATACGGAAATTCTTCCTTGGGATATTATGGATTACGGTATTCGAAAAGAATTCCTTGTTGATGAAAACAAAAAAGCGCACGAAAGCGTAACAACACCACATTGTCGAATTAAGTGTTCTGCTTGCGGTGCAAATAAATTGAACGGAGGTAAATGTGATGCCAGAAGTTAAAAAATGGGCTATGGAAGTGCGAATGTCCTTTCAAAAAACAGGTATGGCAAAATTTATCTCACATCTTGATACAGTTCGTTGTATTACAAGAGCAATGAAAAGGGCAGAGGTGCCAATCTGGTTTACGGAAGGGTTTAATCCTCACGCATTTTTAACCTTTGCAATGCCATTGTCATTAGGTTTTGAAAGTCTTTGCGAAACTGTTGATTTTCGTCTTATAGAAGAAGTCGATTTAAAAGAACTTGCAGAAAGGCTTAATGAAGCCTTACCTGTTGATATAACGGTAAAAGAAATCTATGTTTATGAAACTTCTCCTAACGATATACGTTGGGTAGAATATAAAATTATATTCAATACCCCTGATGACTTGTTGCTTAATAAGGCTGAATCAGTTCTTTCCAATGATGAAATAATGGTTTTCAAAAAAGCAAAACAAGGCAGAAAGAAAGTAGAAAAAGAAGTAAATATTAAAGAACACATAAAATCATTTGAACTATATAATGAAGATGGAAAACTTATACTAAATACTGTTTTATCATCAGGCACAAGTATAAATATCAATCCAATGCTTTTGATTGGTGCATTAACTAAAGATACCGAAACTGACGAGCAAGATGTTGACGTAATTAAAGTTCAATCCTATACAGAAAATATTGAAGTATTCAGATAATGGCAACTTTATTGGTAATCATAATTTTTGTAACTTATGTGGGACTTGGTATTCCCGATTCCCTTTTTGGCACAGCGTGGCCAGCGATATATACTGAGTTTGATTTGCCTATGTCATATTCCAATTTTGTAACAGGACTTATGTACACAGGTACAATTATTTCGAGCCTTTTAAGTTCAAGGCTTGTAAATGAATTCGGTACAGCATTGGTAACTGCATTCAGCACGGCATTGACGGCAGTTGCTATTCTTGGCTTTTCATTCTCAAACAATATATTGATGCTTTGCATTTGCGCAATCCCTTTGGGACTTGGTGCAGGTGCTATTGATAATGTGCTGAACAACTATGTTGCTTTGAATTATAAAGCAACTCACGTGAATTTCTTGCATTGTTCTTATGGCGTGGGTGTTACAATCAGTCCGTTTTTAATGTCAATTGCATTGGGTAACAGTAATAATTGGCAGGGTGGATACAGAACAATGTTCTTTTTCCAACTTGCTTTAACAGTCATTTGCTTTGTTTCCTTGCCTGTGTGGAAAAAGGTTAAGGAGCAAAAGGCAGGGGAAGAAGAAACGAAAGTTGTACAAATTAAGGAGTTATTAAGTATTCCTATTGCAAGAGCAAGTCTTTTAATCTATTTTGGTTCTTGTGCAATTGAATCAGTTTGTCTTGCTTGGGGAAGTACGTTTCTTGTAAACTCTAAAGGACTTACACCTGAAAAAGCTGCTGAAATGATAACGTTCTATTTTGTAGGAATGACTTTAGGTAGATTTTTGTCAGGTGTGCTTGTGAATAAGATTTCACCTAAAAAGATTATCATAATAGGGGAGTCAGTTGCATTTATTGCAATTATTCTTACTTTTGCAGTAAATCCTGAATTTGCTGGTTTCGGTCTTTTTCTCATAGGGCTTGGAAACGGACCGATATTCCCTAATATGACACATTTAACACCAATACATATAGGACGCGATATTTCTCAATCATTTATAGGTTTCCAAGGTGCGATTTCATACGGAAGCATCTTACTTTCACCAATTACATTCGGCTTACTTGCAGAAAAATTTACAACGGATATTTTCAGTATATTCCAGATAATTGCTTGGTTTGTAACTGCAATCGCAACTTTTATTATGTTGAAACATTCAAAATCAACTCAACTAACGGTTGAAAAATAAAAAATCAACTTTTGTTACATTTACTTTTTGAGATTTGTACCATACAATGCAGTTGTAACCGGTTCAAAAATTTCAAAGGAGAAATTGATATGGAAAAAACAATTGGCAGAAAACTTTATGATTTGAGAAAACAGTCGGGATTTACTCAAGATTATGTTGCAGAGAAGCTTGGTGTTTCAGCACAGGCAGTTTCTAAATGGGAAAATGATATCGCTTGTCCAGATATTATGACTTTACCTAATATCGCAGAACTTTATGGTATTACAATTGATGAACTCTTTAAAAATGAAGAAGTGCAATCAAATGTTAAATATGAAAAAACAGAAAAAGTAAATGAGAATGAGCTTATATTCAGAGTTTATGTTGATACCTGCAATGGCGATGACATTAAAGTGAATCTTCCTTACTTATTGGTTAAAGAACTTATAAAAGTAGGTAAGGATATTTCGTCTATGTTTACAGGGATAGATTTAACTGCTGTGAATTTCGAAAGTATTTTCAAAATGGTTGAAATGGGTGTGCTTGGTGAAATTGTTGCCGTTAAAACACAAAACGGCGATGATATTCGGGTGGTAGTTGAAAAATGAAAGTAGAGTTTCCTGTTAACCAGAAGGCAAAATGTATAAAAATACCCAATGCACTTATCCTTAATAGGTTTACTTTCTGTATTCTCAAATTGATTTTTAGGCGATTCTTTCATCCAATTATGAGAATTAAATACAAACATATAAAGCCAATAATTAAAAAAGCAAGAGAATATAAAGATTTTGAAATAGTAACAATAAACAGCAGACAAGGTGATATTGTTCGTATTTTTTTATAATAAAACTTTTTCAAAAAAACTCTTGCATTTTCACTTGACTTGTGATATGATATTTGAGCATTTGTGGGAAACTGCAAAAAAATAACTATTATCTCGGGTGGTCCTCTGCTGAACTTCGGTACGAACACTTGAAAAAATTTTTATCGGAGGTTAGTTATGGACGCATTAAAATTAATGGCAGAGGGTTGCATTAAAGAAGCAAACCCAGCAATCAGAGTCGGTGACGTTGTTAAAGTACACGTTAAGATTCGTGAAGGCGAAAGAGAAAGAATTCAGGTATTTGAAGGAACAATCATTGCTCGCAAGGGCGCTGGCGTTACTGAAACATTCACAGTTCGTCGTGTATCATACGGTGTAGGTGTTGAAAGAGTATTC
>JAZQYK010000012.1:0-13007 GCA_045633505.1 Candidatus Fimenecus sp. | reverse complement strand
TAACAAAAACCAAAAGTAATGCTAATCCCGTTTTCATTTTAATCTCTCCAAAAAAGTAATTATATATTTATTATATCATAGTTTTCAATAAGTTTGAATGAAATCTCGCAAACGCGATGAAATCCGAACAAGTTCGGATTTAGTTGAAAAGAAACACCTTCTGTCCGGTAGACAAAAGGTGTTTCTTTTCTGGTGGACCACATAGGACTCGAACCTATGACCGTCCGGTTATGAGCCGGATGCTCTAACCAACTGAGCTAGTGGTCCGCAACAAGCATAAATTATTATATATTTTATACTTGCAAAAGTCAAGAGTAATTAGAAGATTTTATTCTTTTAGTTCAACAATTTTCTCTGCAATTTCCTTGAAAACGGGTGCGCAGTCAACGGCGCCCGACTGACCGTCTTCTTTAAATATTACAATAGTGTAAGTTTGGTTGTTAAAGGAAAAATATCCGCAAAACCAAGTGTGGTTAATTTCTCTGCCGTTTTCAAACCAACCGCTTTGAGCCGTAGCCGTTTTGCCGCGGGACTCAACAACTGTCGAATAAGCCTTATTTCCGTTGCCATTGGAAACTACACTTTCAAGAATATCATCGATTTCTTCAATTGTATTTTCGCCCAGCACAAGTTGTTTTTCAGGCAGTTTTACACTTTGTATTTTATTTCCGTTATTATCAATAATCCCTTTCATAAGAGTGGGTGCTCTGTAATAACCGCCGTTTGCAAAGACTGAATATGCACACGCCATTTGTATTGGATTGGCTAAAAAATCACCTTGTCCGAAGGAAAAGTTAGCAAGTGAGGGTGCAAATCTCAATGCGCTTTCATCAGGTAAAACTCCCGAAGTCAAAGTGAAATTATCAGCTAATTCCAAACTTGTACCTAACCCAATATTTTTACATAAATTCAACAACTTTTCTCCGCCCGTTTTCTGCCCCAGCATTATAAAATAGCAGTTGCAGGACTTTTCCATAGCAGTTTTCATATTCAACCGTCCGTGAGCGTTGCCGTTATTACATTTAAAAACCGTACTGCCGACGGTAATACTGCCCGTGCAGTTATATTCAAAATCAATATTGTTTTCAATGGCGCAAACCGCCAATATCGGCTTGAAAACCGAACCTACACTATAAGCATTGGTGGCGCGATTTATAAAGGGCTGGTCTTTGTCTTCAAGCGCAGTTTCAAGCTCGTTTGGGTTGAACACGGGTGCAGATGCTATCGCCAATAATTCCGCCGTATCAGAATTCATAATAACAACTGCACCTTTAGTTATGTTGTTATCATTAAGACAGCTTTCTGCAATATGCTGAAGGCTTAAATCAATGGTCAGTTGTATTCCGGCAGGGGAGAGATAATCGTCATTTTCAAAGGTTAATGATTCACCGTGGAGAATGTGACCCAATGCGTTTACAGACCATTGTGCTTTTATGTTGCCTGATTGCAGTGTCAGATACTTGTTATATGCTTTTTCAAGTCCTGTTGCACCGTTCCCTTCGCTGTCAAGATGACCGATTATATGGCATAAAGGCTGATTGTCATAATATCTTTTTGCAAGTGTAACGGTTTTGATTTCATCATCTGCAAATCTTTTGCCCGTTTCAATTATACCGATTTTACCCTCACTGAATTTATTGTATAATTCCTCTTTTTTCTCAGCCGTTATATAAGGTGATAACTTTTCAAGATTATCCATAAACGGCAGACTGACCGTTACGTTATAAGTATTTGAATTTACGATTTTTGTCATATTGCAATCATATATCATACCTCGCGAAGTATCAAGTCCAACACTTCTTTTGTTAACGGATTGCGCCGTTTCTGTAATTTTAACGTCAAGGTTTATAAAGAAAATAGTTAAAATGAGAATTCCAAAAGTAAGCATTAAAGAAAAATAAGCCAAAGCGACTCGTTTGTGCATAAAAAAATCACCCGTATCTATTATTGACACGGGTGTTTTTTATTAAACTTTTTTAAGCTTTTTTCTTAAATTTCTCCGCCAAATCAAATTCAGCAAATTTAGTGTTTTCGGTCTTTTTCATAATTGCTTTCATAATGAGATAACCCATAATACCTGCAAATGTGCCGACCACAATACCGCCAAGGACGTCAGTTGTATAATGCACCATAAGGTAAATTCTTGAAAGACCAACAAGCAAAGAGAAAACAGGGAAAATCCAAGCAATCTTCTTATTCTTAATTACAAGGAAAATTGCAATACCCAATTCAAAAGCAGCAGTTGTGTGACCTGATGGGAAAGAGCCACTGTGAGGAAGCTGGTCACGCAATGCCTCAGTCATTTCAGCAGGATAAACCCCATAAACATTTCTAAAGAAATCAGCGTATAACGGATTTTCAGTGAAATAGTTAAAAGGACGAGGACGGTCAAAGACATTCTTCATTACAAGGTTTGTAAGAAGTGTGCCAACAAGCACCGCAAAAAGTACTGCCATACCAAAACGACGAGTTTTCTTGAAAGGTATCATAACAGCTCCTGCAACCGCCATTGGAATGACAAATTCTTCTCCACCGAAGAAAGTAATAAAGTTTGCCACAATATTCATTACTGAACTTTGAATTTGTTCACCAAAAAAGGTGAATACACTCATATCAAATGAGTCAAAAATTGAAAAATCCATATCCAATCTCCTTTATGTAATTTAATGTAAACATTTTACAATATTTTTATCTTTTTTGCAAGAGAAAAAAAGTAGGGGACGATGACCACATCGTCCCGCATAAATTATTTCCAATTAATTTGAAGCTCTTTAATGTCAAGACCGTTATTCGTAGGGAACCATTTTTCACCCAAGGTCATATCACTTTCTTTTGCCTCTACATTAACTGTTAAAAGGTTTGTGCAATTATAGAATGCGTATTCATCAATCTGCTTGACATTTGCAGGAATATTGATTTCTTTAAGCCCATAGCAGTATGAGAAAGCATCTTTTCCAATGAACTCAAGTGCATCAGGCATCTTGATTTCTTCAAGTCTTTCACAACGGAAAAAGGCTTTTTCCTCAATCTTTTTAACTGTTGAAGGGATTTCAATTCTTGTGAGTGCACTGCATTTGTAAAATGCTTTTGTACGAATAATTTCAACGCCATCAGGAATTGTATATTGTGAAACTTTGATATCGTTGCCTTCACCGTCTTTTTCAGTAGTTAAATCTTTTGCAGCAGGGTAGAAAAGCAATGTCTTCATATCTTTTGTATAGATGACTCCGTCAACATCACAGAAGAATTCATTGTTTTCGTCAATTTTATAAGCTGTGATACGTTGGTTATTTTCAAGTGCCCATGTACCGATTTCCTTAACGTTTTTACCTATGCTGAATTCGGTAACATATTCAAGGTTCTGAGCGGCAAAATCAGCAATTTTTGTAACAGGTACACCCTCGTATTCGTCAGGAATAACTATTTTAGTTACTGTAGATTTATTGGGTACACCAGTAACTATTGCTTCACCATTTTCAATTTTAAATTTAATGCTTTCGTCACTACCACTTAAAAGTGTAGAAACTGAGTTGCAACCTGAAAAGGCAACACAGATACAAAGAATAAGTGCAAAAATACTGATAATTCTTTTCTTCATATTATACAGCCTCACTTTCTACCTTGTCTTCATTCTCAATAGCACGAACACGTTCTTCCAATTCTTTTACACACATATCGTGCTTTTCACGTGTCAAATCATAGAAAATAAATGGTATTGTCAAAAGTACAAGTCCAATAACTGAACCCCATGTGTAAAGGTTAAATACGCTGTTTAAGATTTGTGTGTCAAAAAGCACGTCCCAGTCAGATGTGAAACCAGTCCTTGAAAGTAACCATGGCATTATATAACCAATTGCAACACTAACAGGATTTAAGAACCAACCAAAAACACCTGACATTGCATCTGCACGTTCGCCATATTTCCATTGATGGTATGTAAGAATATCAGCATTAAGACCGACATTAACACCATCTACAACAGGTGCAATAGCGTTTTTAAGGAAGAGTGCAACTAAGAATATTACAATGTTTTCCATCTTAACTGCAAGTGCAATTCCTAAAACAGTAAGAAGTGTAATACCACGAAAACTGATAAGGATGTTTCTTTTCTGGAAACGTTTTGTAAGTATTGGGCAAAGAATATTACCAAAGGTCATACCCATAACAACAATGTTAGCCGCAATGCCCGAAAACCACTCCATACGAAGTGAATAAACAAACCACCAGCTGAGAAGATTTCCAACAAGACCATGCCATTGTCCGATTACATTTGAGATGTTTGTAATCCAAAAATACTTGTTTTTGAGAACATTTTTAGCACCTTTAAAAAATGTAACCTTTGCACGTTTTTCCATTGGTGGCTCAATAATTCTTTCTTTACAGAAAACTGCAAGTAAAGACATTGCAGCACCAATACCTGTAATTATAGGGATAAACACCTTATATGTTTTAAGATTCAAATAACCACCAGTTGATGCAATAAGCATTGGCCAGACAGCAGAAACAATTGATGAAAATAGACCAGAAAGTATGGGAGCAATTGAATGGAGCTTTTGCCTTTCTTGTGAGTTAGGTGTCATAAAGGTAACAAGAGTGTTGATACCAATATAGTTATTGTAGAAATATGACATCAAAGTAAAAGCAAAGTGAAGAACAATGAGTTTATTTGTATAAGTCATATTTTGCACTGGAAGATATGGGATAACTGAAACCAAAAAAGCTGCCGGAATTGCACAAATAAGCAAAAAGGGTTTAAATCTTCCGTATTTTGCACAGAATTTTCTACGGATAAACCAGTGAAAATAATCCCAGATTGCACCTGCAACAAGCATATTACCAACCAACTGTGGAAGCCCATTGATAATTGTCTCAAACATACCTTGTGGCAACAAATAACAACAAATACCAATTATAAGTTTGCCAGAATAAGAAAGATGAGCAAATATCTTTGTTTTCTTTTCAAGCCTACCATGGTTTTCATAAATCAACACATTAATAGGGTTCATAAACATAAGCACATATCCAAGAATTGTACTTATAATGTTGATAACCGAAAAATCAATAGCAGCAATACCCATAACCGCACCACAGAAATAACTTGCAGAAAAGGTGACATACATTGCCACACACCCAAAAACATAGGTTCCGCCTTGTGCAAGAGTATAAGCTAACATTTCTTTAAGTGTCAGATATTCGTTTTCGTTAGGGGTGTTCCAATTCTTCTTGATATAGGTGGGAGCACCTTTAACTTTTTCCAAAATTTCAGTTTTAGTCATCATATCAACCCTTCATAAAAGTCATATAAAAATTATACTATAAATTAAACGTAAAATAAAGAAATAAATATGATAATAGACTTTTTGTTATAATTGTCATAATAAATATCTTTTATCTGTTATAAATGACGAAATGAGACTGCGTTTTAGTGATTGCCAACGTTAAATAACAAAAAGCAAGGTAATATAGCTGAAATAAATTCCAAGGAGAAGGATTCCTTGCCAACGGGAAAGTTTTTGTTTAATCATTGTCGGGACTGTCATAATGAGCATTACAGCAAGCATTATAGGGATGTCAAGCACCAGAGACGAATTGACTCCGCCAATATAACCCGAAACAGGAACGTCAAACGGGTTGATGGTAATTGCAGTACCGCTTACAAGAACAAGGTTGAAAAGGTTAGCACCGATAATGTTGCCAAGAGAGAGTGAACCGTGTCCCTTAATAAGAGATGTAATAGCAGTTACAAGTTCAGGAAGTGACGTGCCGAGAGCAACGATTGTAAGACCGATAACCTTTTCAGAAACGCCACATTCACGGGCGATAGTTTGAGCATTTTCGTTAAGAAGACTTGCACCGATTGCAATAACGACAGCGCCGACAACCAACATAAGAATATCTTTGAACAGACTGTCTTTCGTGCCTTCTTCTTTTGACTCAACGGTATGGTCTTCGCCGCTTCTTGCTTCAAGCTCGGCTTCACTTATAAGTGCGCCGACCTGTTCCTCTAACTGTACGGTTTCAATACTTGCAGCCGTTTTTTTCATTCTTAAAACCGTGCTTACCATATAAATCGCAAAGGTTGCAAGTAAAATAAGACCTATCGTGCGAGAGAAAGTGCCGTAAAAATAAGAAACAGCGCAATAAATTGCCGATGCGCCAAAGAAAAACGCCACGGGCATAGTCATACTTTTTCTAGCGGCAGGACCCGGTTTAATCGCAATCGTAATAGCGGCAATAAGTGACGTGTTGCATATAATCGAGCCAATTGCATTACCGTAAGCAATTTCACCGCTGCCTTGTGCGGCAGCCCCTGCCGAAACCATAACCTCAGGAAGAGTTGTACCGATTGAAACAACCGTTGCGCCGATGAGAATTTCGGGTAGGTGAAAACGACGGGCAATACCGGAAGCACCGTCAACAAACCAGTCACCGCCCTTGATAAGCAAAGCGAGACCTACGATAAGCCAGATAATAGGGACTAACAAGTTCATTTGATATTTTCCTCCTTGAAAATAAAAACGGATTCCCAAAGCATAGGAATCCGTAAAAGAACACAAAATCTTGAGTTCACCAAAGCAAATAGAAGAACAAACTTCTATGACAGACTCCACCCATGCTTTAAGTACTCTAAAATTATATACGATATTGTTAAAAAAGTCAACAAGTTGGATATAACTTGTTGACTTTAATCAATGCTTAATTTTTACCAAATGAGTTTTTAATAAGCTCACGGGCTTTTGTTAAATCAAGATTTTTGTCAAGGAACATAAGTTGTACCATAACGTTGCCTGCCGCAGTGGCTTCAACAGGTCCTGCAATTACCTTTTTGCCTGTATATTTTTCAGTAAGCGAGTTAAGATAGCTGTCTTTACAACCGCCGCCGACAATATTGATAACGTCAATATTCTTGTTGCTTATTTCTTCAATGACTTTGACTGCTTCCATATAAGCCTTTGCAAGTGAATGATAAACTGAATTGATAACGTCACCGATTGGCAGTTCAGGTTTGCCGAGACAATTTCTGATTGCTTCAATCATACTGTCAGGAGCAAGAAAGGCTTCGTCGTTAGGATTGACGTATTCAACAAAATCACTTGCCATCGCCATTTGCATCATTTCGTCATAAGTGTATTTCTTATCGAGATTTTTGCGTATGCTTTGTAATAACCACATACCCATAATATTCTCAAGAAAACGGTAACGGTGCTCAATTCCGCCCTCGTTTGTAAAGCCTGAATTCATCGCAGTTTCGCAAGTAACGGGCTTTGCGTTTTCTGTACCGATAAGACTCCAAGTGCCTGATGAAATATAGATTCCGTTGTCACCAACCGAACAAGATGCCACCGCAGAGGCAGTATCGTGAGAAGCACAGAGAATAACGGTTGTGTCAAAGCCGACTTCAGCCTTGATTTCATCACTTAAATTCCCGACAACCGTGCAAGGTAAGGAAAGGGGAGAGAAAATCTTTTTTGGAATACCCAACTTTTCAAGAATTTCCTCGTCACGCTCAAAGGTGTTTACGTTAACGAGTCCACCCGTCGTACTGAGTGTGTATTCGTTTCTGATTTCGCCTGTAAGTTTAAATGAAAAATATTCAGGCATCATTAAAAAGTATTCAGCATTATTTAATTTCCCGCTCAATTTGTCACAATATAACTGATAAATAGAGTTGTAATTTGTCGCCTGAATACCCGTGCGTTCATATAACTCTTTTCTTGGAATAATCTTGTCAATTTCTTCAGGAATACCAAGAGTTCTGCCGTCACGGTATGAAACCGCAGGTAAAATTTCTTTTTTATCCTTATCAAGAAGGATATAGTCAACTCCCCAAGTGTCAATAGCCACAGTTTCAGGAATTTTGCCAAGTTTTTTACATTCTTTAAGACCGTTTTTGATTTCGTTAAACAAATGGTCAATATCCCAGCAAAGTGTTCCGTCAACATCCGTTATTCCATTTTCAAAACGGTATATTTCTTTAAGATTTAACTTTCCGTTTTCGACATATCCAAGAATATGGCGACCGCTTGAAGCACCCATATCAATAGCTAAACAGTATTTCATCAGATAACACCCTTTTGAAGAATAAGATTGGCATAAAGTGCAGATTCGCCCGTGGCTATAACGGCATAACACTTTTTAGCTTCCTCATAGAAAGCAAAGCGCTCGATTTCGCCAAAAACAGCATCACCGCGGTCGTCGTGCTTTTTAACGATTGCTTTATATTCATCCCATATAGGTGTTTCCACGTTGTCACCTGCCATAACCTGCATAAGTGATACGGGAGTTTCTACGTAAGTATCCAATGGAAAAACCGTAAGAATTGCATCAAGCAAATCAGTAGCAGAATGTCCGTCAGCGCGGATTACGATTGCGTTTTTGCCAATGCTTTCTGCGGGGAAATTTGCGTCAGCAATAACGATTCTGTCGCTGTGTCCCATTTCGCAAAGCACTTTAAGCATCTGGGGGGATAAAATCTTTGGAATATTTTTTAGCATAATCAATCTTCCTTATTGTAATGTTTATAACCTGGGTGCTTACCCGTAACTCCGTAGTAATTTTCTCTTAAATATAAGAGCTTATCAATGTTTGGCTTTGAAATTTCCTGAGCACCGCCGAGAAGGTGAGCAGTAAGTGAAATTTTAGCAAACAATTCAAGAGTTTCCATTCTGTAATAAGCAGTAATAAGGTCACAACCGACAGTGAGTGCACCGTGATTTTGTAAAAGCATAACGTCGTGCTCTTTAAGATAAGGTGCAATAGCCTCAGGCACTTCGTTTGTG
Source organism: Candidatus Fimenecus sp. (assembly GCA_045633505.1). GTDB lineage: Bacteria > Bacillota > Clostridia > Oscillospirales > Acutalibacteraceae > Fimenecus. The sequence continues at coordinate 4,227 of JAZQYK010000012.1, read as the reverse complement.
CTTGGAGTACCGTAAGGTGTAAGCGGAATTGAACCGATTGCAATAACGGTTTCAATCATTGAATATTCATCAAGGCTTTTTCCTGCAACCGCATAACCCGTTGCTGTCGGTGGGTGAGCGTGTACAACTGCGCCAACGTCTTCTCTTTCTTTATAGCAACGAAGATGCATTTTAATCTCGCTTGACGGCTTGTAAGGTGCGCCTTCAAGCACTTCACCGTCACCGTTAATAATAACGAGCTTTTCAGGAGTAATAAAACTTTTGCTGATACCCGTTGGAGTTGCCATATAGTTACCGTCGGGAAGTTTTACTGAAACGTTGCCGTCATTTGCGGCAACCCAACCGAGTTGCCACATTTTATGACAAACGTCACAAAGCTGTTCGCGAATTTCCATATATGATAAATTAGCCATTATATTTTACCTCTTATTTCTTGAAAAGTGGACCGTAAGTTTCACAAGCGCGGTAATCCTGACCTTCCTTGTCCATACCGAAAGCATTCCAAGCGGCAGGACGGAAAATCTTTTCTTCAGGAACGTTGTGCATACAAACGGGGATACGAAGCATTGAACACATTGTGATAAGGTCAGCGCCGATGTGTCCGTAAGAAATAGCACCGTGGTTAGCACCCCAGTTGTTCATAACGTCGTAAGCCGTCTTGAAATAACCTTCACCGGTTGTTCTTGGAGCAAACCAAGTGCAAGGCCAAGTGTAGTCAGTTCTCTTCCAAAGTTTGTCTGAAACGTCTTCAGGAAGTTCAACCGTCCAACCTTCAGCAATCTGAAGAACAGGACCGAGCCCCTTAACGAGATTAAGTCTAATCATAGTTGCAGGCATTTCTGCTCTCGTTTCAAATCTTGAAGAATATCCGCCGCCACGGAAATATCCAAGGTCAGCATAGTTCCAGGTTGCATTTTCCATAATTGCTTTCTGGTCAGCTTCTGTGATTTCATACCAAGGCTTGATAACCGCGTTACCGTTTTCATCTTTAGCGGCACCGTTGGCATCAAGACAACAAGCGCCTGAGTTGATAAGGTGAATAACACCGTCGCTATCCTTCGCTTTGCCTTCGATATCATAACCCGTAACTCTCTTGATTGAGTCGCCGCTCCAATATGTACGAACGTCAGCAAACATCTGCGCGCGATTTGTAAGTAACTTCATAAAGAGCATACCAAGACCGTTGAGAACGTCGTTTTCAGTAGCAAGAATATAAGGCTCTCTTGCGCCGTTCCAGTCAAATGAAGTGTTGAGCATTGACTCAGGGAAGTCACAGTTAGGATAGAAGTCCGTCCATTGTCTCTGACCTTGGAAACCTGCCGCAATGGCATTGTGACCAACCATTTCTTCTTCACAGCCCTTTGGAAGCTTGTCGTTGCCGTTCATAAGGTCTTTGATAATAACCATCATTTTAACAACGAATTCCCAGTCAGCATCCTTTTCTTCTCTTGTCTTTTGAAGTTCTTCGGGGTTCTTGTCAAAACCTTCAATGCAGTTTTCTTTTGCCCATGCGAGCGCTTTTTGGTATTCAGCCTCGTCATAAACACCTTCTGTCATTCGACGGATGATTTCAACCTCGTCAACAGATTCAACTCTCATACCAAGATAATCTTCGATGAAATTACAATCAATAATTGAACCACCGATACCCATACAAATTGAACCAATCTGAAGATAAGACTTGCCTCTCATAGTAGCACAAGCAATAGCGGCACGGCCAAAGCGAAGAAGTTTTTCTTCAACGTCAGCAGGAATTGTTTCGTCGTCAAGGTCCTGAACGTCGTGACCGTAAATGCCGAATGCAGGAAGTCCTTTCTGTGCGTGAGTAGCAAGAACGGATGCAAGATAAACAGCGCCGGGACGTTCTGTACCGTTAAAGCCCCAAACAGCTTTGATTGTGTGAGGGTCCATATCCATAGTTTCAGCACCGTAGCACCAACAAGGTGTAACAGTAACCGTGATGTCAACACCTTCCTTACGGAACTTGTCAGCACAAGCAGCAGCTTCACCAACTCTGCCGATAGTAGTGTCAGCAATAACAACCTTTACAGGCTCGCCGTTTGAATATTTAAGGTTGTCAGTGAAAAGTTTAGCAGCGCGCTTTGCCATATTCATCGTCTGAACCTCAAGTGATTCACGAACGCCAAGAACACCGCGTCTGCCGTGGATAGTTGGACGGATACCAATAACAGGGTACTCGCCGATAAGTCTGTTTTTTGCCATAATAATTTCCCCTTAATATAAAATTTAAAATGTTTCAATAAATAATAAATCCTAAAAAAAGATTATAATCAATGTAATTATATTACATTTGATTTTTTGTGTCAATGAAATAATGAACAACACGGATAAATTATAGTTTGTCCAATTGAGTGCAGAGTGTCGGAACTGCGTTGCGATTATAAATATAACCAAATGGGCATATTGTAGGGAACGACGCCCCTGCGTTTATGCACCATATCGGTGTCATAATACATTCCCACAATTTAAAATTTACCCTTGCAATTAAAAAAGGGCAGTAACCACGCGGTTACTACCCTTAATTATAATTGATTTTAGTTCTTCAAACTCTGCAACGGTGCAGGAATACGTCCGCCGCGGTTAATAAATTTAGCAGGGGAGGCTGTATTGAGTTTCATAACGGGGCCATATCCCAAAAGTCCGCCGAAATTAAGTGTATCGCCGATATTCTTGCCAATAGCAGGAATAAGTCTTACTGCCGTCGTCTTTGAGTTTACCATACCGATTGCAGCTTCGTCAGCAATAATACCTGAAAGCACTTCAGCAGTTGTGTCACCTGGCACAATAATCATATCAAGACCAACAGAACAAACACAAGTCATCGCTTCAAGTTTTTCAATTGTGAGTGCACCGCTTGTTGCAGCCGCAATCATACCTGCATCTTCTGAAACGGGGATAAACGCGCCTGAAAGTCCGCCGACGTGAGAAGACGCCATAACGCCACCTTTTTTAACAGCATCGTTAAGAAGTGCAAGACAAGCAGTTGTGCCGTGAGCACCACATTGCTCAAGTCCCATTTCCTCAAGAATATATGCAACTGAGTCACCAATTGCAGGAGTAGGCGCAAGGGATAAGTCAACAATACCAAATGGTACGTCAAGTCTTTTTGATGCCTCACAAGCAACAAGCTGTCCCATTCTTGTAATCTTGAACGCAGTGCGTTTAACCATATCAGCAACTTCAGTAATATTTGCATCAGGAATTTTTGAAATTGCTGAACGAACAACGCCTGGTCCGGATACACCAACGTTGATTACACAGTCAGGCTCACCGACACCGTGAAACGCGCCTGCCATAAACGGATTATCTTCAGGAGCGTTACAGAATACAACGAGCTTTGCAGGGCCTATACAGCCTTTGTTTGCAGTAACCTCTGCTGATTCCTTAATGATTTGTCCCATCATTTTGACTGCATCCATATTGATACCTGCTTTTGTAGAGCCGATATTAACTGATGAGCAAATGTGTTCAGTAACGTCAAGTGCTTCGGGAATACTGCGAATAAGTGCTTCGTCACCTGCGGCAAAGCCTTTTTGTACAAGTGCAGAATAACCGCCGATAAAGTTAACGCCAACTGTCTGCGCAACCCTTTCAAGTGTTTTTGCATAAAGCACGGGGTCGCCTTTGCCCGATGCCAAAATCATTGAAATCGGTGTAACCGAAATTCTTTTATTGATAATCGGAATACCGTATTCCTTTTCAATATCTTCACCTGTTTTTACAAGATGTTCAGCCTTTCGGGTCATTTTCTCATAAATCTTGTCGCAAGTGGATTTTGCATCACCCGTACAACAGTCAAGCAGAGAAATTCCCATTGTAATTGTTCTGATGTCAAGATTTTCATCCTGAATCATATTGATAGTTTCAAGTATATCGTGTGTATTTATCATTATAATACCTCAAATATTATATTCTGTGCATTGAATTGAAAATATCTTCGTGCATAACGTGAATTGAAAGTGCCATTTCATTTCCGAGAGCAGTTACCTTGTCAGAAAATTCAGTAAACGGAACTTTTGCCTTTTCAAAGTCAACAAGCATAATCATACAGAACATATCTTGAAGAATTGACTGTGAAACCTCGATAACGTTAACGCCGTTTTCAGCGCAAACACCTGAAATTTTTGCAAGAATGCCCACCATATCTTTACCTACAACAGTGATAATACCTCTCATTGAATATTACCTCCATAAATTTTTTTATAT
>JAZQYK010000011.1:0-15413 GCA_045633505.1 Candidatus Fimenecus sp. | reverse complement strand
CTCGACGACCCGTAGGTTTTGCTGTTACTTATTTCGGGCTGTCGGGGACGCCAGCGCCTACGTAAAATGTGTATATAAAAGAGCCCGACAAATTCAAATTTGTTGTACAAAAAAGACGGGGTTAAAAACCCCGCCATAGATTGTAGTTATTTAATTACATAAGTGAAAGATAGAGGTCTTTGATTTCTGCAACGCTTGTATCTCTTGGGTTACCCGGACGACAAGCATCATCAAATGCTGACTGTGCAAGGAAGTCGATATCCTCTGCTTTAACGATTTCTTTAAGGTCTGTTGGAATTCCAACGTCAACTGAAAGCTGTTTAACTGCATCAATAGCCGCTTTTCTTGCATCTGCAAGGCTCATAGCGTCAACACCGTCAACACCCATAGCCTTTGCGATATCTCTGTACTTCTCACCTGTTGCTTCTGCATTATATTCCATAACTGTCGGAAGAATAATAGCATTTGCAACACCGTGAGGTGTGTCGTAAAGAGCGCCGAGAGGATGAGCCATTGAGTGAACGATACCAAGACCAACGTTACTAAATCCCATACCTGCAACATACTGACCGAGAGCCATACCCTCTCTGCCTTCGTCTGTGTTTTCAACTGCACCGCGAAGTGAACGGGCGATAATTTCAATAGCTTTGATATGGAACATATCTGAAAGCTCCCAAGCACCCTTTGTGATATAGCCTTCAATAGCGTGAGTAAGAGCATCCATACCCGTTGCCGCTGTAAGTCCTTTTGGCATTGAAGCCATCATATCAGGGTCAACAACTGCCACAACAGGAATGTCGTGAACGTCAACGCAAACCATCTTTCTGTCCTTTTCTACGTCAGTAATAACATAGTTAATTGTAACCTCTGCTGCTGTACCTGCCGTTGTTGGAACTGCAATAATCGGAACGCAAGGGTTCTTTGTCGGTGCAACACCTTCAAGTGAACGAACGTCACTGAATTCAGGGTTTGTGATGATGATACCGATTGCCTTTGCCGTATCCATTGAAGAACCGCCGCCGATTGCAACGATACAATCCGTACCTGCGTTTTTAAATGCTTCAACACCCGTCTGTACGTTTTCGATTGTTGGGTTTGGTTTAATATTTGAATAGATTTCATAAGCAATCTCTGCGCCATCAAGAATATCTGTCACCTTTTTTGTAACACCGAATTTAATAAGGTCTGGGTCAGAGCAAACGAAAGCCTTTTTAAAGCCTCTTGCCTTGATTTCATCAGCAATAGCAGAAATAGCGCCTTTGCCGTGATAAGATGTTTCGTTAAGTACAAAACGATTTGCCATAATAAATTACCTCCAAAGTCAGAAAAGTCTGACAAAATTTTAACAATGATATTATACAATAAATCACATTCTTTTTCAAGAGTAATATATCTTTTCTTAAAAAAAGATATGTTCTTGATTAAAAATGTATTTACAACTTTTTACATTTTTGGTATTATAATTACTCAAATATTTTTATTCGAGGTGATATGTATGAATAAAATTTCATTTGGCACAGGTGGTTGGCGCGCTATTATCGGTGAAGATTTCATTTGTGAAAACGTAAGACGGGTTGCAAAAGGCATTAGTCTTTTAATGCAAGAAGAAAATAAGGCTGACAAGCCTGTTATTATTGGTTTTGACAGACGTTTTCTTTCTGAAAATGCAGCCAAATGGGTTGCGGAAGTTTTAGCCTTTGACGGTGTAAACGTTTTGTTTATGGACAGAAGCGTACCTACTCCCCTTGTAATGCACACGGTTAAAGACCAAAATCTTTATTTTGGAATTGAAATTACTGCCAGTCATAACCCTTCAAGCTATAACGGTATTAAACTTATTATTGAAGAAGGCAGAGATGCTCCTCTTGAAATAACAAACCATCTTGAAGAATTGATTGCAGGTGTTGATGACGTTCCGTTTACAGATTTTGAGATTGCAAAGGAAAACGGGTTGATTACATATATCAACAATCCTTTTAACAAGTTCCTTGACGACATTATCGGCCTTCTTGATATGAATGCATTACGCGAACGCGGTCTTCGAGTGCTTTTCGACTCAATGCACGGTTCGGGAACGTATCCGTTACTTGTAATTTTTCATACTGCAAGATGTACAATCGACACAATAAACGTTAACAAAGACGCTTATTTCGGCGGAGTTATGCCTGCGCCGTCAGAAAGAAGTCTTTTCACCCTTCGCAATCAGGTTGTAAACGGCGGTTATGACTTCGGTATTGCAATGGACGGCGACGGTGACCGTCTTGGTATTATTGACGCTAACGGCAGATATATAAATGCTAACGAAATACTTTGTTTACTCTATTACTATCTTGTTAAATACAAGGGTTGGAACGGTCCGGTTGTAAGAAACCTTGCAACCACTCACATGCTTGACAAAATCGCAGAAAGCTTTGGTGAGAAATGTTACGAAGTGCCTGTCGGATTTAAGTATATTTCATCAAAAATTGATGAGGTTGATGCCGTACTCGGCGGCGAGTCATCTGGCGGTCTTACAGTACGCGGTCACATTCACGGTAAAGATTCGGTTTATGCCGCATCTCTTTTCGCAGAAATGGTAAGTGTTATCGGCAAGTCTCCATCAGAAATTCTTGACGGACTTCAAAAAGAATTCGGCACGTTTGTACTTGTTGAAGACGATATGAGATTTGACCCTGCAATCAAACCCATTGTGCAGAAAACTCTTATGGTTGACAAGCTTCTTCCTACATTTAAGGACGAAATCATCCGTGTTAATTACGAAGACGGCTGCAAGGTTTATTTTGAAGACGGTTTTGTTATCTGCCGTTTTTCAGGCACTGAACCGCTTCTCAGAATTTTTGCAGAAAGCACGAATCCCGTTCGTGCAAAAGAATATATTGATACTTTCAAAAAATTCTTGTTTGAATAAAAAACGGACACGCTCAATTTCGTTTAGACAGAATGATAAAAACCTCGTAATGCTTCGTGCTTTACGAGGTTTTTTTATAGTATTAACGGAAAGTATAGGATTAAAACCTTTTGAACGCCTAATTGAGTGTACCGAATTTTTTTATTTCATCAGGTGTGAATACACCTTTTTCAGTTATAAATGCAGTAACAAGCGAACGGTCGGTTATATCAAACGCAGGGTTGATAATTTTTGCTTTTTCGGGAGTCATTGGTTTTTCATACCACATCTCCCCTATTTCACTGCCGTCCCGCATCTCAATCACAATGTCGTCACCCGTTTTAACGTTTTTATCAAAAGTTGAAAAAGGCATACATACATAAAACGGGATATTATAATGCTTTGCGAGAATTGCAACACCGCTTGTACCTATTTTATTGGCGGTATCACCGTTTAAAGCAACTCTGTCACAGCCTACCAGAACAGCATCAACAAGTCCGTTTTTCATAACGAAAGACGCCATATTATCACAGATTACGGTTGTGTCAATCCCTGCTTCACAAAGTTCAAAAGCAGTAAGCCTTGCGCCCTGTAAAAAAGGTCTTGTCTCATCGGCAAAGACCTTAATTTTATGTCCGTTTTCTTTTGCTATGTAAACAGGTGCAAGTGCAGTACCGTATTTCACCGCCGCAAGTCCACCAGCATTACAATGAGTTAATACTGAATTGCAATTTTTGAGAATTTCTGCTCCGTATTCACCGATTTTTCTGCAAATTTCAATATCGTCATTCATCATTTTTAACGCTTGATTTGTAAGGCTCTTTTTAAAACCTTCTGCACTGCTTTTCTCGGCAATTTTAAGCATTTCTTTAGCCGCCCATTTAAGATTTACGGCAGTTGGTCTGCATAAAATCAGTTTTTCACAATAGTCTTTTAGCTCTGCCGACAAGTCTTCATAGGTCACGGCATTACTCTTATTCATCAGCACGGCAAGACTTATTGCAGTAAACACGCCAATTGCAGGAGCACCTCGAACCTTGAGAAGTTTTATTGCATCGAAAATCTCATTGTAATCATCGGTGAAAATCTCTTTATATTCAGTTGGTAAAAGTGTCTGGTCGATAAAAACTGCCTTATTATTGACAGTATCAAAGCCGATTGATGAGCCATTTAAAAATGACATCAGAATTCACCTACGATTTCAGTAATAAGTCTTTGCATTTCTTCTGACTTTTGTCTGCCTATTGTAAGAACTTCTTCCTCAGTAAGTCGTTCTCCTGAAAGTCCTGCTGCTTTATTAGAAACAAGTGAGAAGCCAAGCACTTCAATTCCGCAATGGTTTGCGGCAATTACTTCTTGTACGGTTGACATTCCCACCGTATCAGCACCCATAATTCTGAATGCACGGATTTCGGCGGGGGTTTCATAAGACGGTCCTGTGCAACCGATATAAACACCTTTTTGAAGTTTCATACCTAATTTTTCAGCGCAATTAAATGCGATTTCGCAAAGTTCAGGCGAATAACCAAAGCTCATATCAGGAAAACGGCAACCAAAACGGTCATCATTTTTGCCGATTAGACAATTCTTGCCCGTGAAGTTAATATGGTCGGTAATAACCATAATATCACCCACGTTAAAACTTTCGTTAATGCCGCCTGCCGCATTGGTGACAATAAGCCTTTTAACGCCCATCATTTTCATTACGCGTATAGGCATTACTACGTTTTCCACAGGATAACCCTCATAAAGATGAATTCTGCCCTGCATACACATTACGTTCTTGCCGTTTAACGTACCGAAAACAAATCTGCCGACGTGTCCCGGTGCGGTTGACACGGGGAAATCAGGAATATCGGCATAATCAACATACTGCGGATTGTCGATTTTTTCACCTAAAGTGCCTAAACCACTGCCTAAAATAATACCGATTTCAAATTCACCTGTAATTTTTGACTTTATATATTCAACTGCTTTTGTTATCATTATGAATTTACCTCATTTACAACTTCACGAACCAATCGACTTACTTCATATCCCATTTTTTCAACGTCAATAGTTGTGAATTCACCGTTTTTGTAAAGCACTTCGCCGTCAACCATAGTGAGAACAACGTTGCTCTTGTTTGCTGAATAAACAACGTTATTAAGAATATCAAAATCAGGATACATATTTGGCGTTGTCATATCAATGACGATTAAATCGGCCTTGTTGCCAACTTTTATTGCACCGCAGTCATTTCTGCCCTGTGCTTTATAGCCATTTACAGTAGCCATTTTATAAACGTCCTGAGGAGTCACGATATCTGCCTGATTATTGACACCCTTCGGCAAAATACCTGCAAGATACATTTCTCGCATAATATCAAGTCCGTTATTACTTGCGGCGGAGTCAGTACCAATACCCACGTTTACACCTTTTTGGAGCATTTTATAAGTATCGCAAACACCACTGCCAAGTTTCAAATTACTTGCGGGACAATGAGCAACGGTTACACCCATTTCTTTGAAGATATCCATATCCTCATCCTCGACCCACACACAATGAGCAAGAATTGCAGGACTGTTAAACACCTTTGCATCATAGAAAAGTCGGGCAGGAGTTTTTCCGTATTTTGCCTTGCAGTTTTCGTGCTCTGCCTTTGTTTCAGACAAATGAATATGATTTATATAGCCCTTGCCGTTTGTATATTCGCCAAACTGCTCAATTATTGAAAGTCGGTTTGTGTATTCAGCGTGAAGGCTCATATCAATTTTAATTCTGCCGTTTTGTGTATTGTGATATTTTTCAGCAAGGTAAACCCCCTCCTGAAAACGTTCGTTTTTCTCAATATCCTCATCGGCAAAGGACACTATTGAGCGGCCGAAATTCGTCTTTGCCTTACTGTCGATTACTGCTTTCATTACACCGTCGCCGAAGAAGTACATATCAGTAAATGACGTTGTACCGCAAGAAAGCATTTCAGCAATTGAAAGCATTGTACCGTAATATGCACGGTCACAGTTCAGTCTGTCTTCAAAAGGGAAAACCTTTTCGTTAAGCCAACGGTCAAGAGGAAGATTTTCCGCATATCCGCGAAGAAGGGTCATCGGTGAGTGAGTATGAAGATTGACAAAGCCCGATGAAAGAACTTTATTGGTGCCGTCATATTCTTCACCGTAGTTTTCCTGCGGTTTTTCTGTTCCGATATAGTGGATTTTATCGTCTTTAACACCAACGAACATATCTTTTTGAATTTTAAAGTTTTCGTTGATGATGGAGATGTTTTTAAAGAGCATATACAAATCATTCCTTTGTGAATAATACCACTGCAAAATTAAACTGCACGGCGGGAGCAAGGTCTCACCTGCCGATTCGGTCGGTGCTTCTGCTTCGCAGAGGTGTCCACTGGACACCCGCACCCACGACCTACACTTATTCTATTATAATCTTTTCGATAATTACGTCTTCTTTTGGTTTGTTGTTGAAATAGTCAGCAGGAACGTTTGCAATTGCATCGACAACGTCCATTCCCTCGAAAACCTGACCGAAAACTGTGTGACGGAAATCAAGCCAAGGTGTTCCGCCGATTTCTTCATAGGCTTCAATACATTCGGTCGGGAAAAGGTCTTCACGCGCCATTCTCATCTGTTCAAGCATATCTTCAGGACATTTTTTTGCCTGAACGATAAAGAACTGACTGCCGTTTGTGTTAGGACCTGCATTCGCCATACAAAGAGCACCGCGGAGATTGTGAAGCTCACCTGTGAACTCGTCGGGGAATGAATGACCCCAGATGCTTTCGCCGCCTGTACCCGTGCCCTTCGGGTCACCGCCCTGAATCATAAAATCATTGATAACTCGGTGAAAAATGAGTCCGTCATAATAGCCGTTTTTTGCGTGTGTTGTAAAGTTTTCAACTGCTTTGGGTGCATATTCAGGAAACAATTTAATCTTGATTTCACCCATATTTGTTTTCATTGTTGCGATTATATCGTTTTCTGTTGGTTTATTTAACTGATGAAACATAATTTTCTCCTTTAAAATGAAAAAGTAATTTTATTTTTGCCTGTATTTTTAGACTCATACATAGCCTTATCTGCCTCAACAACAAATTCTTCAATGTCATTTCGGTTTTCCAATTTTTTGATATGTACACCGATACTCATTGTCAGCATTGTATCAAGTCCCACAATTCTGATGTTCTGAACTTTTTTGAGAATAGCATCAGCAAGTTTAATTGCATTTGGCTTGTCAATATCACGACACAATACGACGAACTCCTCGCCGCCCATTCTGAAAACGTCACAACGCTCAATATCCTTTGTTTCTCTTTCGAGCACTTCTGCAATAGCAATAAGGCATTTGTCACCCATTGAATGACCTTTCGTATCGTTAATGTTTTTGAAATTATCAACGTCCATCATATAAACCGCCGTATAATTTTCAGCTTGTTTACATTCTTCAAAGGCTTCTTCAATAGTTTTGTTCCAATACCAACGGTTATAAAGTCCCGTCATACTGTCACGGACATAAGCGCTTTCAAGCTCTTCATTGGTTTTTTCAAGTATATCCTTTTGCTTTTGCAGTTCTTTTACCATATCATCCAGCTGTTTGTTTTGCTCCACGATGAGAATTCTGTTGTAAACTGCTCGGCAACGGTTACAATAACGGCTGTATGAAACTATAAACGAAATGAACGACAGAACAATAATACCGACGGTTGCTTCAAAGTCCAAATCCTCTATACCGTTTCGCGCAAGGTTTGTTATCAAAAACAACGTAGTGCTCAACACAACGAACCAAGCTGAAAATCTTGGTGCAAGATAAACGCCTTGTGTAATAATAACGATAACTGCCGTGTAAACGATAACTGACGCTTCAAGATTTCTGTTAACGAACAGCAAGCAAGAAACCCAGCCCATATAAAAGGCAGTCATAATGCTGACGGTTGCAAGTATCTTTTTGTCATTCTTTTCAATGTTCTTTGACTGACACGCTATAATAACAAAAAACACCAAAGACATTATCAATAAAGCCAGATAAACCAATGCATATTCCAGCTGGAATTCATACAAATCCCAATGGACGCAAAAAGAATAAACGGACATTATAAAAAGAGAAATCAAACAAGAAATCGGCAAAAAGGCTTTAACGCTTGAACTGTTTCTCGTAGCAAATTCAACGTGTAATTCTTTTTTTATTTTTGGGTCTTCCCACTGTTCAAACTCTTCACGTCTGACGTTGAAAGACATATTAGCAGTTAAATTTTTAAAATAACTCATTATCCTTCCCCCATTATTTTCTTTTCCGTTTTGATTTTATTCCACACTCTTGAGAGATTCAATCATATCAATCTTTTTAAGTTTGAAATACATTACGAAGTTAACAATCATTGAGAAAATTATTGTTAATATTGAACCGATAATTATACTGTACCATTTCAACTCTCTGCCAAACATATAAACGTCGGTTTCAACGGTGGTCATAACGAAACGGTGAAGAACAATACCCAAGAAAATACCGAGTATCGTACCGAGTATTGTAAGCACTATGTTTTCACGAAAAACATAAGCGGCAGTTTCTTTGTCGTAGAAACCTAAAAGTTTGAGTGTTGCAAGTTCACGACGTCTTTCGCTGATGTTAATGTTATTCAGGTTATAAAGAACGATAAACGCCAATATACCCGCCGCCAAAATCATAATAATTATAACGAAATAAAGTCGGTTAATAACACTTTCAAGGTCTTCAAGCTCCGTTTCATTCATCGTTACCGAATTGACACCCTGAATTTTGAGAAGCTGTTCACTTAATGCTTCACTGTCAACAGCATCAACGGTTTTGATGTATAACGTGTTCGGCTCGGAAGACTCGTTGTAAACCGTCTGATAGAGGTTTGGTGTCATATAGATATAATTGAAAATGTAGTTTTCAGTTATAGCAGAAACTTTTACCTCTTTCGGATAAGCATCTGACTCGTCAGTTCTGATATAAATACTATCTCCCACAGAAACGCCTAAAAGTGAAGCATATTTTTCTGTTATAATTACACCTTCATCAGTTAAGCTCAAATCAGTTAAAAGACTTGTTCTTTCTTTAAGTGTAACGTATGACTTAAAATCATCAATATTTCTTGGCACAACAAGATATGCATTTATTTCATCTTCAAATGAAGTGTCACTTAAATTTGTGGCATAAACCATTTTTCTGTCAGCCTGTAAATAGCTCTGCACATCTGAAATATCAGAAATATCTGCAAGCATTGCACGGCGCTGAGCTCTTGTGAGTGTAGAATCGATACTGATTACTGCATCATATTTGAACACTTCGCCGTATTGGTTATTTGCCATTGAAGAAACAGAGTCGCGGATACCGAAGCCCACAAGCAAAAGTGCCATACATCCGCCGACACCGAAAAGTGTCATAAAGAAACGTTTCTTATAACGGAAAAGATTTCGCATTGCAGCCTTTTGACCGAAGTCGAGTCTTTCCCAGATAAAGTCAATATTTTCGATAAGAGTTCTCTTACCTGCCTTTGGCGCTTCAGGTCGCATAAGCTGCGCAGGTACGCTTCGAAGTTCTTTGTAACAAGCGAACAATGCCGCACCCGTCGTACAGATTGTAGCCGCAACGAGAGCAGTAACACCGTGTAACACGTTAAATTCAATTACGCTTTCGCCAAGGTTGTAATAAACCATTCTGTATGCAGTTACGATAATCGGCGGGATTGTGTATTCACCAACAAGCACACCGATAACACTACCTAATAATGTAGCAACAAATGCATAGAGAAGATATTTTGAAGCAATTGAGAGTTTGCTGTAACCCAATGCTTTGAAAGTACCGATTTGAGTTCTTTGCTCCTCAACCATACGAGTCATTGTTGTGAGTGCAACTAACGCCGCAACAATGAAGAAAATAATTGGGAAAACAGTACCGATTGCGCCAATACTTTCCGAGTCGCTTGTATAGCTTATATAAGATTCAACGGAATTTCTGTCAAGAGTGTACCAAACAGGCACTTCCATATTGTTGATATCGGATTCTGCCTTTGAAAGTTTTGCCTCGGCATCTGCCAACTCGTCGATTGCATCCTGCTTTGCAATTTCATATTGTTCCTTACCTCGCTGAAGTTCAATTTCAGCATCAGTAAGTTTTTTGTCTGCCTCAGTAATAGAGTTTTTGTCGGCAAGTACCTTTTCAACCTCTGCGATTGTTCTCTTGCCCTCTTCAACTTCCTTTTTACCGTCCTCAAGTTCTTTGGTTTTTGCAGTAACCTGCTTGTCAAGAGTATTATAAACTGCTTCGGTAAGGTCTAACGCCTGTTTTGCCTCTTCAAGCTCCTCAGGAGTGGTGTTAGGGTCACTTGCAAGTGCTTCGTACTGAGCTTTCGCCAACTCCATTTTAGTTCTGTTTTCATCAAGAGTTGTTCTGAGTCTTGTAAGTTCCTTTTCGCCTTCAGCAATCTGAGCCTCAGCCTCAGCAATCTGCTGTTTTCTCAAAGGAAGTTCAGTTTCGGCATTTTCAAGAAGTTTCTTCTGTTCTTCAAATTCGGCACGGCTGTCAGTAAGCAACGCTTCTGTTTCAAGAAGCGTCTCATAAGCGTCAGCCAATTCTGTTTCAGCAGTAGTTTTTGCTTTTTCGTACTCATTTCGCGCATCCTCAAGCATTTCACTGCTCTTTGCACGAACCTCACTGTATCTTATATCGCATCTCTTGTCGGCGATAAGTTTGAGATTATCAATAACCGTTTCTATTTTTTCAGCATATTCGTCGCTGTAACAGTCAAGCTCCATAGCGCCGTTAACGGTAATATAAATCTCTGTAAAATAATCAGTCACAAACGCCTGTTTAGGAATAACCACGTATCCGTCAACAACACCGTCGCCGATTGTACTTGTACCCATATCTCCGTTAAGATAATATGAGGTCTGACAAATACCCACGATTTCATAAGTTTCTGCGGCAAGGGTATCAAAAACGTCTTCGTCCGTACCGCTTGTAAGGGTTACGTATCCGCCGATTTCAAGTCCCGATTCCTCTAAAAACTCTTTACTTGCAACACATTCGTTATATTTTTCAGGATATCTTCCCTCAGTCACCTTAACGTCGTTAATACTGTCGGGCATTGCGATAATTTTTGTTACAATTTCGCTTGAATTTGCCAAGCACAGAAAATCAGTTGAAAACGAACCTTCTGCCTCTTTTACACCTTCAACGTCTCTTATTTCGTCAAGGTCCTTTTCAGTCATACCCAAGGTGCTGATTATTCTGATGTCCATTAAATTTTCAGCGTCATAGATTGCATCGGCGGTATTACGCATTGCAGGCATGGATGAACGGATACCTGAATAAAATGCAACACCAAGAGCAGCAATAAGCAAAATTGAAATAAATCTGCTGATGCTTTTCCTGATTTCTCTGCTGAAATCTTTTCTTAAAGCTTTAGTCATATCTCAGTCTTTCCTTTTCTGCTCTTTTTTTACCATTCAATCTTTTCTACAGGTGTTGGATTTTCATTAACGAGAATCTGAGCCACCTGTCCGTTTTTAATCTTGATGATTTTATCAGCCATCGGAGTGAGAGCTGAGTTATGAGTAATAACAATTACAGTCATACCCTTTTCGCGACAGGTATCCTGCAACAGTTTAAGTATTGATTTACCCGTTACGTAGTCAAGTGCGCCCGTTGGCTCGTCACAAAGCAAAAGCTTGGGATTTTTCGCAAGGGCACGGGCAATTGAAACACGCTGCTGTTCACCGCCTGAAAGCTGTGACGGGAAGTTGTCAAGACGTGAGCCAAGACCCACCTCGCCCAATACTTTTTCAGCCTCAAGGGCATCCGCTTTCATCTGTGAAGCAAGTTCAACGTTTTCAACCGCAGTAAGATTCTGCACAAGGTTATAAAACTGGAACACAAAGCCAACGTCGTCACGACGGTATTGTGTAAGCTCCTTTTCCTTGAATTTTGATATATCCGTACCGTCAACAACAATAGTTCCCGAAGTAGCAGTATCCATACCGCCGAGAATATTCAATACCGTTGTTTTACCTGCACCTGAAGGGCCGACAATAACGACAAACTCACCCTTTTCAATAGGGAAACTGATATTGTCAACCGCTTTGATTTCTACTTCACCCATTTTGTAGGTTTTTACAACATCTCTTAATTCAATAAAGGACATTTTTATCTCTCCTATGATAAAAGTTTAAACACATAGTTTATTGTAACATACATTTTGAAATATTGCTATATATATTTTAAATAATATGTAAATATATAATTAAAAAAATAATTGACAAGTGTTGATTATTCAACACAATGATGTTATAATGTATATTGTTAATTTTTGCTTATTAAAAGGAGTGTTTTTATGCCTGTAAACGACAATGACAGCAGAGTGAGACGAACTAAAAAACTTCTCAGACAAGGCGTTGCTGAACTTGGAAAAAATAAAAGCATCAATAAAATAACGGTAAAAGAGCTTACAGACCTTGTTGATATTAACAGAGGTACTTTTTATCTTCATTACAAGGACGTTTATGACCTTGTTGACTCAATCGAAAATGAGCTTTGCAACGAATTTGACCAAGCCGTTCTTACGGTTACACCTGACGATATTCTCCACCGTCCCGTTGACGTGCTTGAAACTCTTTTCAGATATTTTCAAAAGCACCGCGATATTCTTAATATCCTGATGGGTGAAAACGGAGATGCAAAATTCGTTTATCGCTTCGGTGAACTCGTAAACGTTAAAATTCTTCAGATTTTCAGGGGCGTTTTTCCTGAAATGTCTATGGAAAAATACAACTTCACATATAATTTCACAAAATTCGGTTTTGTAGGCATCATTAACTGTTGGTTACAAGACTACGATTACCTCTCTGCAAGGGAAATTGCCGAAAAAGCACTGGCATTAAGCCTTGGCGGAATTTGGAGTATTGTTGGAGAAAATGGTAAAGAGGTACTTATAAATGCACACAATTCTAATAAAGCTATTCATTCAAGACAGTGAAAACATTCACAACCCTAAAGTCAGAACAGCCTATGGCACTCTCGGAAGTGTAATGGGCATCATCGTCAACCTTATTCTTGCGGCATCAAAATACGTTGCGGGTATGCTTTCGGGCAGTATTTCCGTTACGGCCGATGCTATTAACAACTTGTCTGATGCAGGGTCTTCAATCGTTTCTCTTGCGGGTGTTAAAATGTCGGCAAAACCCGCTGATAAAGGTCACCCTTACGGTCACGGACGAGTTGAATATATCTCTGCACTTGCGGTTGCCGTTTTGGTTTTTCTTATGGGCTTTGAGCTTTTAAAAAGTTCAATTGACAAAATTATCAATCCCGTACCTGTAAAATTCAGTTTTATATCCCTTATTATTCTTATCGTCAGTATTCTGGCTAAATTGTGGCTTGGACTTTTCAACAAAAAGCTGGGCAAAAAAATCAATTCCGCACCTATGCTTGCAGTTATGAAGGATAGTTTTTCCGATTGTCTCGCAACGGGTGTGGCTGCAATTTCAATTGTCGTTTCAGCTTTTTCGGATATAAACGTTGACGGCTTTTTAGGTGTTTTCGTTGCAGGTTTCATTCTTGTTGCAGGCTACAATATTCTCAAGGACACAATGGGCGACCTTCTTGGACGTCCGCCTGAAAAGGAATTTGTGGATGAGATTACCGAGAAAATTATGTCCTATGACAAAATCGTTGGGGTACACGATATGATTATCCACGATTACGGTCCAGGAAGACGTTTTGCATCGGCGCACGCTGAAGTTCCATCAAATGAAGATATAATGGAAATGCACGATATAATTGATTTGATTGAACGTGATATTTTAAATGAGTTCAATATGATAATTTCAATTCACATGGACCCTATCGTCGTGGATGATGAAAAAATCAATTCTTTGCGAGAAATGACAAGCAAGCTTGTTGATGAACTGTGCGATGAAATGTCAATTCACGATTTCAGAGTAGTTGACGGTCCAACGCATACCAATTTGATTTTTGATTTGATTGTTCCACACAAGTATCACCTTTCAAACGAAGAAATTCTCGAAGAAATTGAAAATAAATTGAGCAAAATAGACGAAAGATATTTCGCTGTAATAACCATTGAACACTCTTTTAACTAAATTTTATTTTTTTAGTGATTTTCTATTGCAAAAACCACAAAATGTAGTAGAATATATATGTTAATGTAATTACATATAGTTTTTAAATTTGCGGAGGTTAAATTATGGCAGACAGAGAAATTACCACGATACCAAACGGACCTCTCGGTATTATCGCTTTACCGGGATGCGAGGAAATGGCAGAAAAAATCGACCGTTATCTTGTAAAATGGCGTTCACAACAGGATTCAGAGCACAAGACAACAATCGCTTTTTCAGGCTATGAAAGAAATTCCTATATCCTCGATGCTCAGTTCCCAAGATTTGGTACCGGCGAAGGAAAATGTGCACTTCGCGATTCAGTTCGCGGTTACGACATTTACATTCTCATTGATGCCTTTAACCACGGTGTTACTTATAAAATGTACGGTCAGACAGTTCCAATGAGTCCTGACGACCATTATGCAAACCTTAAACGCGCAATTTCCGCTATCGGCGGTAAAGCAAAGCGCATTACTGTTATTATGCCAATGCTTTATGAAGGCAGACAGCACAAGCGTACTTCAAGGGAATCTCTTGACTGCGCAGTAATGCTTCAGGAACTTTGTCTTGAAATGGGTGTTGACAACATCATCACTTTTGATGCTCACGATGCCCGTGTTCAGAACGCAATTCCGCTTCACGGTTTCGAAAGCATTTCTCCTGCTTATCAGATGATTAAAGCTCTTGTAAATAACGTTGACAACTTGAAACTTGACAAAGACCACACAATGCTTATCTCTCCTGACGAAGGTGGTATGAGCCGTTGTATGTTATATTCAAACTATTTGGGTCTTGACCTCGGTATGTTCTACAAGCGCCGTGACTATTCAAGAATAGTTGATGGCAGAAACCCAATTCTTGAGCATCAGTTCTTAGGCTCTAACGTTGAGGGCAAGGACGTTATGATTATCGACGATATGATTTCATCAGGTGAATCAATGCTTGACGTTTCAAAGAAACTTAAAGAGCTTGGCGCAAACAGAGTATTCATTTTCTCTGCATTCGGTCTTTTCAACGCAGGTCTTGAAAGTTTTGATAAGGCTTATCGCGACGGACTTATTGACAAAGTGTTCACAACAAACTTGGTTTACAGAATGCCTGAACTTAAAAAACGCGATTGGTATTGCGAGGTTGAGCTTTCAAAGTATCTTTCATATATTATTGATACTCTCAACCACGACAAGTCAGTCAGCAAACTTCTTAACCCTGCTGATAAAATTGATATTCTTCTTCAAAAAGCAGGACTTAAATAATGATAAAATTAAAAGCACCCGAAATGAAGTGAACCCCAAAAAGTTCACAAAAATAAAAAAGACAGTAAGCAGGAAAGGAATTATCTTTTCCTGCTTTTTAATCTGTCAGAATTGTAAAAAATAATCCACTCT
>JAZQYK010000010.1:0-19498 GCA_045633505.1 Candidatus Fimenecus sp. | reverse complement strand
GTTGAATAAAATATTGGGACTGTCTTGCTTTCATCGTTCAGGATTTGACAAATTGAAGTTTGTCGGGCTCTTTTGTATGGTGATATCACCCTCTTGTCTCCCCTGAAAGGGGAGATGTCACGAAGTGACAGAGGGGTTATTCAATAAAACAACAAACCCCTCAGTCTCGCATACCCTCGACAGCTCCCCTTTCAGGGGAGCCGAGAACCGACCATATTGGTGTCATAAACATCCCGACAAATTCAAATTTGTTATAAATAATGGCATAATAAAAAACTCGGCTAATTTTATTTAGCCGAGTTCTTTTTATTTAGTATTTAAGATTTAAAATTTCTTCAATCGGACCTTTGAAATCCTTGTGAACATTTCCAAGCGGTGCATCGTTCTTGATAAATTTACCAAAAATCATACCTTTTTTGTCTGTTGACATCTGGAATTTAGAAATTACGTTTGTAAGTTCCTTTTTCTTGTCTTTGTTCTGAAGATATTCACAGTTATCAATAGTGATTTCAACGGTATCGTCGGGACTTGCCGTAACCGTGATTTCTAAAGTATCATCAACTGATTTTTCAAAATTAACGTTTGCGTTAACTTTGCCCTTAACGATATCCTTCAGTTTGATAACGTAAGTTCTGTTTTGCGGTACAACTGACGAGTCACCCTCTGCCTTTTCGATTTTGAAGGTTACCTTATTTCCGTCTTCTTTTACTGTGAATGCAGTTTTAAGATATTCGCCATTCTGATATGAAAGTGTTTCGCCGTCATCCTCATAAAGAGTAAAGGTATTGTTGCCGCGATATACAAGCACCTCAAGTGTAGCAGGATTAGAACAGTCGTTAGTTCTGTCGTTTGCGCTCATTGGAATAATTGCGCCCTCACGAGCCAATACAGGAATATTCTCAATGTCACGATACATTTTAACGAATTTGTTACCCTCATAAATTCTGCCTGTGAAAATATCGGTGTATCTTCCTTCAGGAATCCACACGTTAACGCCTGCAAGGTTTGTTTTTAAAGACGTATGCTCTGTAATCGGAGCAACAATCATTTCAGTACCAAAGAAAAATTCGTTTTTGCAGTTATAGGCATTTTCGTCAGTAGGATAAGCATAATACATCGGCTCACAAATTGCTCTGCATTCAGTATGTGTGCGATAATTCATTGTGTAGATATACGGCAACAGTTTATGTCTTAAACGAAGTGCATCCTTTGCAATTCTCTCAACAGGACCGCAATAATTCCAAGGCTCTTTACCTGCAAATTCATTGTTTGTTGAGTGAAGTCTCATTACGGGGCTGTAAATACCTAATTGTACCCAGCGAAGATAAAGCTCGTCGTCGTGTTTGCCCATACAGTGACCGCCGATATCGTGGCTCCACCAAGGATAAGCAATATTTGATGACGTTGCAGTAAATCCGGGTTGGAAATCAAGGCTTTTCCAGGTCTGAGTTGTGTCACCGCTAAAGCCTAAAGGATAGCGCTGACTTCCTGCACCGCAGAAACGAGAAAGAATGAGCGGACGGTGATTGTCTTTAGCATTGTCAAGGAAATGATAGTGGTTAAGTGCCCACAATGGGTCAAGACCCTTGACCTTTGTGTTTTTGCCCTGTTGCCAGTCAATCCACCAGAAGTCAACACCCTTTTCTTCAAACGGACGGTGAAGAATGTCGAAATAGTTTTCCGTAAATTTCTTGTCAGTAATATCAAATTCAACGGCTTTTTTCTCTTTAGGGTCAGTGCCCATAGCCTTGCACATATCTTCATATTGATTTTCAAACCAACGTACACCCATTGATGGATGAATGTTGAAGGTTACGTGGTAATTGTCAGCCTTGAGTTTTCTTAAAAACTCTTCCCAATCAGGAAAAAGGTCGGTATTAAAGCTGTAACCCGTCCAACCCACAGACCAGATATCATAGACGTACTCCATAAAATTCAGGTGATTACCTGCTTTGTGAGCATCCTTGCCGAATTTTTTCTTAATGTCAACCCAATGCCAGTCCATATCAACGGTTGCAACTGTAATCGGCACTTCTTCCTCTTTAAATTTGTCCATAAGAGAAAGATATTCTTCTTGAGAATATGCCTTATATCTGCTCCACCAGTTAGAAAGAGCGTAACGGGGGATAAGCGGCACTTTGCCTGTCAGCTTATAAAGGTCAGTTGTAGCGCCTATGTAGTCGTTGCCGTAGGCAAAATAGTATTGGTCGGTTTCACTGTTTTCGCGAGGAAGAATTGTGCCGTCCTCTTTGATTGCAAGAGTTTTGCTGTCGTCAATAATTGCAACACCGTCTTTTGAGCAAACACCGTCGCCGATTACGATAATACCTGCTGTAATATCAAGAGTACGGCAAGTGCCTTTAAGGTTGCCTGACTTGTAATTGGTATTAACTCTGCCGTCACTTAAAGTAATGCTTTTCATTTTGCTTCCGTTAAGTGAATAAACGAAGGTTGCTTTTTCGGTTTTGATTTCGATTGTTCCGTTTGCTTCCTTGAGCTCAAATGAGGTTTCGCAAAAATCTCTGAACCATACACTTTGAGTAGGTTCGTCACAGAACTTGCCGTTTTTTTGCTTTTCAACTCTTAAAAGGCAAGGTGTAATAACGGTAAATCTTGTGTTGCCACGGACAATTGTCTGCTCTGCTTTTGCAACGGGTGAACAGTCAATTTTAAAGCGCTTTGCATAAGTATCCATAATTATCCCCTTAATTAAAAGTTTATATGAATAAATTATATATCTAAAACATATTAAAGTCAATAAACATAGGTGTTGTATATTCTGAAAATAAATGTTAAAATAATCATATAAAACAAAAGCAAAGGAAAAATATATATGAAATTCATTTCTTGGAACGTTAACGGCTTTCGGGCTTGTTTAAATAAAGGCTTTGAGGAGTTCTTCAAAGAAGAAAATGCGGATTTTTTCTGTATTCAGGAGACAAAAATGCAACCTGGTCAGGCGGAACTTTCAACCCCCGACTATCATCAGTATTGGTACAGCGCCGAGAAGAAGGGATATTCGGGTACTGCCGTTTTTGCAAAGCAGGAGCCGATAAACGTTACTTACGGCTTAGGCATTGAAGAACACGACCGTGAGGGCAGAGCAATCACCCTTGAATATGAAAACTTCTATCTTCTCTGTGTTTATACACCCAACTCTCAAAGGGAACTGACAAGGCTTGATTATCGTATGACTTGGGAGGATGCTTTGCGTGAATATATGCAGAGACTTGACAGTAAAAAGCCTGTGATTTATTGCGGAGATTTGAACGTTGCACACCAAGAAATTGACCTTAAAAACCCGAAAACCAATCATCACAATGCAGGATTTACTGACGAAGAAAGAAACAAGTTTACAGAGCTTTTAAGCGCAGGATTTACGGACTCTTTCCGCTATCTTTATCCTGAAAAAATTCAGTATTCCTGGTGGAGCTATATGTTCCATGCAAGAGAAAAGAACGTGGGGTGGCGCATTGACTATTTTGTGGTGTCCGACCGCCTTGCGCCAAAACTTAAAGAAGCAACGATTTATACGGATATAATGGGTAGCGACCATTGTCCTGTTGGAATTGAAATTGAGTTATAATTGTGCTTTGCACAGTTTTATTCGCCTTACGGCGAGTTATATTGCTTCGCAGTTTTATTGTGCTACGCACAGTTTTAAGACAAATAAAAATCTGTGTTACTTTAATTAGTAACACAGATTTTTTTATTTCATCGCTGATTTGAAATGTAATTCTCTCATTCCCTCGACCTCATCACAAACTGCTTTAAGATTGCAGGTGTCACAGTCAAAATTCACGGTATTCATAACGTGATTAAGAGTTTTTGTGATGCCGTCCTGCTTTTCTGCAATGTCCATCAGCTTGTCAAAATCAACGTTTGGCTGAGTGATAAAAATAATTTTAACACCCTTAACGCTGGGGATTTCCTTATATTTGTTTATAAGCAAATTGCCCACTTTTTCAAAGTTTAAACCGTTTTTGACTGCGGTTTTTGAAATTCTGACAGCTTCTTTGTGTGAACGCGAGGTGGTTCTAATCATATATCCGTCAGGGAAGTAATGATATTTTACGTATTCGATTTTTCTTATTAAATTATATGCCTTTTGCTCGTCGTCAACCGAGTCAATTTCAATGATTGACACTCTTGCGAATTTTCTGTCGTCTTTTATAGCGTCGCAATCGTCCCCGACAACTAAAATTTGGTCGGATACGGGCGAAGAAGTAATAAGATTAAAACCTGCACCGTTAAGCTCAAAGGCAGAGTCACGCTGAAGAATTACCTGATTATACCCCACGTCATTCCAACCGTTTGCACTGTTGAAATCATAACGGCTTTTGTTGAAGGGGAGTATAAGTTTTTCGGTTTCTTCAATTAAGGAGTTAAAAAAGTTCATTATAATTTTTTATCTCTTTTCATTTTGTCATAATGCTTCTGTAACCAGTCATAAACAACCCTGATTAGCTTCATATCAAGGTTAAACCAATAAATTGCAAACGTGATTACAAAAAGTGCAAGAATGACACCTAAAATTATTAAAATAATATCCATCTTAATTCACCTTTGCAAGTCCCTTTTGACGAGCATATTCCGCAGCACCCAAAGCACCCATAAGCTGAGGGTCGGTTTTAAGCTCTACAACGTTGATTTTAAGCACTTTTTCGATTGCCTTTTTAAGACCGTCGTTTTTAGCACAACCGCCGGTAAGAGTGATGCTGTCAACGGCACCTGCTTTTTTAGCCATAACAAAGCATCTCTTTGCAACTGCCAACTGAATACCCGCGGCAATCTCGTCCATAGGCTTGCCTTCACCAACGAGGGAGATAACTTCACTTTCAGCGAAAACCGTACATTGTGCAGTAATCGGAATAGTATTTTTAGCGTTAAGCGAAAGTTTTGAAAATTCAGGCAACGTCATTTCAAAAGCGTTAGCCATAGCCTCATAGAAACGACCCGTACCTGCGGCGCATTTGTCATTCATAGCAAAGTTTTTAACCGTGCCGTCCGTGTCGATTGAAATGCCCTTAACGTCCTGACCGCCGATGTCTATAATTGCCTTAACCTCTGGGTTTGTAACGTGCACACCCATAGCGTGACAACTGATTTCAGAAATGTTTTCGTCTGCAAACGGCACTTTGTTTCTGCCGTAACCTGTACCGATAAGATATGTAAGCTCTTTTGCTGAATTCAAGCCGTCAACCTGACTGATTGCATCGTCAAGAGCTATTTCTGCACTCTGAACAGGGTTGATTTTACTTCTGTTTGTAACGTTGGCAACCATATTGCCGTTTTCATCTAAAATTACGCATTTGGTGTAGGTTGAACCTACATCACAGCCACCAAAAAACTTCATATTAATACTCCTTATATAGTTTGCATACACGGTCTATTTTTCCTGTAACTGCTTCAAAAATCCTCGAAATATACCAATATGTCTTGCGGTTTTTTCATTGTTACAGAAAAAATATCCTCGTGTTAATTTTTAGTTTTTACCAAGCCAAATCGTCTTCAAAATCAAGAAGAGATGCATCAAGCGGTTCTTCTTGTAAAACTGTCTGCATATATTTGTTCACTTGTTCACGCATATCTCTTCGTGAGATTGTGCGAGGGTCCATAAGGTCTTGCTTAACCCAGATAAAGTTTACATTATGCTCTCTTGCCTGGTCGTCGAAAATACCTGCAAGACCGTCCATACCCTTACAGGAAATCTGGTCATACATAATAACCGTATCGGCATTGTATTCTTCAACGATTCTCCAAAGCTCGTCAACAACGTTTTTGTAACCGCCCTTGGTGTGCTTACGCATAATTGAGCGCTGATAAGTTTTAGCCAAGTCACGAAGCGCCTGCTCTTTGTCTTCCGTGTCAATTTCAAGATATGAAATCATTGTTTCCATATCCATAACAACGTTCATACCCCAACAGTTTTCAAGCCAGTTTGCAAAGCTGGTGTAATAGTTTGCAGGACAGCTCCAAACAACCGCACGGTGACGCATTTCCTTTGATACGGGAGTCTTATTTTCATAAGCCTTCATCATAATCTTGTTGACCTTTTCGTCAACCTTTAAGAATTTCTCGTTTGCACCGCCTGAAAGGTTGAAATAGAAAATTCTGTAAAGCCAGAAACAAGCACCCGTCATCTGTGGATAAGGCGTTTTGTTAATATCCCACTTCTGTCTTTCATAATCAAGCTGTTCGTTATATTGCTTTGCTCGTTTAAAGAAGCAATCCCAATCGAACTTTTCACCGGTCTGGTCTTCAATGAATTTAATCAGAGACTTTATTTCGTCAACGGCATATTCCTGAACGTCCTCGCCGTCATAACGAAGCGGAATACCAAAACAATGAACGGGCAAATTAAGTCTTCTGTCAAGAAATGAAGAATTCATAATTGAACCGTCACAAGGCATATTCGTTGCAATCATACAACAGCCCATTTTTGGATAATCGTCCTCAATTGCAACACCCGCTTCAGCAGATGGGAGAGGACAAACGTCAGCAGGAACACCGAAGCTTTCGGTTACCTCAAGATAAGGCGGGGTAATCTGCTGGTCAACCATTGATGACAAGAAAATAGGCAACGTCTGTAAAGGCATTGGAATAAGATTTGGAAAACCGTAAAAGATTTCGTTGGGAACAATCTCGTCCATCATAACGATTTTCTTTGAAAGTTTGTTATTTGGATTGATTTTCTCGTCAGCACGGAATGAAATGTTAATAAGCCCCGTTGTGTGCTTAACAATCATATTGTAATGAAGATGCGCCATTCTCAACTGCGGTCCGCGAAGACCTGCACAATGGCGGTCAATAAAGGACGGTGTTGAGAGATATGATGCCATCCATCTGTATCTCCACAAGCCTTTAACTGTGGAAATCGGAGCTTTAAGCACCATTTTAATCATATCTTTCCAGGTGACAAGCCAACGGTAATAGTCATACATCGTGTCTTTGAAGCCGCGCCATTCTCTGTGCTTTAAAATGGCGGTATGCTCTTTATAAAGTTTACCGTAATTATCCATTTTCTCTCATCTCCTTTGCCTTCTGTATTTTTTTGATTTCAAGGCTTTCAACGAAGGCCTGAACTCTCGTTCGAAGCTGACCTGATGCAGACGCGGTATATTGTCTGTCAACTGCAGCAGTTGGCACTCCGTAATCACCACTCATAACATAAGATGCGAGTGAACGTTCATAGCCCCAATATTCACAGAATTTTAACTGCTCATACATAACTCCGTCTGCGTGGTATTCGTCCACTAATTGCTTGACGTAATCACGGCGCTCCTGCACCTTTTCGTGACTCATATATCTCGGGCATTGACTCGTTTTCATATAATGAGTACAAATCTGTGTGAGAATGTCTTTTTCTTTATCAATAATGATTTCCTGTCTGCCCGGTAATGCGCCGAAGCAATATCTGTCAGCAACCACCAACGCACCGCTGTCTTCAATAAGCGAAGTGAAATCAGGGTCGTCCATTTCAGAGCCAACTACCACGATTTTTGCACGGTAGTTTTTCTTCTGGTCAGGCTCTCTTGTTTTTAATTCTTCAGCGGTTTCACGAAGAGCAGGGAGAATTAAAGCCTTTGGACAACAATATGTAACAAGATTTAAAATGTGATATTCATATCCCGTAATTCTTGGATTTTCTTCTTTTCTGTATTCACCGATTTCTGTCATAAGTCGGCAAACCTCGTTATGTTCTTCAACAGCTTTTAAAAGTGCTTCGTCGCTTGTGTCAACACCGTAAACGGAGCTCATCATATCAAGAATTTTAACTCTTGCCTGATTTGTGTAATGCTTGATTGTATGCTCCTCAATTTTGAAAGGCGCATCAAGGAACGTAACGAAGAACTTATCGTTTGGCACTAAATTGAGCAATTCAAAATGCTCGGCAGTTCTGTTCATTTCAGAGCAGGTTTCTGACGCAAGTAATGCGTTTAAAAAGTTATACCCGCCCTCAATGGCTCTTTCGAGAATTGCTTTACTGTATCCGCAAAGGAAGTTGCTCATATAATAAGTAGCAATGTCCATTGAGCCCGTTCTGGGTGCTCGAAGTCTTACTGAAAAACAGTTGCCGCAGTTTAAGAGTACTTCGGGAATATGATAACAGGTATAACCGAGGGCAATTCCGCCGTCAGCCTTTGCTTTTTGTACAAGCTCGTTGTTGGCGTCCTGCAAAAGTTTTTCAAAATCATAAAGATGCTTCAAATCTTTCATAAAGCCCACCCCTTAAAGAATTTCTAATTTTTTGAGCGCTTCTCTGACACCCTTTACAACGTTTGAATCGTCAGGAAGTTTTGTAATATCTTTGCCTTCAATGTCGTATATTGCAAGATTTTTATCGTTTTCGATATATGACAAAACAGGAATTGAGTTTGTGTTTATGTGCGGAATAACGCTTTCGTCAGGAAGTCGGTTAACGATTGCGCCGATTTTCTTGTACATAACAAGCTCGTCAGCCACACTTTTGATTGTGGAAATTACCTGAGTACCTTTTTTACTTGCATCGGTAATAAGAAGAAGATGAGTAACTTTTTCCATAACACGACGGTTAATCTGTTCAATTCCCGCCTCACCGTCAATAACAACATAATCAAAATCATTTGAAAGTATGCTGATTACTTCCTTTAAATAGGTGTTGATTTTACAGTAACAGCCTGCGCTTTCGGGACGTCCGACAGCAATAAAAGCAAAGCCGTCAGTTTCAACGAGAGCATCAAAGATTTTGTATCTTGCATCGCCCAAAAGCTCAATTGCGGTTTTCGTGTCACCGCCTTCAACGGTATCTACAATTTCTTTTCTGATGTCGTCAATTGTAGTTTTAACCTCAATGCCTAAAGCGGTTGAAAGTCCAACTGCGGGGTCAGCGTCAATTGCAAGGATTTTTTTATCGGGATATTCTTCAACGAGAAGTTTTACAATAGCCGCAGAGATTGAGGTTTTTCCCACACCGCCCTTACCTGAAAGGGCAATAATCGTAGCATTTTTGTCCATAAAATTCCACCTTGATTTACATAATCATAATTACATATATTGTAGCAAAATAAGAACGTATTTTCAACAGAAATGTCAATAAAATAACAATATTTTTAAAATAGCATATTTTCATAAAAACATTGTATTTGAAGTTTTTATGTGATATAATTATTTTTGTATATATTTCAATAATAAGTAGGGGTGTTATTCTATGAAAAAAACTTGGTACAAGGAAATGGTAGTTTACCAAATCTGGCCACGAAGTTTTAAAGACTCTAACGGTGACGGTATCGGTGACCTTGAGGGTATTTATGAAAAGCTTGATTACATCAAGTCAATCGGTATTGATGCTATCTGGTTTTCACCGCTTTTCCCATCACCAAATGCTGACTATGGCTATGATATTGCTGATTATATGGATATCAATCCTGAATACGGCGATATGGAAACCTTCAAAAAGGTGCTTAAAGGCTGTCACGACCGCGAAATGAGAGTGTTTATGGACCTCGTTGTTAACCACACTTCAACTGAGCATTATTGGTTTAAAGAGGCTTGCAAGAGCGTTGACAATCCTTATCACGATTATTATATCTGGAGAAAAGGTAAGGGCAAAAACGGCAAAAAGCCACCAAACAACTGGCTTTCAACGTTTGAAGGCGGCGCTTGGGAATATGTTCCTGAGGTTGACGAGTATTATCTTCACGTTTTCACAAAAGGTCAGCCTGATTTGAATATGGATAACCCAAAGGTTCGTGAAGAAGTTAAGAATATTATGAAATTCTGGCTTGATATGGGTGTTGACGGTTTCCGTGAGGACGTTATTACATATATTTCAAAGAAAGAAGGACTTCCAAACGGCTTCCCGATTCCTGTTGCTTGCGGTATGGAGCATTATAACTGTGGTCCTCATCTTTATGAATATCTTAAAGAGTTCCACGATGATGTTCTTTCAAAATATGACTGCTTTACAGTTGGTGAAGGCCCACTTATCACTCCTGAAAAGGTTCTTCGCTTTGTTAAAGAAGATAAAACACAGGTTCTTAAAACTATGTTCAGCTTTGACCACTTGGAAGCAGACTGCTTTATGACTGACTGGATTAAAACACCTTTCAGCCTTAAAGCGATGAAAAAGTGCTATCAGAAGTGGTACGATGCAATGAACGGCAAGGGTTGGCACACACTCTATCTTGAAAACCACGACCACCCAAGAATTATTGACCGTTACGGCTCACTTAAATACAGAGTTGAAAGCGGTAAAATGCTTGCAACAATGTGCTATCTTCAGAAAGGCACTCCATTTATTTATCAGGGTCAGGAAATCGGTATGACAAATATCGAACTCCACTCAATTGATGAATTTAAGGATATGATTACCTTTAATAACCAGATTATGTTTAATAAACTCGGCATTAAGGGCGACCGCTTCGTTAAGATGGCAAATAAAGGTTCTCGTGAAAATTCAAGAACTCCTGTTCAGTGGGATGACAGTGAGTATGCAGGCTTCTCAACTGCTGAACCTTGGTTTAATCTTAACCCTAACTATACAGAAATCAACGTAGCACAGGCTGAGGCTGACGAAAACTCAATCCTTAACTATTACCGTAAACTTCTCAAGTTCAGAAAAGAACACGAAGTTGCAATTTATGGCGATTTCAAGCAGTATTATGAAAACAGCGGTGACCTTTTCGTTTATGAAAGAAGTCTTGACGGCGAAAAAATTCTCGTTGTTTGCTCATTTACTGAAAAGAGCATTAACTTTGTGGCTCCAAACGGATTTGATTTGTCAGAGGGTGAGCTTGTTCTCAATAACTACAGAATTAACCCTGCAAATCGCAATTCTTTCGTAACAAGACCATACGAAACAAGAGTTTACTATTTCAAATAAGAGGTACTTACAATGAGTAACAATGGAAAACTTTCCAAACGTGTCTGGACGGGTATTTTGCTCTTTATGTTTATGGGCTTGCTCGCTTGGAACGTTGAAAATATGTATTTTAACACATTTTTGAATGACTGTGTTTATAACGAGGGTATTTTAGGCGCGTCTATTACGTTGACTGATGCCGTTAACATTATGGTTACGCTTTCTGCAATTACTGCGGTTGTGACAACCTTTATTATGGGTACTCTCAGTGAAAAACTTCGTAATCGTAAAGCTTTTATCTCATTCGGATATATTGCTTGGGGTATTGTAACTGCACTTTTCGGATTTATCACCAAAGATAATATTGCGAAAATTTTTGGTCTTACCGAACCCGGTGAAATTATTACCGTAACGGCTTGGGTTGTTATTGTAATGGACATTATAATGACCTTTATGGGCTCAACAAGTAACGACTCCGCTTTCAACGCTTGGGTTACTGACGTTACAACTCCCGAATCTCGTCCAAAGGTTGAAACTGCATCAACATTTATGGGTTTCTTGGCAATGGGCGTAATTATGGTTGTCGGCTCAATGGCTCAGGGCGGTGCAATTTCATATACCACATTCTTTGTTGGTATGGGTGCATTCGTTGCAATTGTCGGTGTTGCAGGTGTGTTCCTTATTGATAATCCTAAAAAGTTTGAAAATGCTGAAAAGAAAAATACAAGCTATTGGGCAGACCTTTTCTATGGCTTCAGACCAAGTGTTATTAAAGAAAACAGCGGTCTTTATTTAGTTCTTGCATCATTCTGTATTTTCAACTGTGCATTTCAGGTGTTCTTCCCATATCTCATAATTTACTTGGGCTCAGTTGTACTTCCTGCTAATGCTGACATAAATCTTCTTTCAGCAGGTGTAATTATTCCTGCCGTTATTTCAGTTGCTTCAATTATTGCAGGTATCGTAATTCTTATGAAGGTGGCAGTTAACAAAAAGTCTGTTGCTCTCTTTACAAGCTCATTGCTTCTTATTGCAGGACTTTTCGTTCTCTCAACATCTACTCACATTATGACAATTATTGTAGGTATTGCACCAGTGCTTATCGGCTATCTTGTGCTTACAATTCAGTTGGGTGCAAGTGTACGTGACTATACACCACAGGATAATGTTGGTTTGTTCCAGGGCATCAGAATGGTATTTACTGTGCTTATTCCAATGGTGGTTGGTCCAACTCTTGGTAATATCGCAACAAAGAATACAACAGGTGCAGAAGATGTTCTTCCAACAAAGGCAATTTTCCTTTATGCAGGCTTCGTGGCAATTTTCTTAATTGTTCCAATGGCTGCGCTCATCAAAAATATGAAAAAGGAAAAAGCAGAATAAAACTTATATTAAAAACGCCTGAAAAACGGCGTTTTTGATGTTTAAAGCAATTATATGAGGTAAAAATTATGGAAAATAACAACGGACGTCTTTCAGGCCGTGTCTGGATAGCGATATTTGTTTTTATGCTGATGGGTACGACTGCTGCCGGCGTTGAAACGATGTATCTCAGTATATTTTTGAATGATACTGTCTTCAAGGACGGCACAATGGGCGCATCACTGACTTTGACAGACACCGTCAATCTCATCACTTCATTGACAGCCACAATGGCGGGTATCGCCGCTTTCGTTATGGGTACGCTCAGTGAAAGAATGAAAAACAGAAAAGCATTCATCTCAATCGGTTATATTGTTTGGGGTGCAGTTATGGTGATTTTTGGCGCCGTAAACAGAGATAACGTTGCAAAACTTTTAGGACTCAGCGACGTGGCAGAAATCATCACCGTTACCGCTATAATGGTTGTCGGCTTTGCGCTTGTTCTTGCATTCTTGCGTGCAACAAGCAGTGATGCGGTTTTTAACTCATGGCTTACTGACGTTTCAACTCCTCAGACAACGACAACAATTGAAACGGTGTTTACAATTCTTGGCTTTGTATCAACGGGTATTCTCACCGTTCTTATATCAATAGCGCAGTCCGAAAGAATGAGCTACGGTGCGGTTTTCGTTGTTTTGGGTGTTGCCGCAATTGGAATAGGCGTTCTTGGCTTTTCAATTATCGATGACCCTAAAAAGTTTGAAAATGCAGTTAAAGAAGACGTAAAAACGAATTATTGGGCAGACCTTTTCTACGGCTTCAGACCAAAGGCTGTTAAAGAAAATCTCAATCTGTATTTGATTCTTTTGTCAGGCTGTCTTTTCAACTGTGCGTTTCAGGTTTTTTATCCATATCTTTTCCTTTATATAGACTCGGTTGTTTTCCCTGAAAACAAACTTTTAAATCTTGACGGCAACGGACTTATTGCACTTGCGCTTGCAGGTGTGACCTTCAGTATTTGTTGCGCCGCAATTTTAATGGCAAGGGTAAAAACGCAAAAGACTTTTGTTTTTGTAGCAAGTGTAGTTTGTTACACCGTTGGACTTTTCATTCTTTCTTCAACCACTCACATCGTTGGCATTATCGCAGGTGTGCCCGTTATGTTGGTAGGATACATTATCATTATGATTGAATTTGCGGCAGACGTCCGCAACAACATTCCACAAGATAAGGTTGGTCTTTTTCAGGGTATCAGAATGATTTTCTTAAACTTCATTCCAATGATTGTGGGTCCGACACTTGGTAATATTGCCGCTAAAAATTCAAACATTACTTATATGTCAAACGGTGCCGAAAAGGTACTTCCCACTAAAGATATGTTCCTTTATGCCGCAATTATAGGTGTGATGATTTTTGTGCCGATGCTTCTTTTCTTGAAAAGAGATAAAGCCAAAAGAATGAAAGACGCTCAAGAAACGGTAACAGAAGAAACAATAGAAGTTCAGGAATAAATTAAAAGCCACTATCATTGATAGTGGCTTCTTTTATATAGTAATGCTTTTTATTTGATTTTTCTTATTGCTTTGTGTATTGCCATTGCGACGGGTGGGGCAATAACCGCAGTTGTTACGATTTCCATAAGTCCGTTAACACCGACGAAGGCTATAAGGAATGGGAACAAATCCAAATCTCCGCGGAAGCCCATTATGTAGTCACTGTTACCGAAGAAAAGAATGAGTGCGCCCATAAAGAAAGCGGTGTTGAGAACGGGCGCTGAAAAACTGCCGATAAAATAAGCAAGTTTTTTCTTTTTTCTTGCAACAAGTCTGTAAATGACTCCGCAAAGATAACCCATAAGCACACGGGGTACAATACACATAATAAACGTAAAAATCGGGTTAATGCTCATTAGTGTGGTGCCGAATGCGTCAAGACCGAAGCATTGTATAAAGCTGGTAATTCCAAATACAAGGCCTAAAAAGGCTCCTGCTTTTTCACCAAGGGTTATAGCACCGACTGCTACGGGAATCATAATGAAGGTCATTTTTACAGGACCTAATTGAAGATATCCCAATGGTGTGAAAGCCATCAGCAGAATTATTGCCGAGAGCATTGCGTTTTCGGTAAGTGCAACGATTTTCTTGCGGCTTACCTTTCTTTTTTTTGACATATATATTCCTCCTTGCTACTGTTCTCATACGAGATACAATGCAAAATTTGACGAATAAATTATTTGTTTTTATTGTAAATTGCTTTTAGACCTTTCAAAATTAAATCTCCATCATAAACGATTTCTCGTTTGCAAACGGGAGCAATAAAATGAGAAAGACCGCCCGTTGCAATAATAGTTTTTGGTTCGCCGAGTTCTTCGCTGAAACGGTCAAGAAGCCCGTCAATCATTGAAGACGTGCCAAGAACAATTCCACTTTGCATACTTTCAATAGTGTTCGTTCCGCAAGCCTTCTTTGGCGGTTCAAGACTGATTGCAGGCAAAAGTGAGCTTGTGCTTGTAAGCGCCTGTAAAGAAATTGCAATACCGGGCGCAATCATACAACCGCGAAAGCCGCGGTTTTCATCAACGGCATAAATTTTTGTGGCAGTGCCAAGGTCAATTACAAAAGCGGGTAAAGGATACTCCGCCACCGCGCCGACTGCACCTGCCGCTAAATCCGCACCAAGCTGAGCAGGGTTGTCAATCATAATATTAAGCCCTGTTTTAACACCTGGGGACAGCACAAGAACATTTTTGCCAATCAATTTTTTAATGGCATTTTTAACGTGAACTGTAATTTCAGGTACAACCGAAGAAATAACCGCGCCTGAAATAAGGTTAAAATCAATATTATAAATCTTAAAAATATTCAAAAAATCAACGGCAAACTGGTCGTCGGTCTTTTGTCTTTCAGTAGCAAGACGGGCGCTCATTTTAAGCAAATCTCCGTCAAAAAGACCGATGTTCATATTTGTGTTACCGATGTCCATTGTAAGAAGCATAATATCACCTCGAAAAAGGATATTAAACATTATACTGCAATTTCAAACATTTATCAAGTATAATTGTAGAGGACGAGCTATGACTTATATTATTTTGTGTTTAATTTTGATTTCAATAACTTCAATTTTATCGTCGTGTTCTTTTCCTTCAAAATATTCACAAGCATTATGCTTTGCAGTTCT
This sequence comes from Candidatus Fimenecus sp., assembly GCA_045633505.1. Lineage (GTDB taxonomy): Bacteria > Bacillota > Clostridia > Oscillospirales > Acutalibacteraceae > Fimenecus. Next base: position 4,116 of record JAZQYK010000010.1, on the reverse strand, counting down.
GTATTTATTTCTTGGATACGTGCAATGCCCTTGCTCAATAGGGCTGAATCTACCATTGAAACAAACAAAATGCCTTACATAATGTTTACAATTGCCACAAATCTGTTCCAAAATTATCACCTCCAGCCCAATTATAGAACAAAACAATCTAAAAGTCAATAGAACAAATTGAACTATGTATAATATGTTTGAGGTGATATGTATGATTTGGAATACAAGAATAAAAGAGTTGAGAGAAGACAACGATTTAACCCAATCACAAATTGCAGAGATATTTGATATTACTCAACGAGTTGTTAGTTACTATGAGAATAATCAAAGAGAAATCCCAATAAATGTGTTGGTGAAATACGCAAAGCACTTTAATGTAACGTTAGATTATATTTGCGGATTGGAATAACGTTTTTGTCGATATGCAATCTTACAATTGCTCGATATTTTTGCTTTGCAAAATCGATATGTTTGTCGCTTACGCTCAAACTCGATATTATAAATCCTCGTTCACGAAGTGAACATATCGAGTGCATCAGCACATATCGAGTGACTTGTCACATATCGAAAATCCTGCAAGGATTTATATCGATGCAAAATCAAGATTTTGCATTTAGAAATGGTGGTGGAATTATGATTTGTAATTTGTGCCCAAGAAACTGTAATGCAGAAAGAAATGAAAAAGAAGGCAATGGATTTTGCAAAATGCCTGAAAATCCCGTTTTGGCTCGTGCAGACATTCACAAATGGGAAGAGCCTTGCATCAGCGGAAATAAAGGTACGGGTGCAATATTCTTTTCAGGTTGTTCACTTAAGTGCTGCTTTTGTCAGAATTTCCCCATAAGCCACGAGAATAAGGGTGAAGTGATTACTTCCTCACGTCTTGTTGAGATTATAAAAGAGCTTGAAAACAGAGGCGTGCATACCATTGATTTTGTAAATCCAACCCATTTTGCCCACGTCATAATCAAGGCTTTGAATGACTACAAGCCGAAAATTCCCGTGATTTACAACAGCTCAGGATATGATAGTATTGAAACTCTTAAAAGGCTGGAAGGACTTATAGACGTTTATTTGCCCGACCTTAAATATTTCAGCAGTGAAAAGAGTACGCAATATGCAAAGTGTCCTGACTATTTTGAAAAATCAAGTAAGGCAATCCTTGAAATGTACCGTCAACAGCCGAAAACGGTTTTTAAGGACGGTATAATTCAAAAGGGACTTATAATCCGTCATCTTGTGTTGCCAAAGAATGTTGAGGAAAGCAAAAATATACTTTTGTGGATAAAAAACAATCTGCCGAAGGATACGTATATAAGTATTATGAGCCAATATACCCCTTACGGTGATATTGCGGATTTCAAAGAATTAAACCGCAGACTTACAACTGCCGAATACAATAGGGTAGTGGATTGTTTCATCGAATTGGGACTTGTTAACGGCTTTATGCAGGAAAAATCGTCCTCACAAACTAAATATATTCCTGATTTCGACGGCACGGGCGTAAAATAGTGTTGCAATACATAATAATTGGTGATAAAATATTAAATCATAAATTAAAGAAAGAAGGATTTCAAAATGAAAGGATTTCTCAAAGAATTCAAAGAATTCGCTATGCGCGGTAACGTAATCGACCTTGCAGTCGGTGTTATCATCGGTGGCGCTTTCCAGAAAATCGTAACATCAGTGGTTAACGACCTTGTAATGCCTTTAATTGGCCTTATTACAAAGGGCAGTGACTTTGCATCAAAATTTATTGCTCTCGACGGCGGCGATTATGCTACAATCGAAGAAGCAACTGAAGCAGGTGCCGCAATTCTTACATATGGTAATTTTATCGCAGTAACAATTGATTTCATCATTATGGCATTCGTTATCTTCCTTCTCGTTAAGGGACTTAACAAGCTCACTTCAATCGGCAAAAAGCCTGAAACTGTTGAAGAAGCTGCTCCGACAACAAAGGTTTGCCCATTCTGTAAGAGTGAAATTGCAATTGATGCTACAAAGTGTGCTCATTGTACATCTGATGTCGAATAATTATGTATAAGCTTGGTTTTATCGGTTGTGGCAATATGGCAACCGCAATAATAAATGGTGCGGTTTCATCGGGCTTTGTTTCAGGTGAAAATGTTTTCGTTTTTGATGTTGATAGTGTAAAAACAAACTCACTAAAAGAGAAATATGGTGTTAATATCTGTGAGTCAGCAGAAGATGTTGTCAGCTCAACAGCGGTTACTGTCCTTGCAGTTAAACCACAGGTTTTCCCTGAAGTGTTGCCAAAAATTGCAGATGCAGTTTCAAAAAATGGTACAGCAATCGTTTCAATTGGTGCAGGAAAAACACTTAATTATATCGGCTCCTTTTTAGATGACGATGCAAAAATTGTTCGTGTGATGCCAAACATAAATGCAAAAGTTGGCGCATCAATGAGTGGCATTTGCGGAAACAAAAATGCAAACGAAACATTACTTGAATTTGTCAAAGAGCTTTGCCGTTCGTTTGGTGAGGTAATTGAGCTTTCAGAGGATATGTTCTCGCTTTTTGGTGTAATCGCAGGTTGCTCTCCCGCTTATTCATTTATGTTTATTGACTCAATGGCTCGCGAAGCCGTTAAAAACGGGATGAATAAAAAAGATGCCCTTAAAATCTGTGCGCAAGCAGTTTTTGGCAGTGCAAAAACGATTTTAGAGGACGAAGATGCAAATGCGTGGGCGCTTATAAACAGCGTGTGCTCACCGGGCGGCACAACAATTGAGGGAATAGCCGTTTTAGAAAACGAAGGCTTTGACACAACCGTTATGAATGCCGTAAAAGCCTCCCTTGAAAAAGATAAGAAATTATAAATAAAACTCCCTACCATCTCGTAGGGAGCTTTTTGTATGCGAGAATTCTTGGCTCCCCTGAAAGGGGAGCTGTCAAATGCACAGCATTTGACTGAGGGGTTATTGTTAATATAAATCCGTTGATAAATATCTCTCACCCGTATCTGCAAGAATTACAACGATATTTTTATTTTCATATTTTTTTGCTAAAATCAAAGCACCGTGAAGCGCGGCACCTGATGAAATGCCAACAAGAACGCCTTCGCTTTTTGCTAACGCACGACTGGCATTATAGGCTTCTTCCGTGCTGACGGTAATAATCTCATCAAGTATTTCTGTGTCAAGAATATCTGGGATAAATCCTGCACCGATGCCCTGAAGACCGTGAGCGCCTGCTTTTCCGCCTGAAAGCACGGGGGAGTCACAAGGCTCAATTCCCACAATTTTGATTTGCGGATTTTTTTCTTTGAGATATTGTGCCGTACCCGTTATTGTACCGCCCGTACCGATACCTGCAACCAAAATGTCAATCTGTCCGTCGGTATCTTCCCAAATTTCAGGACCCGTTGTTTCATAATGCACCTTTGGGTTAGCAGGGTTGATAAACTGACCTGCAACAATACTGTTGGGGATTTCACGGGAGAATTCTTCTGCCTTTTCGATAGCGCCGCTCATACCCTTTGCACCGTCAGTAAGCACTAACTCCGCACCATAAGAAGCAATAAGCTTTCTGCGTTCAAGTGACATCGTTTCGGGCATTGTGATTATAAGTCTGTATCCTTTTGACGCGGCAACCGAAGCAAGTCCGATACCCGTGTTTCCGCTTGTTGGCTCAATAATAACCGAGCCATTTTTGAGCAGTCCTTTTTCTTCGGCATCCTCAATCATTTTCTTTGCAACTCTGTCTTTAACGCTTCCCGCAGGGTTAAAATATTCAAGTTTTGCAAGAACGTTGGAACTGAGTTGCTGTTCTTTTTTTATGTTGCCAAGCTCCAAAAGAGGAGTCTTGCCAATAAGCTCTGTTACAGAATGATAAATGTTCATACCTTTTCTCCAAAAAACGTTTATATATAGTATTATAGTACATCTTCCGCAAATATTCAAGAAAATAAAATTTCAGGTTGTCGGGACGGTTGGTACAATCAAGTTGAGTTTAACTTATTACCAATGAGGTCGGTTGTAGGGGACGCTGACCTCAGTGTCCCGTTTCAAAAAAACAGCAGTTTCAACTTCGGTTGAGACTGCTGTTTTGCGTAAGGACTATGAAAAAGATATTTTCGCTCTTTTTGCGTATGAATTCGAA
>JAZQYK010000009.1:0-6631 GCA_045633505.1 Candidatus Fimenecus sp. | reverse complement strand
AGATGTCACGAAGTGACAGAGGGGTTATTCAATTAAACAACAAACCCCTCAGTCTCGCATACGCTCGACAGCTCCCCTTTCAGGGGAGCCGAGAACCGACCATATTGGTGTCATAAACATCCCGACAAATTCAAATTTGTTTTTAAATCTTCGCTATTTTCCTTTTCTCAAAAGTGTCCCCTCTGGGAACACTAAATCACTTTTGATTTTAACCGTCATCATCGGGTGCGGTGCTGATTCAATTTCGTTGCCGTTTTCATCAAAAAGCTCGTTCGCTGTGAAAATAACGGGCATTTTACCTGCCTCCAAGGCGTCAAGCTCATCCCCACGGCTGAATTTATTTCTCTGCTCCGCAATAATAAAGCCGTCCTTACATTCCTTAACCTGTGCCATAACGTCGTAATGGCGTTTATATCCGCCCTCAAAACTTATGTTGGCATCTTCATTCGGTGCGTTGTAATAAAAGCCCGTGCAGTAGTCACGGTAGCTGACTTTGTAACACTCATCAACAATCCATTGAGGCGTTTTAAAGTCGTCTGACGGATTTTTGAGATATTCGTCAATAGCCATTCGATAGGCGTTAGTGATAACTGCCGCGTAATAAGCAGATTTTGCTCTGCCCTCAATTTTAAAACTGCTAATCCCTGCATTAACAAGGTCGGGGATATGCTCAATCATACACATATCCTTTGAGTTGAGAATATAAGTACCTTCTTTTGAATCCTGAATGGGAAAATACATTCCGTCGCGCTTTACTTCCATAATTGCATATTCCCAACGGCAAGGCTGAGCACACTCGCCGCGGTTGGCATCTCTGTTCACAAGATAGTTTGAAAGTAAGCATCTGCCTGAAAAAGATACGCACATAGCACCGTGTACAAAGCACTCAATTTCTAAATCTTTTGGTACTTTTGCTCGGATTTCAGCAATTTCGGTCAATGACAGCTCTCTTGCCGTAACAACACGGGAAGCACCCATATTATAAAACTCGTTTGCAGTAACGTGGTTTACAATTCCGGCTTGAGTTGAAATGTGGATTGGTACGTTTGGCGCATATTTCTTGCAAAGTGATAATACACCGATATCAGCAACGATAAATGCATCAACACCAATGTCAGCCCATCTTTCAAGATAGGACGGGAGCATTAAAATTTCATCATTACGGGCAAGTGTGTTGCACGTAAGATACACTTTAACGCCTTTTTCGTGACAAAGTTTTACTGCATCTTCAAGCTGTTCAAAATTAAAATTCTGCGGAGCAGCCCTCATTCCGAATGCATCGCCGCCAAGATAAACGGCGTCTGCACCAAACTGTAATGCCGCTTCAAGTCTTTCGCGGTCACCGGCAGGGGCTAAAAGCTCAGGTATAATCATTTTATCAATCCTCTGCGTTTACTTTTTCGATAGTTCTTCTGTTAGCATTATGCTCCTCAATCGTCTTTGCCATATAAATCTTTTTGTTGTTATCGTGGGCAAAGAAATAGTATTGAGTTGAGTCAGGGTTAAGCGCTGCTTCAATAGCCGCAGTACCGGGGTTACAGATTGAACCCGCAGGAAGTCCCGCACGTTCATAAGTGCTGTAAGCAAGGATATATGCGTTAAGCTTTGAAGGAGTGCTTACTCTTTCGGAAATTGTGTTTGTAACGTAGTCCTTTGTTGAGTCACAGTCAAGCGTCGGGTAAAGTCCCGAACGGTTAAGACGGTTGTGAAGAACTGATGAAACAAGTGCGAACTGGTCTTTGTTTGCACCTTCTTTTTCAATAATAGATGCAATTCTGATTATATCGTCAGTTGATTTGCCGAGAGATTCGGCTTTTTTTGCATATTCTTCCGTCCATTTTTTCTCAAACGTGTCAAGGAATTCACGGATAACTGTTGCAGGGTCAGCGCCTTGCTCAAATTCATAAGTTGCAGGGAAGAAATAACCCTCAAGCGCGTGATATCTTTCTTCCTTATTTTCAATTTTTGCAACGAACTCATATTCCGAACTGAAATCAATCGACTCAATTGTTTTGTAAAGTGAAGATGCTGAACAAATCTCGTTCTTTTCAAGTCTGTTGAAAATCTGGTCAATCGTATAACCTTCAGGGATGGTAACGCTGATTACCGCACCTCTCGTCGTGCTCGTCTTGAAACGGGTAATCATCTTTTCCACACCCATATTTGCGGTGAAATAATAAACACCGGGAAGGTAGTTGTCATCAGAATAATTCATCATTTTAAGATAAATGTTACAGAATATTGAATTGTTAATAAGTCCTGCTTTGTCAAGAACTCGAACAGCATCGCTTGTGTCGGCATCATTCGGGAGCATAACCTCAACGATTTTCGAATCGTCACGGTTAATTGCAAGAACGTCGTTGATACAGCTGAGCGCTATTCCTGAAACTACAAAAGCAATAAGTATGCAACAACCAAAGATGATAAAAGCCTTTTTGTTGTTTTGTAAAGCATCAATGATTTTTACGATGATTGCGTTAAAACTTAACTTCTGCTTTTTCTTTTGTCCGTCAGTATTGTCCTTATAAACCTTATTGTAAGCCTTACGTTTAACGGCGCTTAATCTGTCGTTGACAGATTGCTTTTGCTGAACGTATCTTTTTTCAATGACCGGCTGTGAAGCGCTATTTCCTGACATCTTTTTGAATTTCATTGTGGTAGATGCAGGGGCAGTCTTTCTTTCTGCATTTTCTTCCTCAAATGACTTAATAAGACCGAAATCCTGATTGTTTACAGGCTTTTTCTTTGAAACGTCAATGTTGAAAACAGGCTCTTCCATAGGTTTTTTGACAGTCTGCTTCACGGGTTCCTTTCTAACGGGCGCTGTTTTTACAGGCTGTGGTGTTTTTTGCGGCACGGGGTTTTTAACCTCCGCCTTTTTAGCTTGATTTGAGCCTAATGAGTCACCTGCGTATTCGTTTAAAAGGTCCTCATAAGAGTTGTCGGAAAATCCGTCTGAGAATTTATTCATCGGATTACCTCCTTATCTGTAACAATAATATCTATTTTAACATCATATTTATCGGTGGGCAGTGAGTCTGTCAACAGTTCGCTGTAGCACGGACAAATGCTGACACCGTTAAAATCCTTTAAAAATCTGTCGCAATTCCCTTTGCCGTAACCGATGCGATTTTTGCTTTCGTCAGCGGCAAGGCAGGGGACAATGATTAAATCCTTTTCTTTCGGGATATATTTCTGTAAGGTTTGTTTTGGTTCAAGAAGGTTATACGTTCCAAATTGCAAATCATTGGCTGAGTCAACCTTCAAAAACTCCATTTTTCCCATTTTGTCAAGGCAGACGGGATAGAAAACTCGTTTGCAAAGCATTCTGCAACGCTCAATTATGTAACGAGTGTCAAATTCATCATCAGTTGACGCGAAAACAAGCACTTGCCGAGCATTTTTAAAGCATTCGCTGTTGATTATCGTGTCGCTGATGACTTTGTCCATTATTACCTTTTTGGAAAGGGGGATATCCTTTCGCTTTTCTTTAAGCGATTTCCGTAATTGCTTTTTATCCATTGAAAATCTGTAATGATGCACGGATTTTTTTGACTTCAAGTGGATTTGTCAGAATTTCTGCAATCTGCAAACCAAATTCAATAGCACTACCCATACCGCGAGCTGTGATAACGTTACCGTCTTTAACAACGAAATCCTTTGAAACCGTTGCACCAAAAAGTTCATCTTCAAATCCTGGGAAGCAAGTGGCAGTCTTGCCGTCCAAAAGTCCTTTGTGACCTAAAATTGACGGTGCCGCGCAGATTGCGCAAACAAGTTTGCCGTTTTCTGTTGCCCAGTCAATTGCCTTTTGCACGGTAGCGCTTTTTTCAAGATTTAACGTGCCGGGCATACCGCCGGGAAGCACGATAGCCTCCACTTTTTCATCAAGCACCAAAGCCTTTTCGGGAATATCACAAGCTACGGGAATTTGATGTGAGCCGATGATGAAATCCTCACCGACGCCAACCGTTAATACGTCTAATTCTGCACGGCGAAGCACGTCAACAACCGCCAATGCTTCAATTTCTTCAAATCCGTTTGCTAAAAATACATAAATCATAATCTCACTCCAAAGTAACGCCAATATAACAATTCATATTTTTAATGTTTTTGTTTTCAGTTTTAATCATAGCAGGGGACTCACACTCACCAAAGGTAACGTTGCCCTGAATAATGTTGCCTGATTTTTTGTAACTTTCAGGAATATCATCAAAATCACAATCGGCATTACGGATAATCACATTCTCATCATCAAAAATCATACCGAAATCTGCGATTTCACCGCCGTAATAAACACAAGCGTTTTTCCAATGCTTCAAAATATCCTCACCGAAATTCAACTCACAGTCAAAATCGAGTTTTTCTTTGCTTTTCGGGATGCTTCCTTCGAAAACATAACCTCTGCGAATACCGAAATTTTCAAACCCACGTTTTTTATAATACTCAAAAAGAGATTTTTCGGCGGGGACTAAAACTAAAAATTCAAATCCGTTTTCAAGGCAGATTTTATAAGAATAATCAAGCAAGGTTTCCATATAACCTTTACCGCGATGAGCATATTTCGTCATTGCACAATAAACGCATTTGCCCCTGTGCTCACCGATTTTGCAATCAAGCAAGAAAAGTGAAGAGACAATTTCACCGTCAATACGGATGATGGGCGTAATAATATCGCCGAAAATGTTGTCAAAAAAGTATTCGGTTATTTCCTCGTCCTCAAGAAAAATGCTTTGCCACATTGAAGACAATGCATTCCTGTCAGAAAGTGATGCAAAATCAATCATAATTAGTCCTTATATATTGCTGAATATTTAACAATCAATCGATGTGGGTGATAAGATAATTTTGCTTGTCTGAGTCCCTCACTGCCCGTGTCTTCTTCACGGTTAATAAATTCATATCTGTCCTGCAATTGTCTTGCAAATTCACGGTTTATCATTTGGTAAGCGCCGCGGATATTACCGTAAGCCTTTTCAACGTGAGTGCAGAAGGTGTTGCCGTTAAGTCTTTCACCAAAGGTAAATGCAACTGCCTCATCCTGAATTGTGAGAAGTCCACCCTCAAAGCCTAAATCAAAATAATTTTCCAAGGCTATTTTAATGGCCGTGTTTTCTTCACCGATTTCTTCGGGATTTTTCTCTCGGTTAAGTTTTTCCCAATGGTCGTTTAATAGTGAACACTTGTGAATGTTGTCAGGTGTTATTGACTCATATTTCCAATCAAATGTCCTCTCAAAATATGAAATATGATTTCTTTTACTTGCAAGTTTTCTGCCTGAAAGTGAAGCCAGACTTTCGCTTGTGTAAAGATAGTCGAAAAAGTCGCGTTCTTCGTGAATTTCAAACGTATCGGGAAAAAGCAAGTTTAATTCATCACGGTCTTTTTCGGTCATACCGAAAAATTCAAGAGGAACATTATTCTGTTTCGTGTATTCAATCAGCCTTTGGATAGTAGCTTTTTTGTCACCGTTGCCGATGGGATAGCAAAAAACAGGCTTGTCCGTAAAATCAGCGGAAACAAAAATTCCGTTGTCATTTAAAATTCTGTTGTCATAAATTTGCGACCACATATAAATGTTGCCGAAGCAATATTCACAGCAATCAGTCCGTCCTTCAAGGAAGGCTTTTTTTACCCAAATTGCATCTGCAAGGGTAGGGGTGTGAAAAATCATTCAATAATCTCCTTAACAATGTTAAAGATAGTATTTCCAATTTCTTCGATAGATAACGGCTCGTTGCCCTCAAAACATTTAACAACATTCCAACCAAAGCGGTTTGCAGTATAAAGCGCAGCTTCACGACAAGCCTTTAAATATTCAACGTTAGCTTCGTGGACGTCTTTTTTTGTTTCCTCGCCGTTATATCGCATTGACATAAGACGTTGAGAAATGTCCACGTCCATATCAAGATAAATTACTGCATCGGGCTTTGGAATTTCCATCATTTCATATTCTGTGTGGAAAAGCCAGTCAAGATACTTGTCCCATTCTTCTTTTGGCAATTTTACTGTTTGATGAACGGCGTTTGAGGTTGTGTAACGGTCGGCTAAAATGAGTGTGCCGTTGTTGTAATCATTACCCCAGATGTTCTTGTAACTTGCATATCTGTCAACTGCGTAAAAAAGCGATGCGGAATAAATATTTACGTCTTGAGGATTACTGCCGAATTCACCGTTTAAATACATTTTTACAAGCGTACTTGATTTGTTGTCATAATCAGGTAATTTAATTTGTCGAAGATGAATATTGTTCTCCAACAGTTTTGATTTGAGAAGCTCAACCTGAGTTGATTTGCCACTGCCGTCAAGCCCTTCAATAACAATCATTTTTCTGTTCATAGCATAATACACCAACCTACATAGTTATACAAAATATATTATAACAAATAATTTTTAATAATACAATATTAAATGCAAATAAAAAACACAAGCATTAAAACAATAAATCAATTATTGCATACTTATTTTTTTTATGTTACAATAATCAAGATAAAAAGTATTTCGTGAAAAAGAGGGATTTTTATGGCATACGATTACAATAAAAGTACAGTACTCATTATTGGTATGACAGATACTGACGAAAAGGTTACTGCTGCAAGTGGTCGAATCTCAACACAAGAGGGTACAGCCC
>JAZQYK010000008.1:0-20376 GCA_045633505.1 Candidatus Fimenecus sp. | reverse complement strand
GATGTTTATGACACCAATATGGTCGGTTCTCGGCTCCCCTGAAAGGGGAGCTGTCGAGCGTATGCGAGACTGAGGGGTTTGTTGTTTAATTGAATAACCCCTCTGTCACTTCGTGACATCTCCCCTTTCAGGGGAGACAAGTAGGGGCGATTCACGAATCGCCCGTATTAAATAAACCGCACACTTTGGACGGTCGCTTCATGAAGCGACCCTACAATGCACTAATTGCGTTGTTCTGTAGGGTCGGGTCTCTGTGCCCGACCGCAAGTTTGCGGTAAATTTTCGGGCAGGCACGGAGACCTGCCCCTAAGCCAATGTATAAAGGTGATGATTATTCTACCCCACTTTCTGTTACATATTATCATAACAAAAGCTTAGTACCCTATGTTAACAACTTTACCTATACAGATTCAGATTCGGGATTAACTATTGGATTTATAGATGCATTTACAGATACATTAGCTAAATCTTTGTCTTTTGAATATTCATAAACAGGAGTGAATTTATGAAACTACTGAAATCAAAAATAAAAGATTCCGCAACGGAAATAATGCCACCTAAGAAAAGCATAAAACTTTTTATTGCCTTGCTTATTGGCGGAATTGCTCTTGGATATATCAGCTTAGGTGTTGGAGATATTCTGAGAATTGTACTTTTGCTGGGCGGAATGGCTTTTGTTATTGCAGGATTTATGCAGATTATCGGTGTTTCTGAATGTGTTTGTCCTGATTGTGAAGCAAAGGGATATGTTTTTAAATATGCACAGGATTACAAATGCAAATCCTGTGGCACAACAAGTGATATTGTTGAAAAAAGTGACAACTAACATTTAAACAAATTCACCCGTTTATCTTCCAAAAAATTGGTAAAGATATAACGGGTGATTTTTTATGTTATCATTATGGTCTGCAACATCTCATATTCCCTCATTCGAAACATTAAAAGGGGACACAAAAACCGATGTTTTAGTAATAGGTGGGGGATTATCAGGAATTCTCTGTGCCTATGAATTAAAAAGCAGGGGAATAGATTGCATTTTGGTGGAGGCTGATAAAATCTGTAGTGGAATTACAAAAAATACCACCGCAAAAATAACCTCACAGCACGGATTTATCTATGATAAAATTACGAAAAAATTCGGCGTTGAAAATGCACGAAAATATTTCAAAGCCAATGAAGACGCAATCAAAAAATACCGTGAAATCTGCAAAAATATTGATTGCGATTTTGAAATGAAAGATAATGTTGTCTATTCTACTGACAATTATAATAAAGTGGAAAAAGAGTTGATTGCTCTCCAAAATATCGGCTACAAAGCCCGTGCGGACAGCAAAATCCCTTTGCCGATTGACGTTGTGGGTGCAATCCGTTTTGAAAATCAGGCACAATTTAATCCCTTAAAATTTGTTTCTCATATTGTGAGCGACTTGAATATTTATGAAAACACAAAGGTCATTGAAATAAGAGGAAATACTGCAATCACAAATAAAGGAAGAATAACTGCGGAATGCTTTATTGTTGCACCTCATTTTCCTTTTATGAATAAATACGGCGGATATTTTGTGAAAATGTATCAGCACAGGTCCTATGTAATCGCAATTGACAGAAACGTTGATATTGGCGGAATGTACGTTGACGAGGCAAAAACAGGAATGTCTTTTCGTAATGCTGATGATTTGTTGCTCATTGGCGGCGGAGACCACCGCACAGGCAAACAAGGTGGCAGTTACAACGAATTGCGGCAGTTTGCAAAGACCTATTATCCTGAAAATCGTGAAAAATATCATTGGGCAACTCAGGACTGTATCACACTTGACGGCTTGGCTTATATCGGTAAATATTCAAGTAAAATTCCAAACGTTTATGTAGCAACGGGCTTTAATAAATGGGGAATGACCACGTCAATGGTTGCTTCTGAAATATTGAGCGATTTAATCAGCGGAAGAAAAAACGACTTTGCCGACCTTTTCTCACCGCAGAGAAGTATTTTGACGCCACAACTGCCGCTCAACGTTGGCGAGTCAATATTGGGACTTGTTACACCCACCACAAAGCGTTGCTCCCATTTAGGCTGTGCGCTTAAATGGAACAGCGTTGAACACACTTGGGATTGCTCTTGCCACGGCTCAAGATTTACAGAAAAAGGAGAACTAATCGACAACCCTGCAACCGACGATTTAAAATAGTTAGATGATTTTTCGGCACGTTATTATGAATTTAAGGCTCTAAGTTCAGCACTTTGGTAATAATGTGCCAGAATTTCTTTATAGCTTTTTCCGTCCTCTGCCATAAAGTTTGCACCGTATTGGCTCATTCCAACGCCGTGCCCATAGCCTTTTACCTTGAAAATCATAGTATTTTCACTGTATTCACATTCAAAGGTACTGCTTCTCAATGAAAAAAGTTTTCTGATTTCCGTGCCCTTGAATTCCTTGCCGCAAATTGTAATCGTTTTCACCATACCCGTATCGGTATTGGTGATTTTTTCTATCCAATTTTCAGGATTGCCGTCAAATTCTACGCCTTGTTGGGAAAGAATTTCCTTGAATTCTTCTTGAGTGAAAGATACCTCTGACAGATATTTCGGCGAAAACGTGTCTCCCTCGCTGTCAACTGACACAAGATAGGGGTAGTTTCCGCCCCACACGTCGCTTGCGTTTTCAGTTTTACCGTTGCTGATTGCGTGAAAGGATGCGGTAATCGGCTCGTTGTTATATACAAGTATAATATCCCCGACTTCTTCAATACATTCTCTGATTTTTTGGGAGTAAGTTTCATAATTGTCGCCCCATTTTTCTTTTTGCTCGTCAACGGTCAGGTACCCCTGATGAGTTTTGTAATCGTCAGTAATATCCGCATCGCCAAGGCTGTCCGACTTGTGAAGTTTCGTGTGCTCTAAAAGGGTGTGGGATGCGATAATCTGCGCTTTTAAGGCTTCTTCGTGAAAAGAGGCACTCATTTCCTCTGCAACCACTCCGAGAAGATAGTCCTCAAGGCTTAATTCTGTAATATTATTACTGTCAACGGACATAAGTTTTACCGTGTCGGGAGTTTGATTGTCGGTAACGGTTTCATATTCAATTTCTTCTGCAACGTTACCGCCGAAGACCTGTCTTGCCTTGTCCACGGAAACAAGAGGACAAAGAATAAGGGAAAGCAGAAGAAAAAAGCAGATTACTGTGTAACTTTTCATATTTTACAACTCCATTTTTATTGACTTTGAGCCTTAAATGTATTAGAATATACAATGTATAATTATATAAATTGGAAAACTATCGAAATTTTCTACAAGGAGGTAAAATAATGGCAGAATATATTTCAAGTATCTCCAATGAGGCTCTTTCAACATTATGCGAGGAGTTCCGTAAAAATAACCAGATTAACCCTGATTTCTATAATCGTTTTGAAGTAAAAAGAGGACTCCGAAACTATGACGGAACAGGTGTTCTTGCAGGGCTTACACGCGTTTGCTCTGTTGAGGGCTATTATATAGACGACGGTGAAAAGGTGCCAAAGAACGGCCGCCTTATTTATCGCGGAATCAATATGTCAGATATTGTTGAGCATTGTGAAAAGGAAAATCGTTTTGGATATGAAGAGGTTGTGTGGCTTCTTCTTTTCGGTGCGCTTCCTACAAAAGAGCAGTTGTTGTGGTTTAGGAATTTGTTGGCTGAGTGCCGTGAATTGCCTGAAGATTTCATCGAGGATATGATTATGAAGGCTCCGTCTCCCGACGTTATGAACAAAGCGGCGAGAAGCGTGTTGGCGCTTTATTCCTACGACCCGAATCCTGATGACACGTCACCTGAAAACGTGCTTCGTCAATGCATTCAGTTGATTGCTCAGATTCCCGTTATTATGACAGCGGCTTATCAGGTTAAGCGTCGTGCTTATGACAAAAAGAGTATGTATTTCCACCAGAACAAGCGTGAGCTTGGTACTGCCGAAAGCATTCTCCGTTCAATCCGTATGGATAAGCAGTTTACTGATGAAGAAGCAAAACTTCTTGATATTTGTATGATTATTCACGCTGAGCACGGCGGCGGTAACAACTCAACCTTCTCAACCCGTTGCGTAACCTCAAGCGGTACTGATACATATTCTGCAATTGCCGCAGGAATCGGTTCACTTAAAGGTCCGCGTCACGGCGGTGCAAATATTGCCGTGCACAAAATGCTTGAAAATATGAAAGAGAATATTGCCGACATTACGAACGAAGGTCAGGTTGCCGATTATCTCACAAAGATTATGAATAAACAGGCAAATGACAATTCAGGACTTGTTTACGGTATGGGTCACGCGGTTTATACGCTTTCTGACCCGAGAGCCGTTATTCTTCGCCGTTATGCAGAAAAATTCTCAAAGCAAAACGGAAGAGAAGACGAATTCCAACTTCTTCGATACATTGAAACTCTCACTCCTGAGCTTTTTGCAAAGCACAGAGGAGATAAAAAGAAAATCTGTGCTAACGTTGACCTTTATTCAGGACTTGTTTACGATATGCTTGGAATTCCGCAAGAGCTTTTCACACCGCTGTTTATGGCGGCAAGAATGGCAGGCTGGTCTGCTCACCGAATTGAAGAATTGACAACAGGCGGAAGAATAATCCGTCCTGCTTACAAGAACGTTACAATTCCGCGTGAGTATGTGCCGATGAAAGACAGAATTCTTCGCACCGACGGGGTACAGAAAGAATATATTCCTATTGAGGAAAGGTAAGAAAAGCTATGAAATTAACAGGAAAATATGAGAAAATCAATCCTTTGTATTCTCTTTATGTTATATTTGGACTTATGGCTGTTGCCGTAATTTTCAGAATGTATCAGCTTCTTAACATAATCGAGTCAGACACGGGTTTCTATCATTTTAAAGACTGGTCTGTTTACGTAATGTATGCAGTTTGCGGATTGGCAATTGTCGTGCCTTATGTTCTCACCATTCTTGCAAAGAACGTTCCTGCATCAAAATCTCCATTCAGAAAAGATATGCTGATGGCTGTTACGTCTTTCGTTTTTGCAGGTGGTATTGTGCTTGACGTTGTATCATCGCTTTCAACGTTTCTTCTTAACGTAAAAAGTTTTTCAGCGGCAGGTATTTCGGTTATGGGTACGGCTGACCAAAGCCAGTTACCGTTGATTTTGGAAAGTGTATTCGGTGTTCTTGCCGCAATTTACATCATAATTTTCGGTATTTCTTATATTGACGGAAGAACAACTTATTCACAGTATAAATTCCTTGCAATCACACCGCTTTTCTGGGCAATGAGCAGAATTGTAATCAGATTTGTGAGAAAAATTGCTTACGTGAACGTATCCGATTTGATGCTTGAGTTGTTTTTACTTGCATTTATGATGATATTTTTACTTAATTTTGCGAGAATTTCCGCAGGACTTGCAAATAATAAAGCTATGAGAACGGTTTTCTCATCAGGTTTTGTTTGTATTTTCTTTGGCACAGTTACAAATCTTCCGAGACTTCTTATGATTTTAACTGCCAACGGTTCATCACTTCCTGATGAATATCCTTTCAGCCTTTGTGATTTGGGCTTTGCCGTGTTCGCTTTTGCTTATATCGTTAACGCAATGAAATGCGCAAAGGAAAACGACTCTTGGGAGCTTCTTAATGAAGATGCAAAGACAGAGGATATAATGGAAACTGACGACAATTTTCTTTCGGAGTAATTTAAAATGCAATTGTTTTTCAGTAACGTCATAACCGCCTTTACTCAGGTGCTTATATTATTCCTTGTTGCAATGGTGGGTCTTGTCTGCCACAAAGCAGGCATTTATACCGAAAAAGCATCAAGAATGACAACGGATTTGTTGTTTTATATTGTTGCTCCTGCCATTATTATTCGTTCGTTTCTTGGGATGGAGTTCAGCCGTGATACGTTGGGCGGGCTTCTCAAAGCGCTTTTGGGTGGAATATTTTTCCACGCGGTTGGGATTGTTTTCTCGAAAATCCTTTTTAATAAAAGTAATAAAGATACCGCTTGTATTTTTAAATATGCTTGTTGCTACGGTAACGTGGGCTATATGGCGTTGCCCTTGGCTCAGGCGGTTTTGGGTGATGAGGGAATTTTTTACTGCTCGGTAATTTTAGTACCCTTTAACGTGCTGTCCTTCACTCACGGCACATCTCTTATGCGCAAAAAGGGTGAAAATGAAAAGTTTAATCCAAAAAGATTGCTTACAAACCCCGGTGTATTGGGTGTTGCAATCGGACTTCCGCTTTTCTTGTTGCAGGTGGATTTGCCTGAGGTAATCTATGCTCCCGTGTCCTATCTTGCTGATTTGAACACACCTCTTGCAATGGTTATGTTTGGCACTTATCTTGCTGCGGCTGATTGGAAAACAATATTTTCCGACAAGCGAATTTTCGTGTCAGCACTTGTGAAAATTATTTTAGTTCCATTGATAACTGTTGCCTCATTAAAGTTACTGGGCTTTGGCGGTACGCTTTTGGTTGCTTGTGTGTTAAGCGCGTCTGCACCGACCGCAAGTAATACGGTTATGTTTGCCGCAAAATATGACCGTGATACAGGTCTTGCCTCAAAAGTGACTTCACTTATCAGCGTGCTTTCAATCATTACAATGCCCGTAATGATAGCAATTGCACAGAGTATTCAATAAATAGTCGATATATTTGCTTCGTAAATTCGATATAATAAAACGATGTTTTATTTCGATATAGACTTCGTTTCACTCGTCTTCGATATGATATCAATTCTCGTTTGATGAAATCAAACATATCGAGTACGCAGTACATATCGAGTGCGAATGCACATATCGAAAATTTGTAGAATTTATATCGATGCAAAGCCTTGCTTTGCAATAAGGGTGATATTATGAAACTTGTAATCGCAATAATAGGTAACGACGATGCAAACGCCGTTATGTCCGCCTTAACCGAAAACGGATATTCAGCCACAAGACTTTCTACGTCAGGCGGTTTTTTGCGTGCTGGAAACGTAACGCTTTTAATCGGTGTTGACGACAAGAAGGTTGACCAAGTGGTTAATCTTGTGGGTGAGCACAGCAAACAAAGAAAACAAATCACTCCCGTTAACAGTACATATATGGGTGAGTCAATGCTCGCTTCAATGCCGGTTGAAGTGACCGTTGGCGGTGCTACGATTTTTGTTTTAGATGTGGAGCAGTTTTATAAGATATGATGAATTCTGTAAATGAAAAAATGAATACGCTCTACGATACGGTTGCTTTTTCCGTCAGTCAAGGGAATTTTCCTCACGGTGTACTGGTGGAATGTGCCAATGAGCAGGTGGGTGTTGAGTTTGCAAGGTATATTGCCGCTTGTCTTGTGTGTAGGGGAGATAACAAGCCCTGTCACAAATGTGCCGATTGCCTTAAAGCAGAAAAAGACGGACACCCCGACATTTTTGAAACCGACGGTATAATCAAAAGCAAAAGTAAGGTTTTTGCGGTTGATTCCGTCAGGGAAATCAGAAGTAACGCGTTCATTGTTCCTAACGAGAGCGACAAGAAAATATATATATTAAAAAATGCACAGAATATGAATGAACAGGCACAGAATGCCTTGCTCAAAATACTTGAAGAACCACCGACTTATGTGTTCTTCATTATTGTGACAACCTCAAAAAGCACGATGCTTGAAACGGTAATGTCACGAGTACAGACTTATTCTATTTTAAGCGATGATATAGAAATCAGCGAAAAAGAGGAAATGGCTGTTAAAAGTTTTATTTCAGCCTTGCTTCAGGTTGACGAATTGAAACTTATGGATGAAACTGCTGTGTTTCAAAAGAATAATCAGTTTGCAAAATCTGTGTTATTCCTTTTGTCAGAAGCATTTCGTGACGCGCTTGTTAAAAAGAGCGGCTATGTAAGAGATTGCCGTTTTCCTGAACAGGTTGAGGCATTGAGCGTGGGCTTGACTGCAAAAGGATTGTTACAGCTTATAAACGTATGTGACGAGTTAATCGCTTCTGTTGACAGAAATTGTAATAACAATCTGCTCGTCGTAAGAATGTGTTATGAATTTAAACGAGCAATCGGTAGGTGATAAAATGATAGAAACAGTTGGTATAAGATTTAAAGACGGCGGAAAAATCTATGATTTTGATGCTGATTCAATTACCTTTAAAAAAGGTGATTATGCGGTTGTGGAAACAGTACGCGGAATGGAGTGCGGACTTGTTGCCAAGGAAAATCATAAGGTTAATGAGGACGATATAAACAAGCCTTTGAAAAAGGTAATTCGTGCCGCAACTGAGGAAGACGTCAAAAATCTTGAAGAAAACAAGAAGAAAGAAAAAGAAGCGTTTAAAACCTGTGAAGAAAAAATAGAAGCACACGGATTGGAAATGAATCTTGTTGACGTTGAATATACCTTTGACAGAAGTAAAATCCTTTTCTATTTTACTGCTGACGGACGAGTTGACTTCCGTGAGCTTGTTAAGGATTTGGCGGGTGTATTTAAAACAAGAATTGAACTTCGTCAGATTGGTGTCCGTGACGAGTCCCGTATGGTTGGCGGTTTTGGTATCTGCGGCAGACCCTTCTGCTGTAATACGTTCTTGAATGATTTCCAACCTGTGTCAATCAAAATGGCAAAGGAGCAGGGGCTTTCACTTAATCCTACAAAAATCAGCGGTACTTGCGGAAGACTTATGTGCTGTCTTAAATATGAGCAGGATACTTACGAGCATCTTCTCCGCGTTACGCCAAAGGTTGGCGCAATTGTTGACACTTCTGACGGAAAGGGTAGAGTTATCGAAAACAACCTGATTACAGGAATGTTGAAAATCACACTTGACCGTCGCCCTGATGCAGCTCCCGTTACGTTCCACCGCCATTCTGTAAAATTACTCAAGGACGCTTATATTAAGGTTGAAAAAGAAGAACTTGAAGCTTTAAAGGGAATAGAATAATTTAGTACTTGATTTTTTAATATATTGTGTTACAATGTAAATATAAAAACAAAGGGAGGGTACATAATTATGGCATACAAAATTACTGACGATTGCATTTCATGTGGCGCTTGCGCTGCTGATTGTCCTGTAGAGGCTATTTCTGAAGGAGATGGCATCTATGTAATCGACGCTGATGCTTGCATCGATTGTGGTGCTTGTGCAGACAGCTGTCCAGTTTCAGCTCCTGTTGCTGACTAATTTTTAAAACTAATAAAAAATCCCACCGCTTACTCGGTGGGATTTTTTGTTTATTGCTTTGAGACACTGGCTCATTTCTTTTTCGTTTGTTTAAGTGATATTCTGCCTGATGGCAGAGTGTTATTATTGCTAGTGGCAATAGTGACATTGAAGCTTTCAGCTTCAGTTATATTTTATTCGCATAAAACTGTCCGAAGGACAATATAACTATGCGGAGCATAATATAACTGCGAAGCAATAAAACTCGCCACAAGGCGAATAAAACTGCGGAGTGTCCTTACGAACACTCCGCTTACTCGGTGGGATTTTTCTTTGTTTATTTGCAATTAAATCTGCTTTAATTTGCCAAGGTTTTTAATAAGGTTTGGAATACCCTTGAAGATAACCTTGAGACCCTTGCCCATTTTATCTTCGTGAATAATCATAATAAGACCTTCTGCCATTTCAGGACTGAAAAGACCAAAACTCATTGAAATAAAGTTCTTGATTGGAAGCTGTGTAGCAACCGCGCCTGCCATTGTATCAGCACCAAGCATCTTAATGAGGAGTCTGTAAATTCTTCCGCCCCATTTGCTGTCTTGTGAGTCCTCAATTGTGTTGAGGAATGTGAAAGGCGCATTTTTATCTCTTACTGACGGTGGAAGTTCTTTGCCGTAAACAGCCTTGAATTCGTCATCCTTAACAGCCGTAATGTCAGCGCCGTAATAGCAAGGAGCACTCTGTCTGTAATCAGGAATAACAGCCTCAACCGTTGATTCAACGTTGATTGTAGCTTCAAGTCTTAAATCGCGGCTTGATGCACCAACGAGAATTTTGAATTCACCGCTTTCAACGTGCCAATCGCCAAGATTTACGTTGTAATATGCAAATGCGCGTTTATCAAGGTCGATTGAAATTTCAGCTTCTTCGCCTGCCTTTAAGAATACTTTCTTGAAGCCGCGAAGCTCTTTAACGGGACGGTAAATTGTGCTTTCAACGTCGTTAACGTAAAGCTGTGCAACCTCGGCACCGTCAACGTTGCCTGTGTTTTTAATCTTGAATGAAACTGTAACGGTGTCTGTATCCTTGATATTGTCAGCAGAAACCTTAATATCGCTGTACTGGAACGTTGTGTATGAAAGACCGTGACCGAATGGGAATGCAACTTCCTTTTCGGCAGTATCATAGTACTTGTAACCAACGTAAACGCCTTCTCTGTATTCAACAGAT
The DNA here is from genome assembly GCA_045633505.1 of Candidatus Fimenecus sp. GTDB lineage: Bacteria > Bacillota > Clostridia > Oscillospirales > Acutalibacteraceae > Fimenecus. The sequence goes on along the minus strand of JAZQYK010000008.1, from coordinate 10,016 downwards.
ACAGCAGTGCCGGGGAAGTAATTGTAGCTTGAGTTGTCCTCAAGTGCAAGCGGATATGTTTCGCTGAGCTTGCCGCTTGGGTTAACGTCACCGAAAAGAATATCGCAAACCGCACTGCCGCCGGCCTGACCTGTAAGGAACATATTGAGTATTGAAGGAACTTTGTCTGCCCAAGGCATATAAACTGATGCGCCGCCTGAAAGCACAACGATTGTGTTAGGATTAACCTTGAAAATTTCTTCAACAAGCTGATTGTGAACAGGTGGAAGATTGATGTGGCTTCTGTCGTTACCCTCTGTTTCATATTCGTCAGTAAGACCAACGAAAACAACTGCAACGTCAGCATTTTTAGCCTTTTCTTTAGCTTCAACAATAAGCTCCATTGCCTTCTTGTCTTTGCACTTTTTAAGCTCATAGCCCTTTGAGAAGGTGAAGTTAATACCCATTTCCTTCATTGTAGCATAAGCTGAATCAAGTTTGATTGGGTTAATGAGTGATGAACCGGCACCCTGATAACGAGGAGTGTGTGCCATTTCACCGATAAGAGCAATTTTAGCATCTTTTTTAAGCGGAAGAAGACCACCATCGTTCTTCATAAGAACCATACACTGACCTGCGATTTCGCGGGCAAGGTTATGGTGAGCGTCACTGTCGTATGTATGGTTGCCAAGTACCTTTTCAGCGCGTTTAACCATATCAATGAGCTTGTCAACTGCCTTGTCAAGAACAGCCTCGTCAAGAGTGCCGTTGTTAACAGCATCAATAATAAGTTTTGTGCCAATACCTGAAGAAGTCGGCATTTCAAGTTCCTGACCTGCAATAAGACCTGGTACTCTTTCGTTTTCTGCGCCCCAGTCAGTAACAACGATACCCTCATAACCCCAGTCGTCACGAAGAACGTCAGTAAGAAGCCACTTGTTTTCAGCGGCATAAGTGCCGTTAAGACGGTTATATGAGTTCATAATTGTCCAAGGCTGAGCCTTTTTAACTGTGATTTCAAATGGAAGAAGATATGCCTCGCGGAGTGTTCTTTCATCAACGACTGAGTTAACAGTCATTCTGCGAGTTTCCTGATTGTTAGCGGCATAGTGCTTGAGAGAAGTACCGATACCCTTGCTCTGAACACCGTTTACAAATGCAGCAGACATTTCACCTGCAAGAACACCGTCTTCTGAGAAATATTCAAAGTTACGTCCGCAAAGCGGTGAACGCTTGATGTTTGTACCGGGTCCCAAAAGAACAGATACCTTTTCCTTTAAACATTCTTCGCCAAGAGCTTCACCCATTCTGTAAATAAGGTCTGTATCCCAAGAACAAGCCGTTGCGGATGCAGTAGGGAAGCAAATTGCAGGAACACCTTTCAAAAGATTTGTTTCACCTTTTGGTGTGTCACCCGGGTCACCTTTTTTACGGATACCGTGAGGGCCGTCGTTAAGGTTAACTGCGGGAATACCCAAACGTTCGATTGGCTGAGTCTGCCAATAGTTGAGACCGTCGCACATACTTGCTTTTTCAGGGAGAGTCATCTGTGCGATAAGGTCAGCGTGTTTAAGAGCCATTTTCATTTCCTCCTATAAAAGTATAAATTTACTTAACATTTCTATTATATATCAACATTATCGGTTTCGTCAAATAAAAGTTTATCAGCCGATACTGTATCAATAGCTTCAATATTTTTAAGTTTGCGTTGAATGAACGAGTTCTTGCGTTCAGCTTCGTCAAGTGTCTTGCCTGCTTCGTCAACTTTCTTTCTGGCCTTTGCAAGTAAATCGCCAAATCTGTCATATTGCGCCTTTGCAGCACCAAGAATTTCACGAACCTCATTTGCTTTTTCGTTGATGGCAATCGTTTTAAAGCCCATTGAAAGCGAGTTGAGAAGTGCGGTGATTGTTGAAGGTCCTGCAATCATAATGTTATAGTCATTCTGAAGTTTTTCAGGAAGACCCGTTCTTGAAGATGCAATTTCAGCATAAAGCCCTTCCGTTGCAAGATACATAATTGCAAAAGGTGTTGTAGCAGGTACGTTAATATATTTTGTAATAGTTTTTGCTTCGTTTTCAACTTTCTTTTCAAGCTCTTTGCGGGCAATTTTTACTGCGTCTGCATCTGCACGGTCAGCGGCATCACAAAGACGGATATAGTCTTCCATTGGAAATTTCGAGTCAACCGGAAGCAAAATGTCTCTGCCGTCTTTTTCGCTTGACGGAATACGGATTGCAAACTCAACTCGGTCAAGAGAGCCGGGTACGGTTGCCACGTTTGTTTCAAACATATTCGGAATGGTCTGGTTTAAAATACCCTCTAACTGCACTTCGGCCCAAGTACCGCGAGCCTTTACGTTTGTAAGCACTCTGTTTAAAGCAGTAACGTTTTCAGTAACCCCGTTTGAAAGAGTCTGCATTTCACCCAAGGATTTATATAAGTTTTCAAGCTGGTCAGAAACAGTTTTAAAAGAGGAATTAAGTCTCGTTGTAAGGGTAGAGGTGAGCTTTTCGTCAACGGTAACTCGCATTTCTTCGAGTTTCTTCTCGTTGGACTCTTGCATTTTTGAGATTGAAGCCTCTAGAGTTTTGTTCTGCCTGTCACTTTGCTGGGCGTTTTTTTCACTCATTGAAACGAGCATTTCGCTCATCTTCTCGCGATGTTCAAAATTGCCCTTGTTCATATTATCAATACGACCTGACATTTCATCAAGGCTTTTTTTCACGTCTTCACGGATTTCCTTGTTTGAATTTTGATTTTCAACACGGATTCTGTGAAATTCATCACCCATATTTTTATTTATGTAATCAAGTTTGTTTTCAAGCGCCTTGATTTCTTCGTCGTCACCGTTACTTTCTTTAATTACCTTTGAAAGTTTTCCCACGTAAACGCCGAGAACAATAAAACCAATTCCGAGAAAAGCCAATAAACCGTATTTTGCAATTTCAAGAAATAATTCCATATTTTTTCTCCCCGTATATAATGTATAGCTTATTATAACAAATTTATATAATAAAAGATAGTTTTTTATAAAAAATTTTCTGAAAATATAGCCATAAGTTGTTTTCTTTGATATAATAGGGCTTGGTGATTTGAATGTTTAAGAAAATCATATCAATTTTAATGGTATTCACACTTGTTTTGACTTGCTTTGCAGGTTGCAAAAAAGAAGAAACAGGTGAGTCGTTGGCTTGTGCCATTACGGAAATGCCTCAGCATTTTGACCCTCAGATTGTGTCGGGTACAGTTGAAAAAATGATTGCTGTCAATATTTTTGACGGCCTTTTCAAACTGGATGAAAACGGAGAACCACAGAAATGCGCGGTTACGGATTTTTCCGTTTCATCTGACGGACTTGTTTACACCTTCCAATTGCAAAAGGATACATATTATTATCAGTCGTCTGCGGTAAAAAGTTATCTTGAAGATAAAAATGCAACGATTGAAGGCAAGGTTACAGCCGCCGATTTCGTTTTCGGTATAACAAGAGGTGTTTTGCCTGAAACTGAGGCAGAAGATTTCGAGCTTTTAAGTGTGATTAAAAATGCAAATGCAATACGTAACGGCACGATGGGTGCGGACTCTCTCGGCGTCCGTGCAATTGACGAATACACCCTTGAAATTACAGTTGAAAGTCCGACGGATAAACTTCTTTATGCTTTGAGTCAGCCGATTTCATATCCTTGCGACAAAGAATTCTTTGATTTAACAGGCGGCAGATATGGTCTTGCCGCAAAATATATAATCACAAACGGAGGATTTTATCTTTCAAACGTAACTGAAGAAAAATCTGTGAGAATTGCAAAGGACGACGGTTATAAAGGTGTTTGCATACCAATTCCGTCTGCGGTGGGATTTTATCTTAATACGGATACTGTCAAAGTAGCCGACAAACTTGATAAGGGCGATTATGACGTGGGCTTTTTCACCGATGAAGAAGCAATTGACCAATTCGGCAGAAAAGTTCAACAAAACGTGCTTGAAAATATTACTTGTTCGCTGATATTCAATATAAAGAATGAAAATCTTCAGAATTTGTCTCTGAGAACGGGACTTGTTGCAGGTATTGACCTTAGCCGTCTTGCAGACACAACGGCTGACAGCCTTTTACCGCCTTATTTTGCAGTAAACGGTGCAGTTGAAAAAATCGAATACAGTACGGACAATGCTCATAATAATATGATTAAGGCATTTGATGAATTAAAACTTGAAAATCTTTCAATTGAAATTCTTTGCACCGAAGAATATGAAAAAACAGCAAAAAATATCGTTAACAGTTGGCAAAACAGCATCGGTGTTGAGCTTAACGGTACCGTAACGGTAGCAGAGGAAGAAGATTTCAATAAAAAAATCAATTCGGGTGAATTTGAACTTGCAATTTATCCCGTAACGGTTGATTCGGATAGTCCAACGGATTTTCTTTCACTTTTTGAAAGCGGGGATACGGGCAATATTTTCGGCTATTCTTCTGATGAATACAATCGCATTCTGGCGACTGCAAAGAACAGTCCGACTGCTGAAAATATTTGCTATTGTGAAAGCTATCTTCTCAAAAACGCAATCATTCTTCCGCTTTTTACCGAAAACACAATTTTTGCCTTGGCAAAGGACACGACGGGAGTGTATTTCTGCGGTGACAGGGCTAACACGTATTTTTATAAGGGACAAAAATAATGACGGTTAAAAGAAAAGCATATATAATAATTTCTTGGATTTTGGTTTTAGTTTGTATGGCGTTCATTTTTTGGATGTCAGGCTTTAATGCAACTGAATCCAGCGGAATGAGTGATTCGGTTATACGAAAAATTCTTGCAGTTTTTGGTGAGGAGTTTTCTTCCTTCGTGGTAAGAAAAGCCGCTCATTTGTTGGAATTCTGCATTCTTGCAATTGCGCTGTTTAATGCGATATATTCAACTTGGAGCAAGAAATCCACACCGATTTTTGCCTTCGGCGGCACAGTTTTTTATGCAATAACTGACGAAATACATCAGCTTTTTATTGAGGGCAGAGCTTGTCGGGCTTTTGATGTGTTCGTTGACTCAATAGGCGCCTTAATCGGCATAATTTTTGCAGTGATAATTCTTAAAACAATATTAAAAATCAGGGAAAGAGGGAACGGAAATGGCAGTATTAAAACCCTTTAAAGCAATAAGACCAAAGGACGAATTTGCGTCACGGGTAGGCGCGTTGCCTTATGATGTAATGAATTCAGAAGAAGCAAGAGAAATGGTAAAGGATAAGCCTTATTCATTTTTGCATGTTGATAAAGCAGAGGTGGATTTGCCACTTGGCATTGATATTTACTCACCTGAGGTTTACGAAAAGGCTAAAGAAAATCTTGATGCGTTAAGCAAAAACGGTATCTGCAAACAAGATGAAAAACCGATGCTTTATATCTACCGCCAAATTATGAACGGTCGTGAGCAGACGGGTATCGTTGGCTGTACTGCTGTGGATGATTACATCAATAACGTGATTAAAAAGCACGAATTTACAAGAGCTGATAAAGAAGCTGACAGAATTCGTCACGTTGATACTCTTGATGCAAACACAGGGCCGATTTTCCTCACTCACAGAGAGAATAAGACGGTTTCAGAAATCACAGAAAACTGGAAAAATGCTCATAAACCTTGCTATGATTTTGTAAGTGACGACGGTGTTTCACAGACGGTCTGGGTTGTTGACGATAACGGTGTAATTGATACACTCGTTAAGGAATTTGAAAACATTCCATATCTTTATATTGCTGACGGACATCACCGTTGTGCATCTGCCGTCCGTGTAGGTCAAAAGAGAAGAGGGGACGGGGAATATGACAAAAATGCAGAATTCAATTTCTTTTTGTCAGTAATTTTCCCTTGCGACCAGTTAAAAATTATGGACTATAACCGTGTAATCGCAGACCTTAACGGATATACAAGTGAAGAATTTATCGACAAAATGAGTGAAAAATTCATTGTGGAGGAGGCAGAGTCAAGTCCTTATTCACCTGAAGAAAGACACACGTTCGGTATGTATCTCGACGAAAAGTGGTATAAGGTAACTGCAAAGGCAGAGTTTATCAACGAAAACGACCCTGTGGAGTGCCTTGACGTTTCAATACTTCAAAATAACCTTATCACACCGATTCTTAACATTACTGACCCTCGTACAGACAAGAGAATTGACTTTGTTGGTGGTATCCGCGGACTCGGTGAGCTTGAAAGAAGATGCAAAGAGGGTATGAAACTTGCCTTTGCAATGTATCCAACCTCACTTAACGAGCTTATGGATATTGCAGATGCAGGAAAGGTTATGCCGCCAAAATCCACTTGGTTTGAGCCAAAATTATTATCAGGTTTGTTTATTCATAAACTTTCATAAATAACTATGAAAGAATTACCAAAAAGAAAAAGTTTAAGGTTACAAGGATATGATTATTCGCAAAATGGTTGTTATTTTGTGACCGTATGTGTAAAAGGTAAGCGTCATTTGTTGGCACATTACAAATCAAAGGAAGAAATTGTAGGGGCGGGTCTCCGTGCCCGCCCGCAAGATGCAATTGTACTGACACCGTTAGGTTATGAAGTAGAAAAATCCATAGAGTACATCAATACACATTACAAAGATATTGATATAGAAAATGCAATTGTAATGCCAAATCATATTCACCTTTTAATTACCATTGATAATATTGAAGCTCGTTATACGGGCGGGCACGGAGACCCGCCCCTACAAGATATCATAAGAGACTTAAAGTCATATACAACCAAAAAGTATTGGGAGTTGACAGGTGAGAAAAATGATGTTTTGTGGCAACGAGGGTATGTTGACCACATAATAAGAAATCAATCGGATTTTGAAAATCATTGGAACTACATTGAATATAATGCGTTGAAAGAATATCCTGAAAAACAAAATTAAGGATGTGATTTTATGACCTGGTTTTACAAATTAGTTGCGTTCATTCTTTCCTTATTTATTTATTCTCCCGTGAATGAAATTGCAGCTTATACTACCTTGAACGGTGATGCCGATTTAGTTTTCACCGTGCTTTCTGACGTGCATCTTGAAGGTAATAACGAAGACCGTTTCAATCTTTTCGGAGAAGGAATTCGTGATATAAACTCCAACGATGCAAATGATTTCATTGTATTTCTTGGTGACAATACTATGAACGGTCAGGTTGTTGAGTTAAGTGCATTTTACAGTATTCTTGACGAGTACAACACTATCGGTACATTTATGGTGACAGGCAACCACGACCTTTGCCCAAGTGATTACAATGTTGGTGAATATGAGGATTTGCGAGACCGCTTTTTCAAATATAAAAATGAATACAGCAAAACACAATACGACGACAGTGTTTATTATAGTGTGAATATTTACGACAAATATCAGTTTATTGTTTTAGGCTCAGAGTCCGATGCGGGTATTCAGGAGGATTTATCTGATACACAGCTTAACTGGCTTGAAAATGAGCTTGAAAAGGCAAAAGACAGCGGTAAAATCGTATTTTTATTCAACCACTACCCCCTCAATAATGTGTGGGAAGATGTGTGGAGTGAGGGTCATATTGGTGAGGACAGTGACAGAGTTTATGAGTTGCTTAAAAACTGTGGCACTCAGGTGCTCTATTTTTCAGGGCATCTTCACATGGGGTTTTATGAGGATAAAAGAGAAGTTGTTTATGATGACAATATAACATTTATCAATGTTGCAGGTTTCGGTGTTGATAATGATGTGGGTGATGCCCAAAACCAACAGAATGGCACCGGTCAGCAGGTTGAGGTTTATGAGGAAGAAATCATCATCCGTGTCCGTGACTTTGCAAAGCACGAGTGGTTGGATATTGAATATAACGTTAAATTAAAATGAGGTGTTAATATGAAAAAAATTAACAACAACACGGGTAAATACCAATTACCTGCCGAATTTCGAGCATCAATGCCAGTTTCAATGCATTTCTTACATTTATTTATGACAATTATTTTTGCCTCATTCATAATATTCTTGCCTAACTATGAATGCCTGACAATTAGAGATATTATATTTATAATTACCAGTTGCATTATAGTTGCTTTCTGTATTATAAACTGGCTATATTGGGGCATTTTAAGAAAAGGCAAAATTAGGATTGATAACCAAGGAATCGAAATTGATACTTTGTATGTTAAAAAGAGTTTCCGTTGGCAAGATATTAGTTCTATTGGATTTGCAGATAGCTATCCAAGAAGAAATCAAAGAGTTCTTCAAATTAAATTGTTTGAACTAAATGGTGACGAAAGTTTTATGGATAAACTTAACTTTAAACTTCTCGGAAAAACAACTCCCATATACAATATCTCATTTGTTTGCTTTTCAGATGTTAATTGGTATGCTTTTATGCGAACAGTAAACGAAATTTTTGATTCAATTAACCCATCATCAACTGTTGATGAATAAAATACTTATCCCAAAGACGAGATTATTGACATTGTTTTTCACTTATGATAAAATACAAACTTGCATATTGAAGAAAGGAGTGGACGATAATGCCGATTAAAATTGATAACCAGTTACCTGCAAGACACAATTTGGAACTGGAGAATATTTTCGTTATGACAGAGCAGAGAGCATCTATTCAGGATATTCGTCCGCTTAAAATTATTCTTCTTAATTTAATGCCGACTAAAATCGAGACTGAAACACAGATTTTGCGTCTTCTCAGTAATTCGCCGTTGCAGGTTGAAATTGAACTTTTGCAGGTGGCAACCCACGAAAGCAAAAATACAAGCAAAGAGCATTTGCTTAAATTCTATAAGACCTTTGACGACATTAAAGAGCAGAAATTTGACGGTATGATTGTGACGGGCGCTCCTGTTGAATTGTTGCCCTTTGAAGAGGTTGACTACTGGGACGAGCTTTGCACAATCTTTGACTGGGCAAAAACTCACGTTTATTCTTCATTCCATATCTGTTGGGGTGCTCAGGCTGCGCTTTATTACCATTACGGTATTCCGAAATACAGATTGAATGAAAAAATGTTTGGCGTTTTCCCGCACAAGCCGCTTGATATGTATCATCCGCTTCTTCGTGGCTTCAGTGACTTGTATTTCGTGCCACATTCCCGTCATACAGAGACAAAAAAAGAGGATATAGCCCTCGTTAAAGATTTGCAAATTCTCTCTTACTCGGAAATTTCAGGTGTGCATCTCGTGGCAGATATGGATTGCAGAAATTTCTATTGCACGGGTCACAGTGAATATGACAGCGATACGTTGGCTCGCGAATATTTTAGAGATTTGCACAAGGGCTTGGATATTAAAATTCCATATAATTATTTCCCTAATGATGATACTCGACTTACCCCACCACTTACGTGGCGAGGAGCAGGAAGTTTGTTATTCCAGAACTGGCTTAATTATTTCGTGTATCAGCGAACACCTTATGATGTGAATGATATTAAGTAATGAAAGATAAGCGAACAGAAAAAATTAAAAAGCACTATAGCATATTGGTAGATGGAAAACCATTTAAAATAATGAATTATATTATTTCAAACGATAATAAGACTTTAAGATTGATTACTAAAGTCAGGGGTCAAAAAGTCCCTGCTGATTCTGTTATAGTTATTGAAATTCCTAAATTTGAAAGTAAAGTTACTGTAGAATGTAAATATAAAAGTTTGCTTTCGAGCCCAATATTAGAAGAATGGGAATTTGAAATCATCAAATAAAAAAGACCGAACAATATGTTCGGTCTTTTTTTGTTGTATATACAGTTTGACAAATTGGAGTTTGTCGGGCTCTTTTGTATGGTGATATCACCTTCTTGTCTCCCCTGAAAGGGGAGATGTCACGAAGTGACAGAGGGGTTATTCAATTAAACAACAAACCCCCCAGTCTCGCATACGCTCGACAGCTCCCCTTTCAGGGGAGCCGAGAACCGACCATATTGGTGTCATAAACATCCCGACAAATTCAAATTTGTTATGAAAAAAGGGCGATTTCAAACCGCCCTTACATTTTGCACTTTGTGTTTATTCGATATGCAATCTTCGATTGCTCGATATT
>JAZQYK010000007.1:0-16682 GCA_045633505.1 Candidatus Fimenecus sp. | reverse complement strand
ATTTGTCGGGATGTTTATGACACCAATATGGTCGGTTCTCGGCTCCCCTGAAAGGGGAGCTGTCGAGCGTATGCGAGACTGAGGGGTTTGTTGTTTAATTGAATAACCCCTCTGTCACTTCGTGACATCTCCCCTTTCAGGTGAGACAAGAGGGTGATATCACCATACAAAAGAGCCCTACAAACCCCAATTTGTCTAATTTATACTATCAACTGTTTGCACAATTTATCCGCACTAAGCGTTGCTTCGTCTTCACACTCATATCCTCTGCATAAGTAATTATATTTAAATCTATAATCTCTACCATTATAAATATTCATCACACATTTTTCCAACAATTTATTTTCAATGGAAATAAGTGCCTCGATTTTAGGTGAGGACAGAATACTCTCGCTTGTTAAAAACCGTGAAATTGTGATTTTTTCCTGTGGCTCAAAGGGTAAAACGTGGTTTTCGCCATTTATGGTAATTGCAAGGCTTTGTTCAGGAAAAATCAACGTCTGCGCAATGTCATTTGCATAATATGAGGAACTCATTATAAAACTGATTTTTTCTTTGACTGCATAATCTCTTATAACACCAAGTAAAACCGAGCCTACAAACCCGAAATTATCGTAAATGCTGATGACGTTTTCACAGCTTTCAAAAACCGTATCGTAATGAGTGTGAATACCGAGGGGAGTGGGTGAGCAAAGAAGTCTTGTTTCACCGAAGCCCTTGGTTTTGTTGCTTTTCAGGTGTTTGCCGCAAAATCTGCGTACAAAATTTATCACCTTATCATCACTAAAAAACGGCGCAAATTCATTGTGGATTTTTCCTTTTGCGTTGGAAGCGTTTTTCAGCATTTCACAGGCTTTTTTATAGCAATTATTTTCATAAGCCTTTAAAATCAGCATTTCACGACGCAAGTCTGTGGGAATGTTTTTGTTTTTTGTAACGGGATACGGCTTTTCCCATATTCCTGAAAGCAAGGGGCAGGGCTTTGAATAGCCGCTGTCCGAAAGGATATACGTATCAAGATTTTTTATGTATATTCCGTCCGTTGACTCGTCAAAAAACGGATTGAACAAAGTAATGTTATACCCCTTGAAATTATGTATAAGCCGTTTGAAAAATACTGCCCTTTCAAAATCGGTGCCGTTATATGCTAAAATCACTTTTGCGGTCGGACTTTTTCTGTAAATCATATTAAAAGCGCTTGTGTAACCGTGACTGCAAATTGTACTGCTGAAATACTTCTTCATAATATCACCCACGATTATACTATTCACAATTTAATCTTTTGTTAATTTGTTGACATTTAGGAGTGGGTGATATATAATATCGGTGGAAATTTTTATATAGGAGTGTATTAAATTATGCCATTAGTAAATGCAAAAGAAATGCTTACAAAAGCAAAGGCCGGTCAATATGCAGTTGGTCAGTTCAATATCAATAACCTTGAATGGACAAAAGCAATTCTTCTCACAGCACAAGAGATGAATTCTCCTGTTATCCTTGGTGTTTCTGAGGGTGCAGGTAAATATATGTGTGGCTACAAGACAATTGTAGGTATGGTTGAAGGTATGCTTGAAGGACTTAATATTACAGTTCCTGTTGCTCTTCACCTTGACCACGGTTCATACGAAGGTGCAAAGGATTGTATCGAAGCAGGTTTCAGCTCAATTATGTTCGACGGTTCACACTACCCAATTGACGAAAATATTGCAAAGACAAAAGAACTCGTTGCAATTTGCGAAGAAAAAGGTCTTTCAATTGAAGCAGAAGTTGGTTCAATCGGCGGCGAAGAAGACGGTGTTGTTGGTGCTGGTGAATGTGCTGACCCTGACGAATGCAAGATGATTGCTGACCTTGGCGTTACAATGCTTGCAGCCGGTATCGGTAATATCCACGGTAAATACCCTGAAAACTGGGCAGGTCTTTCATTTGAAACTCTTGCAGCAGTTCAGGAAAAGACAGGCGCAATGCCACTTGTTCTTCACGGCGGTACAGGTATCCCTGCTGATATGATTCAGAAGGCAATTTCTCTCGGAGTTTCAAAAATCAACGTTAACACAGAATGTCAGCTTGCATTCCAGGAAGCAACAAGAAAATATATCGAAGCAGGTAAGGACCTTCAGGGTAAGGGCTTTGACCCAAGAAAGCTTCTTGCTGACGGTGTAGAGGCTATCAAGGCTACTGTTAGAGAAAAGATAGAACTCTTCGGTTCAGCTAACAAAGCATAATTTCCGTTATACTTCCTCGTCATCAACTCGCAGTATCTATATACAGCTTCGTTTCGACGAGATTGTCTAACGAAAATTAAATAATCTTTGGTTATAATAATACTGCGTGTCTTTCGACTCGCAGTATTTTTTATACAGCTTCGTCTCTGACACATTGTCTTGCGAAAAACTAAACCTATTTTATGGAATTTCGTTTCGACGAGATTGCCTAACGAAAATAATATAAACTATAACAACTTGTTTTGAATTGAAGCGTAAGGTGGGTGCTTGGCTCCCACCTTACTTTTTGTTAATCAATTCAGCAAAAGCCTATTAAACTGACTAAATTTTTCGCTTTTTGTATGGTATTTATTTGCATAATATGTTATAATAAATATAACTATGATTTTGGAGTTGCGATATGAAAATTTTAGCAATTGACGGTAACAGCATTTTAAACCGTGCATTTTACGGAATCCGTGCCCTGTCAACAAAGGACGGCAGATTTACCAACGGTATTTACGGATTTTTAACAATACTTATGAAACTTCGTGACGAGGTGAAGCCCGACGGTGTTGCAATCGCTTTTGACCTTAAAGCGCCAACGTTTCGTCATAAAATGTATGAGGGCTATAAAGCAAACCGTCACGGAATGCCTCCCGAACTTGCTCAACAGTTGCCTGTTCTTGAAGAGCTTTTAACTGTACTTGGCTATAAAATCATATCCCTTGAAGGTTACGAAGCAGACGACATTCTCGGTACAGTTGCAAAAATGTGCGAGGGTGATAATGAGTGCTATATTGCAACTGGTGACCGTGACTCATTCCAACTCATCAGTGATAACGTTACCGTGCTTTTGCCTCATACGAAAATGGGCACAACCACAACCGAAATCTATACTCCAAAGAGAATTATGGAGGAATACGGCGTAACTCCCGTGCAAATGATTGACATTAAAGCACTTCAGGGTGACTCCTCTGACTGTATCCCCGGTGTTGCAGGTGTGGGACAAAAAACCGCAGGTGACTTAATCCAGAAATTTGGTACAATTCAAAATATTTATGACAATATTGACACTCTTGAAATCAAAGAAAATCTTAAAAACAAGCTGGCAAATGACAAAGAAAAAGCATTTTTAAGCTATACTCTCGGTGCGATTATCAACGACGTGCCCATTGAATGTGGACTTAATGATTTAATTCCACAGAATGTTGACGAGGCTAAGGCTCGTGCTATGCTTGCTGACCTTGAAATGTTCAAAATAATTGAAAAATTGAACTTTTCAGCACCAACTGTTGCAGAGAAAAAAGAAGAAAAGGTCAAAGAGTTGGCTTTTGCATCTGATTTTGATACGAACGACCTTTTGAATAAAATCAAGGCTGAAAAGTGTGCATATTTTACTGCTGATTACAAGGACTTGGACAACCCTCAGTTCTGCTTTTTGTGTGATAACACCGTTTATCACCTTGAACCGATGCACTTGGGTTATTTTGACTTTATCAAAACCGTTTTAGAAGCCGAAGAAATCAAGAAATATACTGACAATTCAAAACTTTTATACCGTTTCGCATTTTTGAACAATCTTGAAATCAAGGGTATGAAACTTGACACGTCTTTGGCGGGGTACATTCTCAATCCGTCAGCAAACGGGTACAATCCTTTGCGGCTTTGCGAGGAATACAAAGCACCGATTCCAAAGGTAAATACCGACTTGCCATTGGCGCAGGAATGTGCAGTAATGAAATCTGTCAGCATTCGTCTTATTGCTGAAATTGAAGCAAACGAACAAGAATATTTGCTTTATAACGTTGAAATGCCACTTGCTGAAGTTTTGGCAAGTATGGAACATCTTGGTTTTATGGTTGACCGTAAAGGTATTGCAGATTTCACTCGAAGAATAAGTACAGAACTTAAAAATATTCAGACTGAAATCTATGATTTAGCAGGTGAAGAATTCAATATCAACTCACCGAAACAGTTGGGAGTAATCCTTTTTGAAAAGTTGGGACTTCCTGCAAAGAAAAAGACAAAAAGCGGATATTCAACAAACGCAGACGTCCTTGAAAGTTTACAGGATGAGAACCCTATAATTGAAAAAATATTATGGTTCAGAACACTTTCAAAGCTTTATTCAACATACTGCGAAGGACTTTTAAAGGTAATCGGTGAGGACGGCAGAATACACTCCTCGTTTATTCAGACAGAAACCCGCACCGGTCGAATTTCTTCAACTGAACCAAATTTGCAGAATATCCCCGTAAGAAAAGAAATCGGTCGTGAAATGCGAAAATTCTTCGTTGCAAAAGAAGGATGCTTACTTGCTGATGCTGACTATTCACAGATTGAGCTTCGTGTACTCAGCCATATTGCAGATGACGAGGAAATGCTCAAAGCCTTTAACGACGAGGTTGACATTCATACAGTTACTGCATCTCAGGTGTTTAATATGCCAATAGAAATGGTGACACCGCTTATGCGTAGCCGTGCAAAAGCCGTCAACTTCGGTATTGTTTACGGTATCGGCGCATTTTCACTTGCAAAGGATATCGGCGTAACGCGAAAAGAAGCGGATGATTATATCAAGGGCTATCTCCGTCACTATGCAGGTGTTGACAAATATATGGAAACAGTTGCAAAGGAAGCAAAGGAAAAAGGTTATGTTTCAACACTTTGGGGCAGAAGAAGATATTTGCCTGAACTTAATTCATCAAACGGAATGCTCCGTGCATTCGGTGAAAGAGTTGCAAGAAATATGCCGATTCAAGGCACTGCCGCTGATATTATCAAAATTGCCATGGTACGTGTTTATAACCGTCTTAAAGCAGAAAAAATGGAAGCAAAGCTCATTTTGCAGGTTCACGACGAATTGATTGTTGAAGCGCCCCAAAACGAAATTGAAAAAGCAGCTCGTATTTTAAGCGAAGAAATGGAAAGTGCCTGTGAAATGAAAGTGTGTTTAAGAGCAGACGTTAATACGGGTAAAACCTGGTACGACGCTAAAAACTAAATCTTGGCTCCCCTGAAAGGGGAGCTGGATTGCCGTAGGCAAGACTGAGGGGTTAAAATGAAAGATTATAAATTCACAGAATACAATTATAATCTCAAAGAACAATCGAGAGAACTGCGAAAGAATATGACCGAGCAAGAAAGACGGTTGTGGTTTTGCTTTTTGAAAGATTACCCAATAAAGATTTATAGACAACGTGTTATTAAAAACTATATTGTTGATTTTTATTGTTCCAAAGCAAAAATAGCAATTGAAATAGATGGAAGCCAACATTATTTTGAAGATGGTATGAAATATGATGACAGAAGAACTGATGTGATAAATGAACTTGGCATTGAAGTTATTCGGTTTTCTAATTATGATGTGAATACAAATTTTGAAGGAGTTTGTATGGAGATTGACAAGGTAATAAGCGGAAAACTGGGGGTTGACCCCTCTGTCACTCCGTGACATCTCCCCTTTCAGGGGCGACAAGAATGGTGTATTATGAAAAAACTATTATTTATATGCAGTGGTAACACTTGCAGAAGTCCTTTGGCAGAAGGGCTATTCAAAAACTATCTTGAGCAAAATAATATTACTGACATTGAGGTCTCAAGCGCAGGGCTTTCCGTGTTCCCTGGTGATGAGGTAAGCATAAACTCCGCACTTGTTGCAATGCAAAGAGGAGTGAATATTTCTTTGCACCGTGCAAGAAAGCTAAACCCTCAGCATATAGCAGAAACTGACTTGTTTGTGTGTATGACAGCCTCTCACGCAGAGGTGCTTTCTCGTGTTTGTGACTCATCAAAGATAATGACACTTAACATTCCTGACCCTTACGGGAGACCAATTGAGGCTTATGAAGAATATGCAAAATTACTTGAGAGTCAGTTACCACAAATTCTCAAGAGAATACAAAATATGGTTACTATCCGTGAAATGACGGAAAGTGATATAAAAGATATTGCAGAGCTGGAAAAAGAGTGCTTTTCTGAGCCTTGGAGTGAAGAATCTTTAAAAGATGAATTGCCAAATGAAACTGCAAGGTTTTATGTGCTTCGAGATGGCGAAAACTTACTCGGGTACATAGGGGCTAATAATGTTTGTGGTGAGGTTTACATCACAAATGTTGCGGTTAACGAAAATGCACGTGGTAGAGGATATGGCAAAATATTAGTCAATCATTTAATTAAACAATGCGACCTTGAAAATGCACTTTTTGTTACACTTGAAGTACGCGAAAGCAACGAAAATGCAATCGCGTTATATGAAAAATGCGGATTTAAAAAAGTTGGTGAGAGAAAGAATTTCTATTCTAAACCAACTGAAAACGGTTTAATCTATACACTTTACTTAAAGGAAATATAATTATGAAAATTTTAGCTATTGAAAGCTCTTGTGACGAAACTGCGGCATCGGTTGTTGAAAACGGCAGAAACGTGCTTTCAAACGTGGTTTCAACACAAATTGAAAAGCATAAAATATTTGGTGGTGTGGTGCCTGAAATAGCATCAAGATTACATACAGAAAATATCTCTTGGGTTGTAGAAAAAGCACTGAAAGATGCCAACTGTTCCCTTGATGATATTGATGCAATCGGAGTGACTTATGCACCCGGTCTTATCGGTGCTTTGCTTGTGGGCGTTAACTATGCAAAAGGGTTGGCGTTGGCAAGTGGCAAACCGCTTATCCCCGTTCACCATCTTCGCTCACATATTGCAGCGAATTATATTACCCATAAAGACTTAAAACCTCCGTTTATGTGCCTTGTGGTGTCAGGTGGTAATACACTTCTTTGTAAGGTGAATGATTATACTGACTTTGAGGTTATTGGTCGCACTCGTGATGATGCCGCAGGTGAGGCTATGGACAAAGCTGCTCGTACTTTGGGACTTCCATACCCTGGTGGAGTTAATCTTGATAAAATCTCAAAAGATGGGGATAATACAAAATATAAATTCCCAAAACCACGAGTTGACGGTAGTCCTCTCGATTTCAGCTTTTCAGGACTTAAAACAAACGTAATCAATCTTGTGCACAATGCTCAGCAAAAGGGTGAGGAATTAAAACCTGCTGATGTTGGTGCATCATTTATAAGCGGTGTTGTAAATTGCCTTGTTGATAATACAGTCAAGGCTATGGAAATGCACAATGAAAAAACATTAGTTCTTGCAGGCGGAGTTTCTGCAAACTCTGTCCTTCGTTCTCGAATGGAGGCGCTTGCAACAGAATATAACTGGAATTTGTATTTGCCCGATTTAGCCCTTTGCGGTGACAATGCCGCAATGGTTGGCGCTCAAGGGTATTATGAGTTTCTTGACGGCACAACCGCCGATATGGACTTAAACGGAAAAGCAACCGCAGATATAACTGAAAAATATACTGCAAATTGACAACATTTTAACTTTTTAACTATTGATAAATTTTCTGAAATGTTATATAATTAACTAAAATAGGTAAGTTTGGACTTATTTTGTTATTAAATGAAATTTATATAAAGGAGCGAACATTTTTATGGCACTCACAAAAAACAAGACAATCCTTGAATGGATTGACAAACAGGTTGAGCTTGTAAAACCTGACAAAATTGTTTGGATTGACGGTTCTGAGGAACAAATCGAGGCTCTTCGTGCTGAGGCTTGTGCAACAGGCGAAATGGTAAAACTTAACGAAGAACTTCTTCCTGACTGCTATTACCATAAGACAGCAGTTAACGACGTTGCTCGTGTTGAAGACAGAACTCTCATCTGCTCAAAGAAAGAAGAAGATGCAGGTCCTACAAACCATTGGATGGACCCTGAAAAAGCATATGCTATGCTTTATGATATTGCAAAGGACAGCTACAAGGGTAGAACAATGTATGTTATCCCTTACTCAATGGGTCCTGTTGGTTCACCTCTTGCAAAGGTAGGTATCGAACTTACTGACTCAATCTATGTTGTTCTTAACATGGTAATTATGACTCGTGTTGGTAAAGCTGTTATGGACGCTTTCGGTGACGAGAGCAACGACTGGGTTCGCGGTCTTCATTGCCGTTGCGATATCGATGCTGAAAAGAGATGGATTTGCCAGTTCCCTGAAGATAACACAATTATTTCAGTTAACTCAGGTTACGGCGGAAACGTTCTTCTTGGTAAAAAGTGCTTTGCTCTTCGTATTGCTTCATATCAGGGTAAAAACGAAGGCTGGCAGGCTGAACATATGCTCATTCTCGGTATCGAAAATCCACAGGGCGAGGTTAAGTACATTTGTGCTGCTTTCCCATCAGCTTGCGGTAAAACAAACCTTGCTATGCTTATTCCACCTGAAGGATATCTTTCAAAGGGCTACAAAGTGTGGTGTGTAGGTGACGATATTTCATGGATTAGAAAAGGTCCTGACGGTCGTCTTTATGCTATCAACCCTGAAAACGGTTTCTTCGGTGTTGCACCTGGTACAAACGTTAAGTCAAACCCAAATGCTCTTGCATCAACAAAGAAGGGCACAATCTTCACAAACGTTGCTCGTAACCTTGATGACAATACAGTTTGGTGGGAAGGTCTTGACAAGAATCCTCCAGTAAACGCAGTTGAATGGACAGGAATTGAAACAAATGGTGTTGAATGGAAAGCTGAAGGCAAAAACCTTGCTCATCCAAACAGCCGTTTCACAGCTCCAGCTGTTAACTGCCCATGCATCAGCTCTGAATTCGAAAATCCTGCAGGTGTTCCAATCTCAGCTTTCGTATTCGGTGGCCGTCGTGCAAAACTTGCTCCACTTGTATATCAGTCACGTGACTGGAATCACGGTGTATTCGTTGGTTCAATTATGGCTTCTGAAACAACAGCAGCTGCAGCAGGTGCAGTAGGTGTTGTTCGTCGTGACCCAATGGCTATGCTTCCATTCTGCGGTTACAATATGGGTGACTACTGGCAGCACTGGATTAACATTGGTAAGACTCTTGACGCTGACAAAGCTCCAAAAATCTTCAATGTTAACTGGTTCAGAAAAGACGATGAAGGCAACTTTATGTGGCCTGGCTTCGGCGATAACCTTCGTGTTCTCGAATGGATTATCAAGCGTTGCGAAGGCGAAGTAGATGCTCAGGAAACAGCAATCGGTTACCTTCCATACGCTAAGGATATTAACATTGAAGGTCTTGAAGGTGAAGTTTCACTTGAATCACTTGAAAGCATCCTTGACGTTGATAAGGACCTTTGGAGTGCAGAAGCAGAAGGTATCGCAGAATTCTATGGTAAGTTCGGTGACAAACTTCCTGAAACGCTCGTTGCAGAGCTTGAAACACTCAAAGCAAATCTTAAATAAGATAAATTATAAAAAAGCGGAGCTTCGGCTCCGTTTTTTGTTGCAAAATTATAGTTTGTCGGGAGGTTTTGTTGTAAGTGCAGGGCGAGACCTTGCTCCCGCGTTCTCGACGACCCAAAACTTAACGTTTTGCCAATATGTTCGGTTGTATTTATAATAGCAACGCAGTTTCGACACTCTGCACTCAATTCTATAACCCCCCCAATTTATCTAACTAATTTATTAAAAAATCGGTATTTTGTTATGTACATACCGATTTTTTTGTGCTATAATAACTTAAATATGAGTGAAAGTATGTCCTTTTTTAGAAAACGAGGTGAAAATTATGGCATCAACTGTGAAATTATATGAAAATAATTCTTATATAAAAAACTTTGACGCTGTGGTTTTATCTTGTGAAGAAAAAGACGGAGCATATTTTGTCGTGCTTGACCAGACCGCATTTTTTCCCGAGGGTGGCGGACAATATGCGGACAAGGGTACAATCGGTGAAGCAACTGTTTTAGACGTGCAGATTAAAGACGAAATTATCACTCACAAAACAGACAAGCCTTTGAAATCAGGCGATACCGTAACGGGCAAAATCGATTGGGACACGCGGTTTTCCCGAATGCAAAATCACACGGGTGAGCATATTGTTTCAGGTGTAATCCACAACCTTTACGGCTACAATAACGTGGGTTTTCATTTGAATGACAGTGTTGTAACGCTTGATACAGACGGCCCGTTGAATGAGCAGGATATTGCAAAAATCGAGCTTGAAGTCAACAAAATTATCTATGCAAACAAAAAAATCAACGTGATTTATCCAACTGCTGACGAGTTATCTGCCTATGATTACCGAAGTAAACTTGATATTACCGAAAACGTCCGTTTAGTTGAAATCGAAGACACAGACCTTTGTGCTTGCTGTGCGCCTCACGTAGCATATACGGGCGAAGTGGGAATAATAAAAATAATCAGTTTTATTCCTTACAAAAAAGGCACAAGAATTGAAATGGTTGCAGGGCTTTTGGCGTTTAAAGACTATTCGATGCTTCATAATATCAGCAAAAAAACAATGAGTCTTCTCTGCTCAAAACGAGAAGAAACTTTTATTATGACACAGAAAATCCATAAGGATTTGGGTGACGTAAAAGCCGAAAACAAGAAGATGTCGTCCGAATTAGCACTTCTCAAAATGGAAAAAATTCCCGTAAACAATGGCGTTTGTACATTCGTTGAAAACGGGACTTATGACGAATTGCGTTTCTGCGCAAACTCATTGATTAAAGATAATGAATATTGCTGTGTGTTCTCAAAAACCGAGAATGACAGTTTTATATATGTAGTTGCAAGTGAGAATAAAAACATAAAAGACCTTGTTTTATTCTTGAATTCTACTTTTAATGGTAGGGGCGGGGGCAAAGATTTTTATGCTCAAGGCACCGTTAATGCAACAAAAGAAGAAATAGTTAACAAATTGCTCGAAAGAGCATCAATATAATTTTCAGAAAGGGGTATTTTCTATGTGTGAAAAGCCAAAGTTTTACATCACAACTGCTATTGCGTACACGTCACGCAAGCCACATATCGGTAACAGCTATGAAATCGTGCTCACCGATGCTATTGCGAGGTACAAGCGAATGCAGGGCTTTGATGTTTTCTTTCTGACAGGTACTGACGAACACGGTCAAAAAATCGAAGAATATGCAAAGGATGCAGGCGTTAGTCCTAAAGAATATGTTGATAAGGTTGCTGGTGAAATCAAGGATATCTGTGATTTACTCAATACAACTTATGACCATTTTATTCGTACAACTGACGATTATCACGAAAAAACTGTTCAGAAAATTTTCAAAAAGCTCTATGACCAGGGCGATATTTATAAGAGTGAATATGAAGGCCTTTACTGTACTCCTTGCGAGTCTTTCTGGACTGAAAGCCAGTTAGTTGACGGTAAATGCCCTGACTGTGGCAGAGACGTTCACAAAGAAAAGGAAGAAACCTATTTCTTAAAGCTCTCAAAATATCAGAAACAGCTCGAAGAATTCATTGAAAACAATGAAAACTTCATTTACCCTGAAGCACGTAAAAAAGAAATGCTTAATAACTTTATTAAACCGGGACTTCAGGATTTGTGCGTATCCCGTTCATCTTTCAAATGGGGTGTACCCGTATCATTTGACGACAAGCACGTTATCTACGTTTGGATTGACGCGCTTTCAAACTACATTACCGCATTGGGTTATGACCCTGACGGCAGTGACGAAAAGTACAACAAATACTGGCCTGCTGACGTGCATATCATCGGTAAGGATATTGTAAGATTCCACACTATTTACTTGCCGATTATGCTTATGGCACTTGGCGAACCGCTTCCAAAACAGGTTTACGGTCACCCGTGGCTTCTTTTCGGTGAAGACAAGATGAGTAAATCACGCGGTAACGTTATTTATGCTGATGACCTTACAGAAATTTTCGGTGTTGATGCTGTGCGTTACTATCTTCTTTCAGAAATGCCACACGCAAACGACGGCTCAATCACTTATGAGGCAATGATTGAACGTTTTAATTCTGACCTTGCAAACACTCTCGGTAACCTTGTAAACCGTACTATTGCAATGCAGAACAAGTATTTTGACGGTGTAATTCAAGCGCCTGTTTGTGCTACTGAATTTGATGAGGATTTGAAAGACTCTGCAAAGAAAGCAATCGCAGGTTTTGATAAATATCTTTCAGAATACAAGATGAGCGATGCAGTTGAATGTGTAATGAACTTTGCACGCCGTTGCAATAAATATATTGACGAAACAATGCCTTGGGCACTTGCAAAAGACGAAGCACAGAAAGAAAAATTGGGCACAGTGCTTTATAATCTTCTTGAAGGTATTCGCGTTCTTTCAGCACTTTTTGCACCAATTATGCCTGAAACTGCTGTTAAAATTGCAGAGCAGTTAAACGTTACTCCTGCAACTTACGAAAGCATTCAGGAATGGGGCGGACTTGAAAGCGGTGTCAAGGTTGGTACTGCTACTCCGCTTTTCTCAAGAATCGATGGCGAAAAGCTTATTGCTGAATTACAGGCTAAAAAAGAAGCAGAAGAAAAGGCAAATGCTCCTGCACCGAAAATTGAAGGTCTTGCACAGATTGAATTTAATGATTTTATGAAAGTTGAACTCCGTGTTGCAGAAGTTAAAAATTGTGAGCCAATCAAGAAAGCAAAGAAACTTTTAAAGCTCACTCTTGACGACGGCACGGGCACGGACAGAATAGTTGCAAGCGGTATTGCAAAGTGGTATAAGCCTGAAGACTTAATCGGCAAAAAAATTATCGTTGTTGCAAACCTTAAACCTGCGGTTCTTTGCGGTGTTGAAAGTAACGGAATGATTCTTGCAGCCGACGTAACTGAAGAAGACGCAAAGGTAATTTTTGTAGATAAAGATATGCCAAACGGAGCAAGAATAAGATAATGTATCACAATATTTTTGATTCACACGCACATTATGATGACGAGCAATTTGACGTTGACCGCGGCGAATTGCTCGGCTCGTTTAAAGAAAAAGGAATTTCGGGTGTTGTCTGTTGCGGTGTTGATATTGCAACGAGTGAATTTGCAGTTGAACTGTCCCATAAATATGATTTCGTGTATTCAGCGGTGGGGTTTCATCCGCTTGAAAATGATGAATATAACGATGGCGATTTAGAGAGAATACGTGAACTTGCAAAGGATGAGAAATGCGTTGCAATCGGTGAAATCGGACTTGATTATCACTATGAAAAAGATAGTCGAGAAAATCAGTTGATTCTTCTTGAAAAGCAAATTCAATTAGCAAACGAACTCAACTTGCCAATTATTTTCCACGACAGAGAATCTCACGAAGACACACTTAACCTCTTGAAAAAGTACAAACCAAAAGGCGTTTTACATTGCTTTTCGGGTAGTGTTGAAATGGCAAAAGAGATTATAAAACTCGGTATGTATATCGGTCTCGGCGGTGCGGTTACCTTTAAAAATGCAGTCAAGCCTTGTGAGGTTGCAAAATTTGTCCCAAGTGACAAATTACTCATCGAAACCGATGCGCCGTATATGACTCCCGTACCATTTCGTGGTAAAAGGTGCGATTCTTTGCATATTCCTTACACCGCAGAGAAAATCGCAGAACTCCGTGGAGTTACAGCACAGGAAATTCTTGATTTGACAAACGAGAATGCAAAGAAACTTTTTTTTAATCGAGTAACTTGTAGGGGCTGACGACCTCGGCAGCCCGTACCAAGTGTACAGACAAACTGAAAACGGGACGCCGAGTCGTCGTCCCCTACAAATAATCAAATAAGTTTGGGTGATAATTCATGTTAAAACATATTGTAATGTGGAAATTCAAAGATGCTGAAGGCAAAACGAAGGACGAAAACGTTGAAATAGTTAAAAACGGTCTTGAAGCATTGCCTTCAAAAATTTCACACATCAAAAAACTCACGTTTTTGAAAAATCAGGTTGAATGTGCAAGAAATTTCGATGCACTTTTGGTCGTTGAAACAGAAAACGAAGAGGAATTGGAAAAATATAAAGTTCATCCCGACCACAAAGCCGTTGCTTCTTACGTAGCAAAGGTTACAGAAAACCGTGGTGCAGTTGACATCTGGGAATAATAGGGGATTAAAATGAAATCTGCTGCCGTATTAAAATGGATTAGCCGCGTAATCGGTAAAAATAAAATATGGATAGTATTGCTTACCTTGGTGCAAATGCTTCAAGGTGTATTAGGCGTGAGTTTTGCTCTTGCCTTGAGAAACGTTGTTGACTCTGCCGTTTCAAAGGATTTGCAAAGTATGACGAAGGACGTGGTCGTGCTTTGCGTTATTGTGTGCGCTTTGATAGGTCTCATTACCTTGCATAAATATCTTGATGAAAAAACAAGGGCAATTCTTGAAAAAACTTTCAGATGCTCAAGTTTTTCACAGCTTCTTCACCGTTCTTACGCAAACGTTGCAGAGATTCATTCGGGTGAGTGGTTGAATAGGCTGACGTCTGATACTGCGGTAATAATCAACGCGTCAATTCAGATTGTTCCGGGACTTTCGGGTATGGCAGTGCGTCTTGGCGGCGCGCTTGTAATGCTGTTGTCGTTAGTACCTCAGCTTGTTGCAATTATTCTTCCCGCAGGGCTTGTTCTGGCGTTGTTTTCGTTGGCGTTTAGAAACAAACTTAAAGTTTTTCATCATAAAATACAGACTGCCGATGGTAACGTCCGTTCTTTTATGCAGGAAAGAATAAACAGTCTTATTGTGGTTAAATCCTTTACTCAGGAAGAACAGACTGCAACACAGGCTGAAGTTTATTCCGATGAATTGGTAAAGGCGAGAATGCGCCGTATCCATTTTGCAAATATCTGTACAATGGCAATGCACCTTGCGATGAGAGGAGCATATTTGCTTGGCGTGATTATTTGCGCAACGAATATCGCGCAGGATGTAATGAGCTATGGTACGATGATGGCGGTGTTACAGCTTATAAATCAGGTTGAATCGCCGTTTGCTCAGATTTCAAGCTATCTTCCTCAGTATTATGCAATGATTGCAAGTGCCGAGAGGTTGATGGAAATTGAGAATATGGCAAAGGACTATGATTGCGAAATTATAGATAAGAAGGAAATTGAAAAATATTATAAAAACGATTTTTCAGCGGTGGGACTTCTCGATGCTTCCTTCTCTTACGTTGAAATGGGTAATGGTAAAAGTCACGTACTCCACAAAAAAAGCGTGGAAATTAAAAAAGGTGAATATATCGCTTTCGTAGGTGAGTCGGGTTGCGGTAAAAGTACTGCGATGAAACTTATGATGAGTCTTTATCCGCTAAACGGCGGTGAAAAATATTTGCTTAATAAAGACGGCTCCCGACAAGAGCTTTCAGCAGGGTGGCGAGGTTTGTTCTCTTACGTGCCTCAGGGCAACTACTTGGTTAGCGGAACAATCCGTCAGGTGTTGACTTTTGGTGATGAGGAGCTTATGTCGGACGATGAAAAAATTTACTCTGCATTGAAAATCGCTTGTGCAGAGGATTTTGTAAGAGAATTGCCTGACGGGTTGGACGCCGCTTTGGGTGAACAGGGGTCAGGTCTTTCGGAAGGACAGATTCAGCGTCTTGCAATTGCCCGTGCAATATTGTCAGGCAGGCCGATTTTGATGCTTGACGAGGCGACAAGTTCACTTGACGGCGAAACGGAAGAAAAACTGCTTATGAATTTGAAAACAATGACGGATAAAACGGTGGTTTTAATTACTCATCGTCCTGCGGCGCTTTCAATCTGTGATAAGAAAATACAGTTTTAATTGTAAAGAGCACTTCGGTGCTCTTTTTTTATGCATTTTTTCAGATTTTCGGGCAAGAATATATACAAAAGAAAGTCGGAGGGATAATATGATTACCCGAAAAGGAAAATATACGCTTTTTTTAGAAACAAAGCCATCAATAATCGGAAGCGCCGCAGTTGTCGGTAAGGCAGAAGGGGAAGGGCCGTTGGCAAAGGAATTTGACCGTTGTTATGACGACGATTCCATTGACGGCTGTCCGTCGTGGGAAAAATCAGAAAGCGCCCTTCATCGTGAAGCGGTGACAAGAGCAATTGCAAAGGCAGAGATTTCTCCTGAAAACGTGGATTTGATAATGGCGGGGGATTTGCTCAATCAATGCATCGGCACGTCCTTTGGTATAAGAGAATTGCAAATTCCGTTTATGGGTATGTACGGCGCTTGTTCAACGATGGCGTTGTCAATGGCAACGGCAGGTGTGCTGACAGAAGCAGGTGCAATAAAATATTCGGTTGCTTCAACGTCTTCACATTTCGCATCAGCGGAAAGGCAGTTCCGTCTGCCTTTGGAATACGGCGGACAACGACCTCCCTCAGCTCAAAGAACGGCAACTGCGTCGGGTGCATCGGTGATTACAAGTCACAAAAAGAATACACCTTGTATTGAAGCCTGCATTTTCGGGAAAATCACGGATTTGGGAATAAAGGATGCTAATAATATGGGCGCGGCAATGGCGCCTTCGGCGGGTTCAACCTTGGTTCATTATTTTAAGGACACAAAGACAACTGCCAAGGATTACGACGCTATTTATACGGGCGATTTAGGCGCTGTAGGGACACAGCTTTTTTACGAGCTTGCCGATAAACAGGGTTACGATTTAAGATGCCGTCACG
>JAZQYK010000006.1:0-4636 GCA_045633505.1 Candidatus Fimenecus sp. | reverse complement strand
TTTTTCGTCACCCGAAGTTGAGTTGAGCATACAAAGTGTTTTAAGTCGTTCAAAATTCATATACTCACACCCTTTCTAAAAATCTTGCAATAAGTTTTGCGCAAGACTCGATATCACGAAGGTCAGTCACTTCAACGGGAGTGTGCATATATCTTTGTGGCAAGGACACCAATGCAGACGGCACTCCACCCTTTGAAATTGTGATATGGTCAGCATTCGTACCCGTTTTGCCGCCCATAATTTCCTTTTGATAAGGAATACTATTTTCCTTTGCAATTTCTACAAGCAAATCTGAATATTCACGGCTTAAAATCGGTGAATAACCAATCATTGCTCCGCCATTCATTTTTCCACATTCTTTTGCGTTGCTGTCAGGAGTCGAAGCAAAGCTCACGTCAACGGAAAGTGACAAATCCGCATCAATATTAAAAGCTGCACAAGTAGCACCCGTGCCACCGGTTTCTTCCTGAGCAGAACAAACAAGAGTAATTTCATTTTCTGTTTCGGTGTATTCAAGCGCCTTTAAAAGCACCGCTATTCCGCCACGGTCATCAATATAAGTTGATGACACCCTGTTTTCGCCCAACTTTTCAAAGGAACTGCGAAAACTTACCTTGTCACCAATTTCAACAAGTTTTTCCACACTTTCCTTATCCAGTCCCACGTCTGCCACACAAGTGCCGTCCGTTGACACCTTGCCATCACCGGTTGAAAGGTGGGGTGGCACAGTACAAACTATACCATAAATATCTTCTTTACCGTGAATAGTTAATTCCATACCCTCAATAGTACGCATATCAACTCCGCCGACCTTGGACAGCCGAAGAAATCCGTCATCCGTAATTCCTGTTACAACAAATCCAATTGTGTCAAGATGAGCGTCGAGAAGAACGTGCTTTCCCTTGCCGTTACGGTGAATAATAATGCTTCCATTCTGGTCACAGGTCACATCACCATACAGTGAAAAAAGCCCCTTTAAAGCCTCAAAGGAGCTTGATTCCTCCCCTGCAACTCCTGCAGGAGAGGTCAATTTTTCTAAAAGTTCAATAGTTGTCATTTAAATCAACCTTTATTTTAGATTTCAATTCCGCCAACTGGACGAATAATCAAAGTATAGCAACTTCCTTCACCAAACACACTTTCCATTGCATTTTTGTAATCTGCAAGAATATCATTTGGCACGAAAGCCTGAATTGTACCTGCAAAGCCGCCGCCGTGAACACGCCAAGCGCCCCTGCCCTTGAGAATACTTTCGCTGAGAGCAAGTGCTAATGAAACTGGCTGTTCAAGTGGCTTTTTAACTGAAAATACGTTCTGATTATACTTGTATGATGAATCGCCGCTTTCAAGTATGTATGACTTAAAGGTTTCAAAATCACCTTTTTTGAGTGCATCAACCTCTTTCAAAACTCGGTCGTTATCTGCAAAGAAATGGATTGCGCGAAGAACGGCTCTGTCGCCGACTTTTTCTCTTACTGTCGGAATATTCTTCTTGAATTCATCCTCTGAAACCTCGCGAAGAACGTTTTTGCCGAAAACTCCTGCAACTGCTTCCATCTCACTGCGAATTGCCGCATAATCATCTGTCAAATCTGAATGACTGCCCTTTGTATCAACGATGCAAAGAGAGTGACCTGATGCAGCAAAGTCAAATTTAACTTCATTAACGATTGGCTCGGCAGGATTATTAAAGTCGATTGTTACAAATCCGCCAACTGAACAAGCCATCTGGTCCATAAGTCCACAAGGCTTGTCAAAATAAACGTTTTCAGCATACTGTGCAATCTTTGCGATTGTAATTGCATCAACTTGTCCGTCATTGTAAAGATAGTTGAGCATCGTGCCCACAAGCACTTCATAAGCCGCTGAAGATGAAAGTCCTGAGCCCGAAAGCACACTTGACATTGTTACAGCGTCAAAACCGCCGATTTTGTAGCCATATTTCAAGAAACCAGCACACATACCACGAACAAGTGCAGGAGAATGTCCTTTTTCATCCTCTTTGATTTCAAGGTCAGTAATATCACAAACGTCCATATTGTAACCACGTGATTTTACTCTTACAATATTCTCGTCATTTTTAGAAGCAACTGCAATAGCATCAAGGTTGATACTCGCTGCTAAAACTCTGCCGTGATTGTGGTCGGTATGATTGCCACCCACCTCAGTACGTCCCGGCGCTGAGAAAAGACGAACGTCACGGTCTGAACTGAAAATCTCTGCAAAATCGTTCGCAAGACTTACATATCTTTCGTATTGAGCTTTAACCGCTTCGTCAGTTACATATACTCTCTTAAATCTTTCGTCATAAGCACCGCTTAAGATTTCATTCTTCAATACGTTTACTGTTGCCATTTTTATTTTCTCCTTTTCTTTTTTCCAAAGCAATATTTGTTATTAGAACTGCCACACCTGAAATAACCAGAAGTATTACAACAGGCGCCATAAAATACCACGTAAACGGCTGGGCAATATTTCCGCCCATTACAGAATATGTCCACAATTTAATGAAATATCCTGCAACCGAAGCAACCATAAATTTTAGATACGGGAACTTTATTCCGCCATAAAACTGACTTGCCATATTGATTGGTACAGACGGAATAAGCCTTATTAAAAACAAAACGCCTAATTTTGTTTTTCCTGCGTGCCCCAGCATTTCGCTGACGTTTTCATATTTTTTAAGTTTGTGCAATACGACACCTTCATCAAGCCGTCTGCCAAACCAATATACGATTGAAAGTGTTATTGAAAAGCCCACTACGTTTATAAGCACCGCAAGGTATGAGTCAAAAATCACACCCGTCATAATCATTATAAAAGGAAATGGAATAGGAACAATTGATTTCAGCGCATAAATACAAAGAATTGCAACTGCGATTAACCATTTGTTTTCAAGCCCCTGAATAAAATCCTGAAGTTTTTCCAGTGCTCTCAAAAATTCCGCCCAGCCACCTTCGGCTATCTGGGTACTCATAACAAGGGTTATTACCGTCAGCAGAATTGCCACTGCAAAAAGACCGATTGCACTGAGATTCATTGCGCTTTTTCTGTCAAGATTGCGTTTCTCCATTTGCATCCCCTTTCCATACTTACTTATAAACATACATATACATCTTAATTTTATAATATTTAAGTCAAAAGGTCAATATTTTTTATTGTTATATTAAACAGTATATGGTAAAATATATACATTAAATACTCAAATTAAGGTGTGATTATTTTGAAAATTGTTGTGCTTGACTCCTATGCCCTCAATCCCGGTGACTTGTCTTGGGATTGGCTTGAAAAATTAGGTGATTGTGAAATTCATCACCGCACACCTCAGGATAAAATATTAGAAAGATGCAAAGATGCGGATATTATCCTTACAAACAAAACTCCTCTCACAAAAGAGACTTTATCCCAGCTTCCAAATCTCAAATATATCGCTCTGCTTTCAACGGGATATAACGTCGTTGATTGGGAATATGCAAAGGAAATCGGTGTTCCTGTTTCAAACATCCCTGCATATTCAACCAATGCTGTGGCACAGCTCACGTTTTCATTGATTTTAGAAATCACAAACGCAGTCGGACTCCACAGCGAAAGTGTCAGAAACGGCGATTGGAGTAATTGTCCTGATTTTTGTTATTGGAAATCTCCACTTACTGAATTATGTGGCAAAACACTTGGTATTGTAGGTTTTGGTCAGATTGGTCAGGCGGTTGCTGATATTGCAGAGGCTTTCAAAACGAACATTGTTGCAGTTTCAGGTCACGAAACTGACCAAAGCCACAGAAAGAATTTCCGTTGGGTTGATATGGAAACACTAGCAAATGAAAGCGATATTATTTCATTTCATTGTCCGTTGACAGAAAAAACAACAGGTCTTGTAAACAAAGACTTTATTGACAAATGCAAGGACGGTGCGATTATTATTAACACCAGCCGTGGTCCTGTGGTAAACGACAAGGATTTGGCGGATGCATTAAACAGTGGGAAACTCAAAGGTGCAGGACTTGATGTGTTGACAGTTGAACCACCAAAAGCTGATAATCCTCTCTTAAAAGCAAAAAATTGCTTCATAACCCCCCACATCGCTTGGGCAGGTTTTGAAACAAGAGAAAGACTTATGAATATTTTAGAAGAAAACGTTAAGGCGTATCTCAACGGCAATCCGCAAAACGTGGTGAATAAATAAAAATGAAAAAACCGACGGAACCAAAGGCTCTGTCGGTTAATTTTCTGAATACGGCTTTTGTAAGTAGTCCGTTCACCACCGGACCGAATCAAATAGGAGATTGATTCTTCTAACCATTTGAGTTGTTGTTTGGGTAACAACTTCTCTTTGCATACTTAAGATAACATAGGACTTTGTCAAAGTTCACACGAAATTATGAACAAATTGTTAACAATTTTAAATATATTTGTGTTTTTTCATTTTTACTAACTTTTTATTATCCCCATACCCCAAATTTTTATTCACAAAACAGTTGACAGTTGACTTTTCTTATTGTATAATACACAATGTATCCCAATGTAAAGGGAGGGATTTTTAATGAGTCAGGTAAAAGTTAAAGAAAACGAGTCCTTGGAAAGTGCTCTCAGAAGATTTAAGAGACAGACTTCTCGTGACGGTGTCATTCAGGAAGTT
>JAZQYK010000005.1:0-16166 GCA_045633505.1 Candidatus Fimenecus sp. | reverse complement strand
GGTTGCTGTTGAAAACACAGCATATTCCTTTGATATGTTGTTCGATTATTCTGTTCCTTCTTCATTAATAAACGAGGTTGAAGCGGGAAAAAGAGTTTTAGTTCCATTTGGCAACTCATCAAAAAAACGTGTTGGAATGATTTTCTCAGTTGTTACTGATGATAAAACCGATAAAAAGCTGAAATCTATCAATTGTGTTTTGGATAACGAACCGTTATTGACACGTGAAATGCTTTTGACCTCAAATTACGTTCACGAAAAATGCTTTTGCACTTATTTTGATTCCTGTAAAATGTTTTTACCATTAGGAATGTCAATGAACGTTAGTGTGCTTTTTGCAGTTAATAAAGAGTATTCACTCGACCTTCTTAATGCTGATGAATTGAGAATTTTTCAGTATTTACAAAATAAGAATGAATTTACAAAAAGCGAAACGATTATTCGTGACTGTAAATTAAAAATGAATAACAATATTCTTGATTTAATGGCTGATAAAGGCGCGTTATTAAGAAATGTTGATACGCACAGAAGAACCGGTGATGCTACTCTTAAAATGGTGCGTCTTGCAATTGACCCTGAAAACGATGCTGAAACAGTATCTAAACTTACTAAAAAGCAAAAAGAAGTAGTTAAAGTTTTGTCCGATGTCGGTTCTGCGTCCGTAAGAGAAGTTTGTTATTTTACAGGATATACTGCCGCTGTAATTTTAGCTCTTGAAAACAAGGGTGTAGTTGAAATTTACGAAGATGAAATTTATAGGACTCCTTATTCCACCGATTTTGCAGAAAAAACGGAGATAATATTATCAGATGAGCAAGAAAAAGCATTTTTGGGATTGTCTGAATTGTTAAAGTCCGATTCTCCGCAAGCGGCTTTGTTATACGGTGTAACAGGCAGTGGTAAAACACAGGTGTATTTAAAACTTATTGACAAGGCACTTGAAACGAATAAAGGAATTATAGTGATGATTCCTGAAATTTCATTAACACCGCAGATTTTGGAAGTTTTTCATCAGCGTTACGGCAATGACGTTGCAGTTTTTCACAGTGCACTTTCTCTTGGAGAAAGGCTTGATGAGTGGAAAAGAATTAAGCGTGGTGAGGCAAAAATTGCAATAGGAACTCGTTCAGCCGTTTTTGCACCCTTTGACGAAATCGGTCTTATTATTATTGACGAAGAACAAGAGCATACGTATAAGTCCGAGATGTCTCCGAGATTTCACGCCAGAGACGTTGCAGGATTCAGAGTTGCAAAGCACAACGCGTTATTAGTTTTGGCATCAGCAACTCCGTCAATAAATACGTTTACCCAAGCCCAGAATAATAACTATTCATATTTTGAACTTTCAGAGAGATACGGAAATGCCGTTTTACCTGAAGTTGAACTTATTGATACTACCTATCAAAGTGATATGGTTCTTGAAAATATCAGTAAACAACTTGCTGATGAGTTAAGAACAAATTTTGAAAACGGTAAGCAGTCAATATTGCTTTTGAACAGAAGAGGATATAATACTTATGCGGCTTGTACCAAATGCGGTACTGTGATGTCTTGTCCTAATTGCAGTATTTCGTTGACTTATCATATTAAAAACGGCAGACTTATGTGCCATTATTGCGGTTATTCTGTACCTTTTACCAAAACTTGTTCAAACTGTAATAACGAATCAATGAAATTTACGGGTACGGGTACTCAAAAACTTGAAGAAGAGTTAAAACTTGTCGTGCCCGATGCAACGGTTTTGCGTATGGACACCGATACTACTGCGTCGAGATATTCCTATGACGAAAAATTTGGTAAATTTGCAAAAGGTGAGTATGACATACTTGTTGGTACTCAAATGGTGGCAAAAGGACTTAATTTTCCCAACGTAACGCTTGTTGGTGTTCTCAATATTGACCAGATGCTTTTTAATGATGATTATAAAAGCGGTGAAAGAGCTTTTGATTTAATTACTCAGGTTGTTGGTCGAAGCGGCAGAGGTGAATACAAAGGAAAAGCATTTATTCAGACTTCATTTCCTGATAGTGAGATTATTAACCTTGCAAAAGAACAAGATTATATGTCTTTTTATAATCTGGAATTGCAAATCAGAAAAGAAATGGTTTATCCACCGTTCTGTGACTTGTATGTGATTGGTTTTTCCTCAGAAAAAGAAGCTCTTGCTTTTTCGTGTGCAAATGATTTTCTTTCACAATTAAAAGCTGAGCATTCTAAAGATTACAATGATTTAAAGATTATTGTTTTAGGGCCGGTAACTCCGCGAGTTGCAAAAATCGGCGGCAAATATAGAAATAGAATTATAATTAAATGTCGTGACAGTAAAAGATTAAGAAATTTAATCGGCAATTTGTTAAAGACTTTTGAGAAAAATACAAAATATAAGGATGTCAGCGTTTATGCTGAGTTAAATCCGGAAAATGTGATGTGATAAAAAATGGCTATTAGAAATATCAGAACGGAAGAGGATGCAATATTAAGAAAGAAAAGCAGACCTGTTGAAAAGTTTGACGAAAGACTTTTTGAATTGCTTGACGATATGGCAGATACAATGTATGAAGCCGACGGTGTTGGTCTTGCGGCAGTACAGGTAGGCGTTTTGCGCAGAGTGGTTATTGTTGATATTGGTGACGGTTTGCTTGAACTTATCAATCCTGAAATTATTGATGAAGATGGTATTCAATGCGATGTCGAAGGCTGTCTTTCCTTGCCGGGAAAACAGGCTTACACAATGCGTCCGAAGACTGTTAAAGTAAAAGCGCAGAATCGTGACGGTAACTGGTGTGTGTATAAAGGCGTTGATTTAAAAGCAAAAGCATTTTGTCACGAAATCGACCATCTTGACGGAATTATTTATACAGACCGTAAGGCTACTCAAGATGAAATTGATATCTATGTAGAGAAGGAATAATTATGCGTATAATTTTTATGGGTACACCTGATTTTGCTGTACCTTGTTTGGAAGCGCTTCTTAAAAGTGAACATCAAGTCGTTGGCGTTTTTACACAACCTGATAAGCCTAAAGGCCGTGGGTATGAATTAGCTCCGCCACCTGTTAAAGTATGCGCTTTGGAAAATGGCATCGAGGTTTTTCAGCTAAAATCTATGAGAGACGGCGAAGCACTTAATATTATCAACTCATTAGATGCTGATTTAATTGTTGTTGTTGCTTTTGGTAAAATTTTACCTGCCGATATTCTTAACAGCGTTAAATACGGTTGTATCAATATTCACGCGTCAATTCTTCCAAAACTGAGAGGTGCCGCACCTATTCAATGGAGTATTATCAACGGTGATACCGAAACGGGTGTTACGGCTCAGCAAATGGATATTGGCGTTGATACCGGTGATATTTTAATGGTAAAGAAAATTGATATTCCGTTAGATATGAATGCAGGTGAACTTTTTGACAAACTTTCATTGTGCGGTGCAGAGGTTTTAATTGATACTGTAAAACTTGTTGAAAATGATGAGTTAAAGCCGATTAAACAAAATGAAGAAGAAGCAACTTATGCATCAATGCTTTCAAAAGAATTGTGTCCCATTGATTTTTCAAAAACTGCACTGGAAGTGCACAATCATATCCGTGGATTATCACCTTGGCCCGTTGCTGTCACAAAGGTTAACGGAAAAGTTTTAAAAATTCATAAATCCATTATTTTGAATGATTCAACAGTGAAAAATCCCGGTGAAGTTGTTGATAATAATAACAGACTTGTTGTTGCTTGCGGAAACGGTACTTGCATTGAAGTTTTGGAAATACAGGCTGAAGGTAAAAAAAGAACTGATGCCGCAAGTTATCTTCGAGGAAATAAAATTGAGTTGGGAACCATTTTGGGAGGATGATTATATGAATTATTTTTCATATTATTATTTATCTAACTACAGTTATTTAGTTTTCGTATTACCTTTCGTTATCGTTTCTTTGATTGCATCTGCAAAGGTTAACTCATCCTTTAAAAAGTTTTCTTCTGTGTATTCAAAAAGAGGACTTACGGGTGCTCAGGCTGCCTTTGAAATTTTAAGGTTTTACGGAATCACAAATGTAAAAATTGAACGTGTGTCAGGTAATCTTACTGACCACTATGACCCGAAAGCAAATGTTATTCGTTTGTCAGATAAGGTTTATAATTCAACGTCAGTTGCATCAATTGGCGTTGCTTGTCACGAAGCAGGTCATGCGGCACAGTATGCTGAAAATTATTTACCAATCAAACTGAGACAGTTTGTATTTCCCCTTGCTTCGTTTGGTTCACGACTTGGATTTCCGCTTGCTATAATTGGATTTTTTCTAAATTTTGAGCCATTAGCAATAGCAGGTATAATCTTTTTCGCATTTGCAGTTGCTTTTCAATTTATTACCTTGCCCGTTGAATTTAATGCGAGTAAGAGGGCATTGCAGGTTATTGGTGATACCAATATTCTTGATACAGATGAGAAAGACGGTGCAAAGAAGGTGCTTACTGCCGCTGCAATGACTTACGTTGCATCGTTAGCTGTAAGTATCGGTAACTTATTAAGATTTATTTTTATTGTTAACAGACGAAGAAAGTAATTTTATGGATGACAGATTTTTAGCTTATAAGATTTTAAGTAAAATTGAACGTGATAAGGCTTATTCCAATATAGCGCTTGATACCGTTCTTAGTCAGAACGAAGTATCTTTTGCGCCTTTTGTCTGTGCATTGGTATATGGTGTTATTGAAAGAAAAATCACTCTTGACTATTACTTATCACAATTACTTACTCAGCCAATTAAAAAACTTAATCCGCAGGTACTTACAATTCTCAGAATGGGTGCTTATCAAATTAAGTTTATGGATAAAATTCCAGTATCTGCTGCTGTAAACGAAAGTGTTAAACTTTCTAAAAAAGTCAAATGCGGATTTGCATCGGGACTTATAAATTCAGTTTTGAGAAAAATCGCTTCATCGGAGTTGGATTTTTCTGAAACTGATAATAAAATATATGATTTAAGTATCAAATATTCTTGTCCCGAAAATCTTGTAAATCATTTTGTTAATGATTATGGTTACATAAAAGCCGAAGAAATTCTCAAGGCGTCAATAGGAGAAGTGCCGTTGTTTTTAAGGGTTAATACTTTGAAAACAAGCTCAAATGAACTTATAAAATATTTAGCTGATGAAGGTGTAACTGCGAAATCCTGTGGAAACGGTACAACGTTAGAAATTCTTGATGGTGGTGCGGTTTTTAAAACTGATGCTTATAATAAAGGATATTTTCACGCTCAGGATTTGGCATCTCAGGATTGTATTACGAATTTTGCCCCCGAGGAAAACGATATTGTATTTGATATGTGTGCCGCGCCAGGCGGTAAATCCTTTACGATGGCTGAAATGATGAATAATAACGGAAAGATTTATTCATTTGACCTTTATGACCATAAAATAAAGCTTATAAACGACGGTGCAAAAAGGCTTGGGATTGATATTATCAATGCTCATATCGGCGACGCGTCTGAGTTTAACCCCGATTTACCAAAGGCTGATAAAATACTTTGTGATGTTCCTTGTGCAGGACTTGGAGTAATCAGACGTAAGCCTGAAATCAAATATAAGGATTTCGGCTTTATTGACAAACTTTGTGAATTGCAATATAATATTTTAAATAACGCGTCGTTATATTTAAAGGACAAAGGTGTGCTGATGTATTCAACCTGTTCTTTGAGTAAAAAAGAAAACGAAGATGTTTGCAGAAGATTTTTAGATGAACACAAAGATTTTAAAAACGGCGGAATGGTTACGATTTTTCCTAATGAAAATCGTTCTGACGGTTTCTTCTATGCAAAATTGATTAGGGAATAATTTATGATAAAAAATATTCGTTCTATGAGTTTTGATGATATGGTTGCTGACTTTGAAGTTTTTGGTTTTCCTAAATTCAGGGCGAAGCAAGTGTATTCATGGGTTCACGAAAAATGCGTTTCTTCTTTTGATGAAATGACAAATTTATCAAAAGATATGCGAGAAAAACTTGCTGAAGAGTATGGCTTTTTCAGTTGTGAAATCAATACTAAATTAGTTTCAAAAATCGATGATACCGTCAAATATCTTTTTACACTTTACGACGGTGAATACGTTGAAAGTGTTGTTATGAAATATAAATACGGCTATTCTATTTGTATTTCTACTCAGGTAGGGTGCAAAATGGGTTGTACTTTTTGTGCATCTGCTATTGGAGGTTTTGTTAGAAATCTTCAAGTTGGAGAAATGCTTTCAGAAATTTATTCGGCACAAAAAGATTTGAATATTAAGATAAATCATCTTGTGCTTATGGGTACGGGCGAACCTTTTGATAACTATGATAACGTTATAAAAATGCTCGAAATTCTCACTGATGAAAACGGACAGAATATGAGTATGCGCCATATATCGTTATCAACTTGTGGGGTTGTACCTAAAATATACGATTTGGCAGAAAAGAAATTAGGTCTTACCTTGTCTGTTTCTTTACACGCACCGAATAATAGTATTCGTTCGCAATCAATGCCAATCAATAGAAAGTATGATATTGATGAACTTTTAAAAGCGTGTAGATATTATGCAGAGACAACGGGCAGAAGAATTTCTTTTGAATACGCTATGATTAAAGACGTTAATGACAGTGATGCTTGCGCAATTGAGTTGGCTGATAAATTAAAGGGCATATTGTGTCACGTTAATTTAATTCCGGTCAATAATGTGCGAGAAACAAAATATGTTAAGAGTTCTGTTGAAAGACAGAAAAAGTTTATAGATATTTTAGCTTCACGTGGTATTACTGCCACAGTGAGAAGAACTCTTGGAAGTGATATCAATGCCTCTTGCGGTCAATTGAGAGCTTCAGCAAAGAAAAAGTAGGTGAGTCCTTGAGAATTGTTGCAAAAACCGATATTGGTCTTAAAAGAACCAATAATGAAGATTCTTATGCTACCGGTGAGCTTCCCGGTTCAGTTGCTTGGGCTGTCGTGTGTGACGGTATGGGCGGCGCAGCTGGAGGTAATGTGGCAAGTTCGACTGCGGTTAAGTTAATATCGGAACGAATTTCTTCATCTTACCGCAAAGGTATGACTGCAAATTCAATCAAAAATATGCTTGTGTCTGCAATTACTGCTGCAAACATAAGTATTTATGAGTTAAGCAGACAAAACCCTGAACTTAGCGGTATGGGAACAACCGTCGTTGCTGTTGTCGTGGTAGATGGTGAGGCTTGTATTGCTCACGCAGGGGATTCTCGTGCTTACGTTTTATTTGATGATAAGTTAAGACAGCTTACTAAAGACCATTCTTTTGTGCAAGAAATGGTTGACAGCGGTAATCTTACAGAGGCTGAAGCGTTGGAAGACCCAAGAAAAAATATTATCACACGTGCATTAGGTGTTGATGAAGAAATAAGAATTGATTTCTGCGAAGAGTTCATTGGTGATAAGGACGTGCTTATCATTTGTACTGACGGATTGACAAATTATGTTAATACTGAAGAAATCTGTGAAATAACAAGTGACGGTAAATATTATGAATTTGCTGAAAGATTAGTAAATCGTGCCAATGAAAACGGCGGCGGAGATAATATTACTGTTGTAACAATTTCTTATTGATTCGAAGGGAGTATATAAAATGGATAATTTCTGTGGAAAACGTCTTGACGGCAGATATGAAATAAGAGAAATAATCGGCGTTGGCGGAATGGCTGTTGTTTATAAGGCCTACGACAACATTGATGATAGAATAGTTGCAATTAAAATTCTTAAAGATGAATATCTTTCAAATGAGGATTTTAAACGTCGTTTTAAGAACGAATCAAAAGCAATTGCTGTGCTTTCACATCCTAATATTGTGAGAGTTTACAACGTTAGCTTTGGCGACCGTTTACAGTATATCGTTATGGAATACGTTGACGGTATAACTCTTAAAGAATACATTGAACAACAGGGTATTATTAACTGGAAAGAAGCCGTTCATTTTACAGGACAGATTCTTGCGGCACTTCAGCATGCACACGATAAAGGAATTGTGCATCAGGACATTAAGCCGCAAAATATTATGCTTTTGCAGGACGGTACAATCAAGGTTACTGATTTCGGTATTGCAAGATTCAGCAGAATGGACAACAATACAACAAGCGAAAATGCTATTGGTTCAGTACATTACATCAGCCCTGAACAAGCAAGAGGCGAAATGACCGACGATAAAGCTGATATTTATTCAGTTGGTGTTGTGATGTACGAAATGCTTACGGGTACATTACCGTTCCAATCTGACAATGCAGTGTCTGTTGCTTTGATGCAACTTCAGCAGGACCCGAAAAGACCGAGAGAAATCGTACCCACTTTACCGTTGGGTCTTGAACAGATAACGATAAGAGCAATGCAGAAAAATCCTAATGACAGATACCGTTCTTCTGCTGAAATGCTTATGGATATCAATGAATTCAAGAGAAATCCTTCAATTAAATTTAACTATACGTATTTTGTTGACCAGGAGCCAACTAAATATGTGAGAAATAACGGAAATCAGCTCAGAAATCAAATAAATGCTCAAGAAAGCGAAGTTCAGGAAACTGAAAATAAGAAAGCTATTAACAAAACAACTGCTATAATGATGGGTGCAATTGCAGGCGTAATTGTTCTTGTTGTTGTGATTGCAGGCATAATGGCTATTCTTAAAAATCAAAAGGTTGAAGTTTTGAATTTTGTTAATATGAATTATTACACAGACATTGAGAATAATTCTAAATATGATGATTTTGAATTTGAAATCGAATACGTTCAAAATTCAACTCTTGATGACGGTACGGTTGTGGAACAAACACCTGAAGCTAGTGAAAAAATCAAGAAAGGCTCTGTTGTTACTTTAAAAATTGTACAAAAGGATGCTGTTGTTATTGATGCATCAATTCTTGGTATGAGCGAGGAAGATGCTAAAAACTATCTCATTTCACGCGGACTTCTTCCTACTGTTGTGCCTGAATATTCTGAAACTGTTCAGGCAGGTATTGTTTTAAAAACTTCACCTGAAGCAGGAAGCTCTGTAAAAACAGGTACACAGGTTACAATTTTTGTCGCAACCGACGTTAAAGAAACAGTTAAAGTTCCTGCGCTTGAAGGTTGCAGCCGTGAAGTTGCTGAACAGCTTATCAAAGCCTCTGACCTTGAAGTAGGTGAAGTTACAGAGGTTGACAGCGAATTGGAAAAGGGTACGGTTGTCAGTCAGAGTATTGCAAAAGATACAGATGTTCCAATCGGCACAAAAATTGATTTTACTATCAGTAACGGTGTCCCGAGTGAGTCATCGGTTGATATTACAGTAACGTTGCCATCAACTCAAAAAACGGGAATACTCAAAATTTATATCAATAGTGAACTTTTCTACACGTCAAGTGAATTATATCTTGACGGTGCAAAGAAAACCTATACGCTTAAAGGCTCTGGTGCGGATAATACATATCGTGTAATTATTGACGATTTAGTTATTCAGGAAGGTAAGGTTGACTTTACAAAGGTACCGGCAGTTTTAAGTGAGGTTAAAGATAACGACGGCGCAGTTTTATTGACCAACGTTGTTGGCTGCACTAAAGATGAGGCGGTTACAAAACTTAATGCTGCGGGATTTAAGAATATAAAATTTATCGAAGTTGAGGATGCAACTCCTGCCGGTACTGTTATTTCACAGACACCGTCTGCTGACGGCGCTACAAAATATCCTACCAGTCAGGAAATAGTTCTTACAGTGAGTCTCGGTACAGAGATGAATGCAGATTAAATATGGGTTATAAAGGGATAATTATAAAGGGTATTGGCGGCTTCTATTACGTTGAAGTCGCCAATGCGACTTATGAATGTAAGGCAAGAGGTGTGTTCAGGAAAGAACGCGTCACTCCATTGGTTGGTGATACCGTTGAAATTACTGTAAACGACAATGCCGAAAATACTATCGACCGAATTTGTGAACGAAAGAATTTTCTTAACAGACCTCCCGTTGCAAATATAGATAATTTATTTATTGTTGTAGCAACTGTTGAACCAAAACCAAACTTTATGGTTATTGATAAGCTGATTGCAATTGCTGAACATAAAGAAATTGAGCCAATTATTATTGTTTCAAAAAGTGATATTCTGGCATCTGATGAAATTTATAATATTTATTCTAAAAGCGGTATTACTGTACTTTATAATGACGAACAGGGTATTGAAGAAATTAAAAAGCTAATGGTAGGAAAAATTACTGCTTTTACAGGTAATTCGGGTGTTGGAAAAACGACTTTGCTCAATAAAATTGACCCAACGCTAAATTTATCAACGGGTGCAATCAGTAATAAACTTGGTCGAGGACGTCACACAACCCGTGAAGCGCAGCTTTTTAACGTGTGCGGCGGTTACGTTATTGATACTCCTGGATTTTCAGCTTTTGAATTTGATAAAACTGAAATTATTTTAAAAGACGAGTTACCGTATTGCTTTAGAGAATTCAGGGAATATTTAGGTTTATGCAAATTTACTTCCTGCGCTCATATCAATGACAAAGGCTGTAAAATTTGTGAAGCAGTCCAAGAAGGCAAAATCAGCGAAGTCAGACATAATAATTATATTGCTTTGTATAATCAGGCAAAAGAAATCAAAGAGTGGGAATTATGAAAAGATGTGTAATTATCGGCGGAGGAGACTGCTCAGCTGACGTTCTAAAAAAGAATATTTGTTCCGATGATTATATTATCTGCGCTGACGGTGGTTATGATATTGCAAACGAGTGCGGTATTACTCCGAATTTGCTGATTGGCGATTTTGACTCTATAAAGGCTTTACCTGAAAATATAGAAACTATCACTCTGCCGATTGAAAAAGACGTTACAGACAGTGTGGCGGCTTTTAATGAGGGTGTTAAAGCGGGTTTTAAATCTTTTTTGCTTCTTGGTGGTACGGGCGGTCGGTTTGAACACACGTTTGCCAATATTTCTTTAATGGCAAAGGCTTCTAAAAATAACGTTGATTTCACAATGATTGATGATAAGCATATTTTTAGAAGTATCACGGATTCAAATATAAGAATTACCCAAAAAGATAATCAACAAATTTCCGTGTTTGCTTACGGCGATAAGGCTTATGGTGTAAATCTCAAAGGGCTATATTATCCGTTGAGTGATTATACTCTTGACCCGTTTGATTGCGCTTTAAGTACAAGTAATCATATTATTGATGAATTTTGTGAAGTCAGCGTCAAAGATGGCACTTTGGTGATAGTAGAAACTCAATTGTAACAAAAAAATACCCCTTGCGTATAATGTAGTAAATACATTCGCAGGGGGATTTTTTATGGGAAAGCGTAGAAATGATTTAAAAGGCTTAATCTTTGTAGCTTTAGGATTAGGCTTAGTAATTTCATTGATTTTTCCACAAAAATTTGTAATTGTATTACTAGCACTTGCACTTGTAATTAGTGGAGTGTCACTCTGCAAAACTTAAGGGGGACATAGCTGTGAAAGTGGTATTGGTAAAAAGCCCAAAAATTTTAAGCGGAATTTTAAGAATGATGTTCGGTATAAAGAAAACGGTTTAAACGACGGTAGGTGAAAACCTACCGTTATTTTTATATAAAAAACTGAAAATTCATTGACTATTTTGAATATTAGGAGTAAACTTATATTGTTAAAATTTTGTTAATCTTAAAAAAGAGGTGTTATAACAATGGCAATGCAATTAACTGCTGAACAGCAGGCAATGCTAAATGGTGAACAAGGCGAAGTTATGGCTAAGGTTATGAAAACACTTGTTATGTACGGTGAAACTTTCGGTGCAGAAAGAATGGTACCAGTTACAAGTGAAAAAGGACATCTTGTTACAAGTTTCGGTCTTAAAATGATGACTCCTGTTTTTGATTTGATGGACCAGCTTCTTAATGCAGGTGTTACATCAAAACAGAATTTCTCTGTTGACCCAAAACCATTTGACCCAAATGTTCCTTCGGACTTTTTAAAGAATTTCGTATTCAAAAAGTTTATGTATTCAAAGCAGGATTCATATAACGAACAGCTTCGTAAAATGGGTCTTCTTGATGATAATGCTTATACTTGTGCTTGTTATCTTGATGAAGTAGGCAATACACCTAAAAAAGGTGACATTCTTTCTTGGGCAGAATCAAGCGCAGTTGCTTATGCAAACTCTGTTATCGGCGCTCGTTGCAACCGTAACTCAGGTCTTATCGAAATGATGGGCTCAATCGCAGG
This sequence comes from Candidatus Fimenecus sp., assembly GCA_045633505.1. GTDB lineage: Bacteria > Bacillota > Clostridia > Oscillospirales > Acutalibacteraceae > Fimenecus. The sequence continues at coordinate 3,947 of JAZQYK010000005.1, read as the reverse complement.
CTTTGTTCCTGATTTCGGTCTTCTTACAGATGAGGGCAGAAAAGCAACGTGGATTGTTGAGGTTAAATGCTCAAAGAAGCCTGAAGCACAGATTTTAGGCTCTGCAATCGGTATGAAGGTTATGGAAGACGTACCTTACGTTAAGGGTATGAACGAATGGCTTGGCACAGAGCTTACAGACGACAATAAAGCATACCTTAAAGACTTCGGTGCTGCTTGTGCATCAAACGGTGCAGTTGGTCTTTATCATATTGCAGGTCTTACACCTGAAGCAGTTGAAATGGGTGAGTCACTCGTTACTGAAAATGCACAGGTTTACGTAATTGATGACGCTGAGCTTGAAAGAGTTAAGGCATCATATCCAGTTATGTGGAAAAATCCTGATGCAACTCCAAAACTTTGCTTCGTAGGCTGTCCACACATGACAATGGCACAGCTTAAAGAGTGGACAGAAAACGTATATGAAGGCCTTAAGAAAAATGGTCTTAAGAAAGTTTCAGTTCCTACCGTTTTCACAGCTCCTCCTGCGGTTTGTGACGAGTTCAAAAAGACTGATATGTATGCAAAACTTCAGTCGACTGGTGTTATTCTCAGTTACATTTGTCCACTTATGTATATGAACAACCCACTTGCAAAGAAAATGCCCGTTATCACAAACTCAAATAAACTTCGTACATATACAACTTCTCGTTATTATACAAGCGAAGAAATTCTTGATATTATTACAAAGGAGGCAAAATAAAATGAAAACATTCAAAGGTCGTCCCGTAGTTCCGGGCACAGCAGCAGCAACAGCTCTTGTTTCTCACGGTGGTTTCAATACACTTGCTTCTTTTCAGGGCGCATTACAGTTTGGCGATAAAGAGGCTAAATGCGGTGACCAGAACAACACAGATATTTACGAAAAGCCAATGACGGGTGCAGCACTTTGCCTTCCACAGACAATCGGTTCAACAACGGGTGGTCTTGTGCTTTATTGCGCAAAGGTTATGGAACGTTGTCCTGCTTGTATGCTTTTCTCAGAGCATATTGACTCACTTGCAGCAGCAGGTGCAATTATCGGTTCAGTTTGGACTGATACTCCAATGCCAACGGTTGACTGTCTTGGTGAAGAATTTCTTAACACCGTTAAAACAGGTGATAAAATCACAGTTTACGAAGACGGAACAGTTACAGTTGAATAATAAATTTTTATGGGGTTATCGATTGATAGCCCCATATTTTTTATAAAAATACTTGATTTTGGGAAAATTATCTTATATAATAATTTACTGTTGACACGGAGAGTTGTCCGAGCTGGTCGAAGGAGCACGATTGGAAATCGTGTAAACTGCTAAAACGGTTTCGAGGGTTCGAATCCCTTGCTCTCCGCCAAAGTCTTGGGCACAACTTTAATGGCTGTGCCCATTTTTTATTTAAGGGAATTTTTATGTTTGAACAAATAATCAATGCTGTAAATGATGCGCTATATAGATACTGATTATTGGAATTAAATAACGTTAAATTCACTCTATGCATAAACTGTATAGGGTGATTTTTTTATGCGTAGTTTTGATTATGACAGAAACAAAGCTGTTGAATATGCAAAGAAATGGGCATTGTCACGAAATCCGCAATATTTTGATTTCCACGGATTAGGAGGGGATTGCACCAATTTTGCATCACAATGTATTTATGCAGGTGCAGGTGTAATGAATTATACCCGCGATTACGGTTGGTACTACATTTCACCTGATAATCGTGCAGCCGCTTGGTCGGGTGTAGGGTATTTATACAGATTTTTAACAACTAATCAAAGTGTCGGTCCTGTCGGAAGAGATGCAGAATTAAGCGAAATCGAGCTTGGTGACGTGATTTTCTTATACAACGGTCAAAGATTATATCATACGCTTGTGGTAACGGGTTTTGCTCCCGATGGAGAAATCTTAATCTGCTCACACACTTACGACTCATATATGAGAAGATTGGACAGCTATGATTATTTCAGAGCATATCCTGTTCATATCGAAAAAGTTAATACTTGGTAAAAGAAAAAGGATTGGAGTTAACTTTCCAATCCTTTTGTGTTACATCTGCTCTAAAATATAGTTTTTAATATCCTCTAATTTGCTTTCCTTCCATTTGCCTTCTTCAGCTTTTTCTGCAAGGGGACAGATAATATGAAAATCAAGTGTTTCACCGGGTACTCGTCCCGTTCTTAACGGCTCTGCGAAATGTTCTTTCCATTTTTCTTCCGTTGCACCTTTGAATTCTTCGGGCTTTAAATAGGTCATTTGACGCTTTGTAGCCGCAATAAGCATCTTTGCCGACAAAGGTGCTAAAAGTTCATATTCGTCCTTCTGAACGTCAATAAAAATACGTGGCAACTCGTCTTTAACAATTCGTTCTTCACCACGGACAATTTTAAGTCCCATCGGCTCAAAATTAAACTCATTTTCATTAAAGTTAAGTTTAATAATCAAGCCGATATCAGTATTAAACTGTGAACGCTGATAATCAGTATCAAAAATAAAATTACCAAGTGAATAGAAAATTACCTTATCACCAACAGTTTCATAATTCATTGGTACATGTGGGTGGTGTGCCACAACAATATCAGCACCCATTTCTAAATACTTGTGGTATCTTTCACGAGTGTAAGGGGAAGGGAGTGGAGTGAATTCTTCACCTGCGTGTGCAACAACAATACACCAACGACATTTACTTTTTATATCGTCAATAGTTTTCTGTATTTCGTCAAGGTCACTCCAGCTATAACAACCGGGTTTGTCAATATCAGCTTTTCTACATGCACGTTGATAACCAACACCAAACATACCAATTCCACCAGCTTCATTGAGAATAACTGGCTTTCTAGCTTCGTCGATATTCATTCCTGCGCCGATTGTCTGCACACCGTTCTCTTTTGCGATTTTGAGTGTGCTTTCAATACCGTAGGGTCCTGCATCCATAATATGATTATTGCAAATATTCCATATATCTGATTTCATATCGTTAAGCACTTTAACTGCTTTCGGGTCAATAGTATGTAATAACTGCTGAACACCACTTTGAGTTGTGTTTGTTTCTGCAACTGCAACAGGACCTTCAACATTAGTGATAACATGGTCAGCGCTATGAAGAAAGTCAAGAATTTCTTTCGATATTAAGTTTTTGTCATCCCATTTACCATACATATATCGGTCAAAACCAATATCACCAGTAAAAACTAATGAAGTCTTTTCTTTCATAAAATAAGCCTTTCAATATTTATTAACTTATTATAACATTTTCAATTTAGTAATTCAAGGGAGGAACATTGATGATTTTTTAATAATAGTGGTTGATGCCTGCAGAACAGGAATAATTATAAGCTGAATGATTTAAGTTCTATTAGATAAATTTTGTTACAATCTTAAAGAAACAGTAGTTACAAATTTATTATCATTAGTATTTATTTCAAAATGACCATCATATTTTTTTGTCACATCTTCAATAAGTGAAAGTCCGAACCCATGATTTTTGCTATCTTTTTTTGAAGTTTTAATTTTACCTTGTTTGTCTATTTCAACTAATGAGCAGGGGTTCTCTGTTTTTATCAACAAATATCCGGCTTGAATAGTTGATTTAAGCATTATTCTTCTATGCTCAACAGGAAACTTTTTACACGCCTCAATAGAGTTGTTCAAAAGATTCAGGAATACACAATTAAGGTCGATTGCCTCAACACTTAGTTCTTCGGGCAAGTCAACAGCAATATCCATTTTAATTCTATCAGTTATCGCCTCTTCGTGTTTAGCGGCAATAACGGCATTCGCAACAAGATTTTGTGAATAGACAGGAATTTTTGTTGCGTTTAGGCTATTGTTAAGAGCAGAAAGTAATTCCTTAGCTTTATTAAGGCTTTCAGGTGTATTTTCATTGATTAACAAATTAATGCTGTCAACAACACCCTTGAAATCGTGACG
>JAZQYK010000004.1:0-3983 GCA_045633505.1 Candidatus Fimenecus sp. | reverse complement strand
AAACGCCCAGTCCTTCATTTTGAACTGAACACCGCCTTCGCCGATGCCTTTATCCTGCAAGAAATCAATCATCTTTGCGATTGAGTCTTTCTTGTTGTCCATACCGTTAAGGAAATCAGAGTTAACCATTTCACCGTCGCCCGTGTAAGCGGCTTCGTCAATGTTACCACCCTTGATAACCTCAATAATGTCGATACCGAATTTCTTTGCGAAATCATAGTCACGGTCGTCGTGTGCAGGAACAGCCATAATAGCGCCCGTACCGTAACCCATCATAACGTAGTCGGATATGTAAATAGGAATATCCTTACCGTTTACAGGGTTCTTTGCAGTAATTCCTGCAATCTTAACGCCCGTCTTATCCTTAACAAGCTGTGTACGTTCAAACTCTGTTTTCTTTGCACATTCTGAACGGTAGTTTGCAATTTCGTCCATATTTGAAATCTTATCTGCATATTTGTCGATAATCGGATGCTCAGGTGCCATAACCATAAACGTTACGCCAAAAAGAGTATCAGGACGAGTTGTATAAATCTTCAATTCCTCAGGAATTTCGTTAAGATTAAAGTTTACAAAAGCACCGCGGGACTTACCAATCCAGTTAACCTGCTGAAGTTTGATATTCGGAAGATAATCAACGTCTGCAAGGCCTTCAAGAAGTTTGTCAGCATATTCAGTAATTCTCAAATACCAAACGTCCTTTGACTTTTGAACCACGTCGCTGTGGCAAATGTCACACTTACCGCCCTGTGAGTCCTCGTTTGAAAGAACAACTTTACAAGATGGGCAATAGTTAACCAACGTCTTATCACGGAAAGCAAGTCCGTTTTCAAACATTTTAAGGAAAATCCACTGAGTCCATTTATAGTATTTTTCTTCAGTTGTATCAACCACTCTTGAATAGTCAAATGAGAAACCCACGCGTTTTAACTGACTTGTGAACTTTTCAATGTTCATATCAGTAACTTTTCTTGGGTGGATACCCGTTTTGATTGCATAGTTTTCTGTTGGAAGACCGTAAGCATCAAAGCCGATTGGGAAAAGCACGTTATAGCCCTCAAGTCTTCTTTTTCTTGATACTACTTCAAGACCTGAATAAGCCTTGATGTGACCGACGTGCATACCCGCGCCTGACGGATATGGAAATTCAACAAGTCCGTAGAATTTTGGCTTGTCAGAACCGTCCTGAGCTTCAAAAACCTTTGCTTCTTCCCACTTCTGTTGCCACTTTTGTTCGGTAGCTTTAAAATCGTAATTCATATATATAACCTTCTTTAAAGAGATTTTTTACTATTTTAATCAGTGATTATATCACTAACGTCAACTTCTTTTGCGTCTGCCCAAAGATGCTCCAAACTGTAAAGTTCTCTCTGGTCAGGTGTGAAAAGGTGAACAACCACCGTGCCGTAGTCTAAAAGAATCCAACCCGTTGATTTTCCCTCAATATTTTTAGGCTCAACGCCTTGTTTTGTGAGTGAATCCTGCACTTCGTCAGACAACGCGCGAATGTGAGTGCCCGACGTACCCGTTGCGATTACGAAATAATCCGCAACAGACGTAAGTTCTGTAATTTCAAGTGATTTTATATTAGTTGCTTTCTTGCCGTCAAGAGTAGCAACAATATTTTTCATAAGTTCTGTTCTATCCATATTCATTTCCTTTCTGCAAGGTAGTTGTAGGCTTTAACTGTATCAATGTGAATCGGTCTGCCTTTTCTTGCATTATCCTCAATTGTGAACGAAAGACCGCGAAGACAGGTTTTTTCAAGACTTTTTTCTGCCATCGCTCTCACTTCAAGAATATCGGGATATTCTCTGTCATCAGAAGTCAAGTCGGCAACGTAGATAATCTTTTCAAGCAACGACATATCCTCTTTGCCCGTTGTGTGCCAACGAACTGCTGAAAGTATTTCTTCATCAGTCACTTTTAACTCTTTTCTTAAAAAGATTTCTCCTGCAATTGCGTGTAGAGTAACTGTAATATTCTTTTCACTTTCAGTAAGGCTTTGACCGTCGTTTTCAATCATTTCGAGCATCTTTTCGGGCGGTTCATATCGCATTATATCGTGAACAAGCCCTGCTGTGTATGATTTTTCAACGTCACCGCCGAAAATCTCGGCTAAATGCTTTGCTTGTTCCGCCACACAGATTGAATGATAAAGTCTTTCGGGTTTTAAGCGAGTTTTGAGAATTTCTAAAAATTCTTTATTTCTTGCCGTATCCATATAATTTGTGGCTCTCCATATATTCAATGATTTCAGGCTCAACAATTCCATAAAGGCTCTTGCCTTCGCTGATTTTTTCACGGATTTCACCTGAGCTTACAATATAAGCATCAAGCGGTGAGATATGTATATTCTTCCCGTCAAGACCGTTAATATAAACACCTAAATTTTCAAATGCATATTGACGAAGGCTTTGAATATTGTCGTCAGTATTGCGAGATGCAACACAGATTGTACATTCGTCCAAAAGCTCTTTGTGTTTATACCACTTATGGAAAATAAGGAACATATCCGAGCCGATAATTAAATATAAATCATCATTTGGATATTTTTTTCTTAAATCCTTGACAGTATAAATTGTGTAGCTGTCAGAGTCTCTGTCCATCTCCATCGTGCTGATTTCAAATTTAGGGTTCGTGAATGCCATTTTGCACATCTGTATTCTGTCTTTGTTGTCAGCAAGGTCATCACAACGCTTATGAGTTGGAATTTTGTTAGGAATAATTAAAACCTTATCAAGCCCTAATTCTTCCGTCATTGTCTCAATCATTCTTGCGTGACCTTTGTGTGGGGGATTGAACGTTCCGCCGAAAATACCTATTTTCATTATTTTCTGCCCTTCTTTTTCTCGTCTTTGTGTAATTCGGGATTATAACGGTAGAAAATCATACTGCCGCCGATTACACCAACGCAATCACTATTAGTTGCCTCTGCAAGTTTTTGTGCAATTTCTTTTGGCTTTTCAGGGCTTGTTTCTAAAAGCACCTTGATTTTAATAAGCTCACGGGCTTTGAGTGCATCATCAGTCTGCTTAATAAGCGCATCTGAAATTCCACCCTTGCCAACTTGAAACAACGCTTGAAGTCCGTTTGCCTGACTTCTCCAATATGCTCTTTCTTTACTTGTCATATATTACTCTCCTAAATATTTTGGAAGTTCTTCTACAAATTTTCTTAATGCGTTACCACGGTGGCTTACTTTATCTTTTTCTTCGGCTGAAAGTTCGCCGAATGTTTTGTCCCCTACTAAAAATACAGGGTCATAACCAAAACCACCGTTACCTTGTACCTCGTGTGCGATTACACCCTCACAAGTACCACGCACTGTAAAACTTCTTCCGTCAGGGAAACAACAACAAACGCAGCTTACAAATCTTGCAGTTCTTTCACTGTCGGGCACGTCTTTCATAAGTCCTAAAAGCTTTTCGTTGTTTTTAGCATCATTTCCGTGTTCACCGCCGAAACGGGCAGAATAAACACCGGGGGCACCGTCAAGAAAGTCAACCATAAGTCCCGAATCGTCTGCGACACAGACCATTCCGCTTTCTTTGCAACCACTGTCTGCTTTTAAAAACGCGTTTTCTTCAAACGTTTCTCCCGTTTCATCAACGTCAGAAAGTTCAATCCCTGCCATATCAGCAGTTAAAACGTTTATTCCTAATGGGGCAAGAATTCTTTGTAATTCTGCCTGTTTTTTCATATTATGAGTTGCGATTAAAAAGTCCAAAGAAACCCCTCTTTTTCTTTTCTTCTTTTTCTTCAGGCTCAGGAGTTATCTCTTCTTCCTGTTCCAATCCGATTTCATCTGTTTCGGAAGAGTCTTCAGACTCTCCACTGTATTCATCGGTGAGTTCTTCTTGTAAAAGAGTTTCATCAACGTCTTCATATTCTTCGATAATCTCTTGGACAGTTTCAAGTTGAATATCCTCCTCTTCCTTATAATCTATCTTGTCAAACAAACCGTCTGCAAATGCTTCAGG
>JAZQYK010000003.1:0-5105 GCA_045633505.1 Candidatus Fimenecus sp. | reverse complement strand
GCAAGTGCTGTACCTGCTGCGATTGATGGGCCGTGGCCAAGAGAACCAGTTGAAGCGTCAACGCCTACAACTTTGTTTGAGTCAAGGTGCATACCCATTTTTGAACCTGAAAGGTTGAAAGATTTAAGCATTTCAACATCGTTAAATCCCTTGTCGCAAAGAACAGGAGCATAAGCGATTGCCGCATGACCCTTTGAAAGAATAAATCTGTCACGGTCATCCCATTTTGGTTCGTCAACCTTAATGTTGAGATACTTGTGATAAAGAACTGTGAGAAGGTCCATAACACTCATACCGCCGCCGAAGTGTCCGCTACCTGCCCAAACTGTTGTCTGAACGCAGAGTTTACGGAGTTCAAGGGCTTTCTTTTCGAGTGCGAGCCATTCTGCCTTTGATAAATTAGCCATAATTTTCCCTCCAAGAAAATTTTTTATAACACGGAATCCCTCTTCCGTTAAATTACGTTATTAGCCTTTAAGCTCAGGGTGATTTTTAGCAACAACTGAGAATGCGTCTTCAGCAATTTCAATTGACTTCTTAATGTCTTCTTCTGTGAGAGAAGCGTTAATGAAGTGGTTGTGGTGAGAAGTGATAAACAAACCGCGGTTAACACATTCTGCAACCCATTCCTGATGAAGCATAAGGTTATCGTCGTTAGCAATTCTCAAATAGAAGAGTGCAGGTTCACCTGAAACTCTGAGGTCGAAGCCGTGTTCAGCACCGGCTGCAACAAAGCCGTCAGTAACCATTTTACCGAGACGACGGAACATTGTCGGTGTGTCAAGAGCTTTCATCTTGTTGATACAAGCGATACAAGCTGCGAACGGAACAGAACTCATCCAATATGAACCTGTGTACGTAATACCTGAAACAGTTGCTTTCATATGTTCGCCACCGCAAAGTGCTGACATATTATAACCGTTAGCAAGAGCTTTACAGAAGCAGATAAGGTCTGCCTTGAAGCCATAGTAATGGTCGGAACCTGCAAGGTCAAGACGGAAACCTGCGCGAACGTCGTCAATAATAAGAACTGCGCCGTGGTCGTCACACCATTTACGAACTGCCTGCCAGTATTCCTTTGAAGCAACCTCGTTATCCTTAAAGTTACCGTGGTCATAAGGCTGAGCAATAATACCGGCAATATCACCGTTGTTATCGTCGTAAGCCTTTTGGATTGCATCAAGGTCAAACCAAGGAACGATAATGTTGTTTGCTACGTCTTCAGGAGTAATGCCCGGGTAGTCAATCTTCTGTGCCCATGGGAAATCTCCGTGATAGTAATACTTCAAGAAAATAATCTTTTTCTTATGTGTATGTGCTCTTGCCGCCATTGTTGCAAGAGTCGTTGTGTCTGAACCGTTCTTGCAGAAGAATGCCCAGTCAGCACAAGCAACCGTGTCAACAAGTGTTTCTGCACACTCAACCATAACTTTACCAGGTGCAGTTGTACAGTTGCCGAGTTTAAGCTGTGCCAATGCGGCGGCGTCAACGTCAGGGTCATTGTAACCTAAAACGTTAGGGCCGTAAGCACACATATAGTCAATGTATTTGTTGCCGTCAACGTCCCAGAAGTATGAGCCCTGTGCTTTTTCAGCGAATGACGGCCATCTGTTAACAGGAATCCACTGACCTTCAGCAGGACCTAAGTGACCGTAAATGCCTCCTGGAATAACTTTTGAAGCCTGTTCAAACATTGCACGGCTTTTTGTTGTATCAAATGTTGGGAATTTACTCATCTTCATTGTCCTCCTTATGCAAGATACAATCCAACTCTGTCAAGAATACGGTTTACGTTATCAACCATTGAAATGAGTCCGCGGATTGTGATGTTACCGTTACCAACGTGGTCAATTGAGTTAACTGTACCTGCGAAAAGTGCGTTAGCAAGTTCAAGGTTACAGAATTCCATAATTGCACGAGGCTTTTCTGGCGCTTGCTTGATTGTGATAAGATGATTGTCTTTAACGCGGATAGTAGCATAAACCGTATCCGTAATACCAATCTGAATGTCACCGTCAGCAATGTTTGAAGCGCTGAATTTACCGATAGCATCCTGATTACCAATCTGTGAAATAGCAACTGCAACTGTATAGAAAGTGCAGAGAGTGTTAAGACGGAAGAAGTCAGCGTCTTTAAGAAGTTCTTCACTTGGTCTCATAACTTCTGTAAGTCTGTCAGTAAGAGCTGTAAACGTTTTCAAAAGGAAATTGATTTTTGTAAGACCTTTTGTTGGGATTGGTGTAACCTTTCCGTCAATAATTCCATTAAATTTGTCGCAATTAGCAACGGGGATTTTAATGTCGCAATCTGCATTAACTCCGTCATCCATACGGCAACCGTTTTTAGAGAATGTAAGTGTAGCGCTTGGACCGTCCTTGACGTCGAAAGCTAAAGAAATCGGTTTTTCAAGAGTTGAAATAATCTCTTTTGCTTTATCATCAAGTTCACAAAGGTTTTCCAAGGTACCGAGAACGGCATACATATTGATGTAAGCAAGTGTTCTTGAATCAGTCATTTCTGATTCCTCCTTCAAAAAATATACGCTTTTGGCGCAGGTTTTTCCCTACAATATAAACCTAATAAAATAATATCAAATTTTCTGTGTAAAATCAAGAAAAAAACTTGCAAAAATTAACAATTTGTTAGTGATTTTTTATAATTTATATGGTATAATGAGTTAATCATAATGGGGGATAGTATATAAATAACTTTTATTCAACATAAAATTGAAATTTGTCAATATTCCCAATTCATTGAAAGGATAAAAATATATGTCATTACTCAAAAAAATCTTTGGTGACTATTCAAGCCGTGAGGTTAAAAGAATACTCCCGATTCAGAAAAAAGTTCTTGCTCTTGAAGAAGAATACAAGGCGCTGACAGATGCCGAGCTTCAGGCAAAAACTGTTGAATTTAAAGAAAGACTCGAAAAAGGCGAAACTCTTGACGACATTCTTCCTGAAGCATTCGCAACCTGTCGTGAGGCATCTGCCCGTGTTCTTAATATGCGCCATTTCCCCGTGCAGATTATCGGTGGTATCGTTCTTCATCAGGGACGAATTGCTGAAATGAGAACGGGCGAAGGTAAAACACTTGTGGCTACTCTTCCTGCTTATCTTAATGCGCTTTCAGGCAAGGGCGTTCACATTGTTACGGTTAACGATTACCTTGCTCGCCGTGACTCTGAATGGATGGGTAAACTTTACAGATTTTTAGGTCTTTCAGTAGGTCTTATTGTTCACGATTTGGACGGTGAGCAAAGACGTGCGGCTTATAATTGTGACATTACTTACGGCACAAACAACGAGATGGGCTTTGACTATCTTCGTGACAATATGGTGATTTATGCTGAGCAAAGAGTTCAGCGCGGTCATAATTTTGCAGTAGTTGACGAGGTTGACTCAATCCTTATTGACGAGGCAAGAACACCTCTTATTATTTCAGGTATGGGTGACAAATCAACTGACCTTTACAAAATTGCCAACGAGTTTGCAAAAAGACTTAAAATGTGCAAGGTTAAAGAAATTGATGCAAAACAGGGCATTGAAAATATTGCTGACGAGGATGACGATTTTATCGTTGACGAAAAAGCAAAAACTGCTTCTCTTACACAAAACGGTATCAAAAAGGCTGAAAAATTCTTTGGCGTTGAAAATCTTGCTGACGTAGAAAATCTTACAATCCAGCATCATATTGACCTTGCAATCAAGGCAATCGGCGTTATGAAGCGTGACGTTGACTATGTTGTAAAAGAAGGTCAGGTGCTTATCGTTGACGAATTTACGGGACGTATTATGCTTGGCCGCCGCTATTCTGACGGACTTCATCAGGCAATTGAAGCAAAAGAAAACGTTAAGGTTGAAAGAGAGTCAAAAACTCTTGCAACAATCACTTTCCAGAATTATTTCCGTCTTTATAAAAAACTTTCAGGTATGACGGGTACTGCGATGACCGAAAGTCAGGAATTTCAGGAAATTTATGAGCTTGACGTAATTGAAATTCCAACGAACAAACCGGTTGTCCGTGATGACGAGGACGACGTGCTTTATAAAACTGAAGTTGCAAAATTCAAGGCAATCATTGAACAGGTGCTTGAATGTAACCAAAAAGGACAGCCCGTGCTTGTCGGTACAACCAATATTGAAAAGAGTGAGCTTTTAAGTAAAGTTCTTAAAAAGCACGGAATCAAGCATGAAGTGCTTAATGCTAAATACCACGATAAAGAAGCTGAAATTATTGCTCAGGCAGGTAAATTCGGTGCAGTTACGATTGCTACGAATATGGCAGGACGTGGTACTGACATTATTCTCGGCGGTAACCCTGAATATATGGCTCGTAACGAAATGAGAAGAATGGATTATTCCGACGAGCTTATTGCAGAGGCAACGGGCTTTGCCGAAACCGATAACACGGATATTCTTGAGGCACGAAAGACTTATCAGGAATTAGAAAAGAAATATAAAGAACAGCTTCGTGAGGAAGCGGAAAAAGTCCGTGAAGCAGGGGGTCTCTTTATCATCGGTACTGAACGTCACGAATCACGTCGAATTGACAATCAGCTTCGTGGCCGTGCAGGTCGTCAGGGCGACCCGGGCAGAAGTAAATTCTATCTGTCAGCAGAGGATGAGTTGCTTCGTCTTTTCGCAGGTGACCGTTTCTATAACATTCTTGATACCTTTAAGAGTATGGGTGACATTCCCGTTGAGGCAAAAATGTTCACAAGCACAATCGAAGGCGCTCAGAAAAAGGTTGAAGGTAACAACTTTGCAATGCGTCGTAATGTTCTTCGTTTTGATGATGTTATGAATAAGCAGAGAGAGGTTATCTACGGTCAGCGAAATAAGGTTCTTGACGGTGCCGACATTCACGCAACAATTCTTAAAATGATTGATGATTACGTGAGCGAAACGGTTGATTTCTATTGCCCTGCGGAAAATTCTGCTGAGGATTGGAACGTTAAAGGACTTATCAACAAATTCAAATATCTCGCAGAGAATGATATTGAAAACGAATATTCAACTGCTGACGAGTTTAAAGAATATTTCTACAACAAGGCAATGGACGTTTACAATGCCAAGAGTGAAGAATACGGCGAAAAGATTATG
>JAZQYK010000002.1:0-11374 GCA_045633505.1 Candidatus Fimenecus sp. | reverse complement strand
TTTACACTTGATTTGACAAAAAGTTCTTTACTTTCAAGTTTTAATGTGTTAAAATTTAAAAAGATAGGGTGACAGAGATAATCCTAATCGTTGGAGGTTTATAAAAATGGGAATTGAATTTAAAAATGACAATACGGATTTTCTTGTTAAATGCATTATGCAGTTAAATAATGAAGAAGAATGTTACAACTTTTTCCAGGACCTTTGCACTGTAACTGAATTCCACGCTATGGCACAGCGTTGTGTTGTTGCAAAAATGCTTACAGAAAAGAAAATTTATAACGATATCGTGGCTGAAACAGGTGCTTCAACCGCAACAATCAGCCGTGTTAACCGTTCACTTCAATACGGTGCCGACGGTTATGACACTGTGTTCGACAGACTTAAAAGATGAGCTATAATATTTTTTCATCGGTTTATGATATTTTAACCGATAACGTTGACTATCAAAAAATCGCAGAGAAAATATGCTCCCTGTTATCCCTTAACGGAATAAACGGGGGGCTTTTGCTTGACCTTGGCTGCGGCACGGGAACACTTTCGTTTTTGCTTGAAGATAAAGGTTTTGACATTATCGGAGTTGACCCAAGTGAAGATATGCTCAGCGTTGCGATTGAAAAGAAATATGAATTGAATTCAAATGCAATGTTCCTTTGCCAAAGCGGTGAGAATTTGGATTTATTCGGCACAATTGATTGTGCTGTTTGTACTCTTGATGCAGTAAATCATATTGACTCACTTGAAAAAATCAAAAGAGCATTCAGCCGTGTTTCGTTGTTTATGAATATGGGCGGTATTTTCGTTTTTGATATCAACACTCCGTTCAAGCACGAAAAAATACTTGGCAATAACACTTTCGTTTATGATATGGATGAGGTTTATTGCGTTTGGCAAAACAGTTTTGATAAAAACAAGGGCAAAACCCATATTGACCTTGACTTCTTCATCAAAAACGAAGATGACGAGCTTTTTGAAAGATACAGCGAGGATTTTTGCGAGTATTCCTACAAATTTGAAGATATCGCCGAGATACTTGACGAATGCGGTTTTGAACTGACAAATACATTTGATGATTACGGTGACAACCCTGTAAACGCTGAAACTCAGCGAATTACAATTGTTGCCAAGAAAACAAAGACTATATTTAAGGATGAATTAAAATGAACAAATTAGTCAGAATGATTTCTGAAGACGGAACTCTTTATTGCCTTGCGCTTGACTCAACCCAGATGGTCAAGGAAATGCAAAGCGTTCACAAAACAAGCAAGGTATGTTCGGCAGCCCTTGGAAGACTCATTACAGCCGCATCGATGATGGGTGTGCTTTTAAAGGGAGACAAAGATACTTTGACAATAAAACTTAACGGTGAAGGCCCTGCCTCCCCCGTCGTTGCAGTCAGCAATTCAAAGGGTCAGGTTAAAGGTTATATCGGAGACAGAACTGTAAGTCTTCCGTTAAATCAAAAAGGTAAACTTGACGTTTCGGGCGCTATCGGTAAAAACGGATTTTTAACCGTTATCAAAGATTTAGGACTTAAAGAACCGTATTGCGCACAAATCCCTATCGTTTCAGGTGAGGTTGCGGAGGATATTACTGCATATTATTTCACAAGTGAGCAGACTCCAACCGTTTGCGCTTTGGGAGTATTGGTTGACCCTGAAACCGAAAACGTGCTTTTAGCGGGTGGATTTTTAATTCAGTTGCTTCCAACCGCAGATGAACAAACTATTTCACTTGTTGAAAAGGGTCTTGAAAATATCAAACCCGTCACAACGATGTTAGCAGAAGGACTCACCCCTGAACAGATTTGCGAAAAGGTGCTTCCTGAATTTCAGATGCAATTCCTTGACAGTCAAAACGTTGAATACAAATGTGATTGCAGTACGGAAAGAGTCACGAAGGCTCTCATTGGTGCAGGTGAAGAAGGACTTCGTGAAATGGCTGAAGACGAAAGCACTGAGGTTGTGTGCCATTTCTGTAATAAAAAATATAACTTCTCAAGAGAAAAAATATTAAAACTTTTAAAAGAAGCGACAAAATAAAAAAAGCCGAACAGATTGGTTTCTGTTCGGTTATTTTTTTATTCTGCTGATTGAATTTGTCTTATATCCTTACCGATGAATTGTACGGTTGCATAATTCCCGATAATTCTTGACGCCACACTTTCAGGATAACGGCTTTTCAGTTCTTCCAAGTCCAGATTTGAACTGATAATCGTCGGTACACCACGGGCAATTCGGCTGTTGATAATATTATAAAGTGCTGAAACTGTATAAGCAGTTGAAAATTCAGCGCCCAAATCATCAAGAATAAGCAAATCCGCATCAATGAGTAATTCTTCAGTATCTATTGAGCTTTCTACCCTGCCGAATTTTTCTTTTTCCATCTTGTTAAGAAAATTGATTACTGAGCCGTAAATCACGTTGTAGCCCTTTTTAATCGCCTCGTTTGCAATAGCAAGAGAAAGATGGGTTTTGCCGAGACCTGTACGGCCGAAAAAGTAAAGCGAGGTCGAGTCAGTATCAAAATTTTCTGCATATTTCTTGCAGGAATTAAACACCTTCGACATTTCGTGATAGGGCGATTCACCGTTAATTATTGTATCGGGATAATAATTAAGGCTGAATTCTTCAAAACTTGAAAGCTCCAAAGGTGTGCTTTTCGTCATTTTTGCAATTGCATAGCCCTTCAAAATATCAAGATAACAATCGCAGAAGTTTGCGCCGTAAGAAACGTTCTTTTCTGCATCATAATTTTCAATCATACCGCTGTCATTACACTTTGGACAAGTATATTGAATATCAAAATAATTTTCAGGAATGTTATACTTTTTGAAAAGTTGGTTGCGTTTTCCAATAAGCTCTTTATTGTTTTGACGGATTTGTTCTATTTTTGCAGTAAGATTTTCACCGCTTAATCCCATTGCCGATGCGATTGCCAAGCCTGTACTTGAAAGCACCGCTTCAATTTCACCGATATCGTCATATTGGGTAATGATTTCCGCTCTGCGACGGGCAGCCTCGTCCTCAGCTTTTTTTCTTCTTTTGTTGATTTCTTCACGCGCTCTGTCGTGCAATTCCGTTGAATAAGCCAATTTTTAAGCCCCCTTACCCTTTTTTCTTTTGTTTTTCATCTCGCCAAAATCCTTACGGTTGGATTTTGATTTTTCCTCAGCCTTCTGAATATCAAAAGACGTTTCTTTAACCGCATTTTTCTTTGCTTGCTTCGTCTGGAATTTCTTTGTGCCCTTTTCGATATCCTCAATTGTGAGCATATCCGCACTTCGCCACTTTTTAAGCACACCGTTGATGTGGCGCATATTTCCCCAAACCAATCTGCCTGTCTTTTTTTCTTCCTTCATTATGTTAAAGGCTTTTTCAATTACGTCAATGTCGTAACCCCAACGAAGCCACTCGCTCACCATTGCAAGCACAGCAAAGCTTGGTGCAGAAGTATCGTTCTTCGTTCGCTTTGCCAACTCCTTAAAGACAGTCAAGGCTTTTTCGGTTTCGGATATATATTCATCTGCGGCAGAAAGGCTCGTTATACCGTTTTCTGCCCAATATTTTGCAATTTTAAGAATGTCATCGTGCCCGGTTGAGTCAATGCTTTTTGCAAAATGAAGAAGACAATTAGCCACGTCAGGCTTGATGTTATAGCTATAAACGACAGAATAAATCGTGCTTTGCATTGCAAAGCCAAAGGTTCTGCCGAGAATTTCCTGAGCTTCATTGAAAAGGCGTTTCATTGAACCGTTTTTCTTCAGCACTTTTTCAATTTCAGCCTGAGTCGGCTTTGTTAAACGAATTTCAGGCAACGGCATTTTCATTGTTTCAGCCATCGCAGTCTGTTTTTCGGTTTTAACAGCTTCCTTTATATCGTCAAGCATTAAAACTCCGCAATCCACCCAATACTCAACACATTCGTTAACCGTTTCCAAAGAGAGATTTGTCATTTTTGCAATTTTGTCTTCGTTACTTTCGGGATTTCTGAAAATAGCGATAACGACTTTTAACTGGTCGCCGCTTGCAAATTTTAAGCCTTTGTCAGCAATTTCCGTGGGTAACGAGAACATTGACGAATAGACCTTTGGCGCAATTTTAAACATAAATCTCTCTCCTTTCACAAAATTCGGGTAGGGAAAATTAGTATAGCATATTTTTTCTTTTTTTGCAATCACAAGATATAGTTAAATGCAAAATGCAAAGGGCAAAATGCAGAATTATTGACCGTAAGTATTAGTTTTATTGTTGACTTTAACCCTTATAAAATATATAATATTTTTGAATATATCTCTAATAGGAGTGAAAAAATATGGGTATTACAAAATCAGTTTTCGGAAAGACAAAAGACGGCAAACAAGTTGACGCTTTCCTTATTGAAAACAACAATAATATGAAAATCAATCTTATCACTTGGGGTGCTACATTACAAAGTATCCTTGTGAAAGATAAGGACGAAAATGAATTAGACTTGCTTTTAGGCTTTGACGATATGGAAGGCTTTGAAAACCGCCACGATTATCAGGGTGTGATTGTTGGTCCCGTTGCAAACAGAATTTCAAAGGGCGGACTTACAATTTACGGTGAAAAAGTCCCTGTTACAACTACTCACGGTGACGTTACTCTCCACAGTAACGGAGAATTTTCAACAGCAGTCTGGGACGCAATTATCGTTGACTCTGACTCAGTTGAATTTTCATATTTCAGCGCTGACGGCACAGAAGGTTTTCCGGGAAACAAAAAGGTTACTGTAAGATATACGCTTACTGACAAAAACGAGATTATCATTGATTATAATGCTGTATCCGACAAGAAAACCGCATTTAATCTTACTAACCACGCATATTTTAACCTTAAAGGCTACCAAAACGGCGACATTCTTGACCACACGCTTTATATTAACGCAGATGCTTTCACACCAATGGGTGAAGGACTTGTGCCAACGGGCGAAATCAGAGACGTAACAGGTACTCCTTTTGATTTCAGAGAGCCTAAAACAATCGGCAGAGATATTGGTGCGGATTATGAACAGCTTGACGCAGGCAACGGATATGACCATAATTTCTGTATCAACGACTATGACAAGAAACTTCGTCTTGCCGCTACTGTTACTGCACCAAACGGTGTCCGCCTTGATTGTCTTACAGATTTACCAGGTATGCAGCTTTATGTTGGTAACTTCCTTGAAGGTAAAATCGGTAAAAATAACACTCCAATGGATTTCCGTTGTGGTTTCTGTCTTGAAACTCAGTATTATCCAAACGCAACAAACACACCGAGTTTTTATAATTGTGTATTTGATAAGGATGAGGTTGTTAAGACAACAACTATTTATAAAGTTACTGTGTAATTCAAGTGCAAAATGCAAAACGCAAAGCGCAAAATGAAAGTTTTTCTGAACTTCGATATGCAATCTTACGATTGCTCGATATTTTTGTTTCACAAAATCGATATGTTTTCACTACCGTTCAAACTCGATATTATAAATCCTCGTTCACGAAGTGAACATATCGAGTGCGTCAGCACATATCGAGTGACTTGTCACATATCGAAAATCCTGCAAGGATTTATATCGATGCAAAATATATGATTTTGCAAATGTAACACTTTCTCCTATTTTCCATAAGATATAATGTAAGTTCAATATGGGAAGGAGGAAAAATGAATGTGTAACTTCTTCGGTAACAACTCTTGGTTGATTGTTATTATCATCTTAATTCTTCTCACAGATAATAACGGATGCGGCTGTCAGAACGACTGCGGTTGTAACAACAACGGCTGTGGCTGCTGCTAATTGATAAATTATAAGGAATTTTAATCAGGGCGGGGGTTCTCAGGCTCCCGCCGAAATTTATTGAGGAATAATATTATGGATTTTTACGAAATTGATAATTCCCCTGAAAAAGCATTGCTGATTTCTGTTGATACGGGCGATTTTGACGCAGATGCTTCAATTGAAGAGCTGACACTTTTAGCAGAAAGTGCCGGCGCGGTTGTTGTGGGTTCAATTATTCAAAGACGCGGAAATCCTGACGGTGCTACCTTTGTCGGTAAGGGCAGACTCGCTGAAGCCGAGCTTTTTTGTCACAATCAAGAAATCGACTTGATTATCTGTGACGGTGAGCTGACACCCTCTCAAATCCGCAATATTGAAAACGCCACTAACGTTCACGTTATTGACCGAACACAGCTAATTCTTGATATTTTTGCATTGAGAGCCAAGACTCGTGAAGGTAAATTGCAGGTAGAACTGGCACAGTTAAAATACGCTTTGCCGCGCCTTACAGGTAAGGGCAAACAAATGTCACGACTTGGTGGTGGTATTGGCACACGCGGTCCCGGTGAAACAAAACTGGAAAGTGACCGCCGTCATATTATGCGAAGAATGTATGCTTTGCAGGAGCAACTCGCCGAGGTTGAAAAACGAAGAAATCTGCTTCGTAAAAGACGAGAAAAAAATCAGGTTACCACAGTAGCCCTTGTTGGATATACCAATGCGGGAAAATCCACGCTTATGAATGCATTGACGGATGCAGGAGTATTAGCAGAGGACAAGCTTTTTGCTACGTTGGACCCAACATCAAGAAAATTATCCCTGCCAAACGGACAAGACGTTATGCTTATTGACACGGTTGGTTTTGTCAGCCGTCTGCCCCACGATTTAGTCAAGGCTTTCCATTCAACCCTTGAAGAAGCCGCAACGGCTGATATTGTGCTGAACGTTTGCGATGCCTCTGACCCTCGTTGCAGTGAGCATATTGAAATAACAACGGGAATTTTAAAGGATTTGGGTTGTAACGGTGACAACATCATCACCGTTATGAACAAATGTGACAAAGCGGAAAATATTTTTGAGATTCTTACCTTGGGCAAAACCGTTATGATTAGCGCGTTGAAAGGAATTAACCTTGACCTGCTTTTAAGTGAAATTGAAAAGGCTTTAGCACTTAAAAGTGTAGAGCTTAATTTGCTAATCCCCTTTTCGCAGGGTGGCGAAGTGAATTTCTTGAGAAATAATGCAAAAATCATCAACGAAGAATACACCCCTGACGGCACAGCCTTAAAAGTGATTATCCCCACAGAATATGCCGACAGATTTCAAAAATATGTTACAGAATAACGAAAAGCGATGAACACGAACGCAGAGCACTCGTCTTCATCGCCTTTTTTTAATTTCGTTTTAAAGTAATTTTATATTCGCCGTCAGATTGGGATTTACCCTTAATTGTAAGTTGATTGCCGTCAAGAGCAAAGGTTTCAGTTGTTGAATCACCATAAACCAAGCGGTTACCGTCAATTTTGTATGTGCCTTTTTTCTCCTTGCAGATATCTTTGATTATGTTATCTGCATAATCTTCATAATAAAGCACGTCGTCGGTTGTAAGGTATTTTCCCTCTTTTTCAGCCTTTATTCTTGCGCCCTCAACCATCAGCGAACGATATTCTTTACGCACCTCGGAAATATTTAAAATACTGACTGACGTGCTGTAAGAACCGTCCTCGTTAAATTTATAGGTTGTTCGCATCTGCACGTCGGTTTTTGTAATGCTTGAGTTATAATATCCCTGATAAAATCCCTGAGGTGTGATTATCTGGTCACAAATCCACGTACCCGTTAATTTGTCAGCCGTTACGGTTGTAGTACTTTCGGCACCGTCAACGCCCTCGTTTGTATTGCCGTCTGCCGAATCAGTCAAAGCATTGACGTCGCCGTTGTCCCCTTGCTGTGTACTTGTGTTGTCCTTACAAGAGGAAAAGCACAAAAGACAGGAAAGCACAAGGAATATTGCCAATATTTTTTTCATATTATCATCTCATTCTAATTCTAAAAAAAGCCCCACAAAGTGAGGCTTTTTAAATTTAGTTTCTCTTAGAAAAGCATATTAAGAGTTGCCATTGGCATTTCGCTGTAAGCCGCGTCGCCGTAAACTAAGTAAAGTCCGTCACAAACGCCTTTAATAGCTGTGCACAACACTTTAGAAGTATTCTTTTCGCTGAAGATACCGTCGTTACCCATAATCTTATCATAGATTGCATAGAAACGGTCGTTTGCAGACTGGAATGCATCAACGTCAACTACTGTAACAGCGAGCATTTCATCAACCTGTTTAATTGCAGCTGCAAGTTCATTCTTGTCAGCAGTTGAAACTGAAGACATATCGTATTCCTGAATTGCCGCAATATCCTTGCGAAGCTGTAACGTCTCACGGCTGTAATTAAACTGTGGGAACTTGTCAGGATATGAATAAACACTTGTAAAGTTTTCATCAACAAGAAGGTGGATGATGAGACTCATAATAACGTCATTTGATGCGGTTGTAGCGTGGTTCTGACCGCTGAAATAGAACGTATGGTCAGGAAGAAGACCTGTGTAAGCATCAATAATTCCTTCAGGGTCTGTATGGTCATGAGTCGGGTTCCAACACATTCTGCGTGAACGGGTATAATCTTCAGGAAGTTTTGTGTTAACGTTTACACTGTAAGCGCCCATTGACGTTGAGTCAACCTGAATAATACCGTCAGCCTGAGTGTAAGTGTAAGAAGCTGCAAGCTGATAAAGTTCAACGTTTGTGTCAACGATATCAAAAATCTCGACACCCTTCATTTTTGCTTTAAGAATATTGCTTTCAGAATTAAGCTGAGCGTTGTAATACCAGTCAGCCTGAGTACGAATTTCAGCCATTTCGTCATCTGCAAGATACTTTTCACGGCAAATCTCGTACTGACCTGATGGGATAAGACCCCACATAAGTGTTGAATATCTGAGATAATCGTTTATAAGTGTATCTGCAATAATGTCGAGAAGGTTGCTGACATCTGCTTTTGGCATAAGTCTTACAAGAAGGCTGACAACGTAGCTTAAAACGTTGTTTTCACCCAAAAGTGATGTGAACATTGTAGTATAAAGTGCTGAACTTTCGTCGTTGATACCGTATGTGTAGCAGTCGCCAAGAAGGTTTGCGCCGTCGAGTGCAGGAACGGTAAACACGATTCTGTTAACGTCTTTATTGATTGAAAGTCCCTTGTCAACGTAAAGCTGCATAAGACCGTTTGTGATTGAACCGCCCTGGCTTACAGAAACCAAGTTAACTTTATCAGAGCCTGAATCCTCTTTAACAAACTGGATGTAGTCGTAAAGAGCCTGTGCAGTTAAAATCATATTACCTGTTGAAACGTAATTGAAAATGTAGAGATATTCTTCACCTGCAAGTTCAAAATATTCTTCAACCGGGAAATTCTTGAGAACGTGCTCTTTCTGAACGTCAGTAAGTGTAGCAAAGCTACCGTCATAATATTCAGGGCGAACGTCAGGGTCAAGGTTGCCGTGAGCATCACTTGACTGTTTTCCCATCAAAAGGTCACTGAGAAGCTTTGCAACAGCCTTTGCTGCAAGCTGGTCCTTATCCTGCTGAGTAATAAACATTGTAGTAACAGGAAGAACGGCAGTTGTAACAGCCGCACCGATGAATTCGTTTGAAACTGAAATATAGAATGGTGCTGCAAGAGGAACACCGTCAGCGTCAGTTTCTTTTTCACCGTTTACATAGTGATAAGTTTCACACTGGAAAAGTCCAGGAATAATAATCGTTGGTGTAACGTCATCCTTTGCAAATGCAAGAACTGACATACATGACAGCAACATTACTATTGCCAAAAGAACAGAAATGATTTTTTTCATAATCAAAACTCCTTTTCAGATTTTTACTAATATAGTATAGCACTTTTTTAACAAATTGTAAACAAATTCCATTTGGCATAGTGAACGAATTTAATAGTGAAAAATTGAACAAAATACACAATGAAAATAGCAAAAAAATTACGGTGGAGAAATCCCCACCGTGAATAATATGTAGAAATAGTATGTATTTGTTGATTTGCTTTATTTTAATATCGGAACGTTATTTTCATCAAATTCCACTTTTTTAATTCTTGCGTGACGGCAAGGGTCATAAAGCGGCTCGTCACAATAAGTACCGCATTTTTTCTCAAAATGAGAATGCGGCCGCGCGTGATAAACGATGAGCAAATCACCGTTTTCATCAACGACAAAGCTATTGTGACCCGGCCCTGCTTCGTCAATTAAATCCTCCGTTTGTAATGCGGGAACGGGAGATTTTGTCCAGGATTTTATATCCATTAAATCTGCATTTCTGTCTGCATAGACCTTACCCATACAATACTCCGCGCCTGTGCCTGATGCAGAGAAAAACACATAGATTTTCTCTTGGGTTTTAAGCACACTCGGTCCTTCGTTCACTCTGTATCGAACGAGTTCCCAATCATATTCAGGCTTTGTGAGAAGAATTGGCTTTGTAATAAGTTTATTTGGAGTTTCAGGGTCGATTTCAGCCATAAAAAGCGATGAATCCCCTAATTTTTCTGCCCAAATAAGATAATGCTTTCCGTTGTTTTCAAAATAAGTCATATCAAGTGAAAATTCGGTAAACGAACGGTTATCATCAGCACTTGCCTGCATTTTCCCAAGCTCAATCCATTGGTCGTTTATAGGGTCTTGACCTTCGCACATGAGTACGAATGGGCGAATATTCCAAATCGCATCTTTCTCACCTGCCGCAAAGAAAATGTACCACTTACCGCCTATATAATGAATTTCAGGTGCCCAGATATGCTTTGACATTACGCCCTTATTATGAGCAGTCCAAATTGCAACTTCTTCTGCCGTGCTGAGTCCGATTACGGTTTCGCTTTTTCGCAAAATTATACGGTCATAACCTGCATCAACGTTTAAATATGCAGGATAAGATGCTGTAAAATAATAGTATCCGTCAGGGCCTTTCACTACGTAAGGGTCAGCACGCTGCGGGATAAATGGATTAGGATAGCTTTGCATTTTATTCTCCCTTTTTTTCTAATTCTTCAATGCGTTTTTCTAGCTTTTTGATTTTCTCTTCGTGTTGTTTTTCTAATTCGTAAATTATGTCGAGTATGATAAAGAAAAGTGTGCCAACAATTACTGCTACACCCAATTCAATTTTTATTGGATTTTCTGACTCGAAAAGTTCCCAGCCCCCACAGAAAACATAGAGAAATATAATTACAAACCAGGCTAATATACACAAGCCCCACGCTATCAGATATTTTAATTTGCCTAAAAGTTTTTTCACAATATCACCTTAAGATTATGTTAGCATAAAACGAAGTTTTATTCAACTGTTTTATTATTTCTCCCCAACTCGATAAATTGGAGTTTGTCGAACTAAATGCAAAGCGCAAAACGCAAAGCGCAAAATGTCGGAACTGCGTTGCGATTATAGATGTTACTAATTTAGTGTATTGTAGGGGCAGGTCTCCGTGCCTGCCCGAAAATTTACCGCAAACTTGCGGTCGGGCACAGAGACCCGACCCTACAG
>JAZQYK010000001.1:0-54079 GCA_045633505.1 Candidatus Fimenecus sp. | reverse complement strand
GCTAAGGGTGAACCATTCGTAAACCTTGCTGCTAAAGTTGTTAAAACAGTTGTTGCTACAAAACCAGCTGATGTTGATGCTCTTCTTGCTACTAAAGCAGTTGACTCAGACAAAACAGTTGAAGAAGAAGTTCAGGAAGTTTTCCTTGCACTTCGTGAAAATATGAAAGTTCGTAGATTTGCTCTTGTTGAAGGCCATACAGCAACATATATCCACGCAGGTGGTACTGTTGGTGTTCTCGTTGCATTTGACGTTGATGATGCAACAGCAGCTAAGGCTGAATTTGATGCAATGGGCAAAAACGTAGCAATGCAGATTGCCGCTATGAACCCTGAATATTTAGGTAAAGCTGATATTTCTGATGAAGAACTTGCTAAGATGAAGTCAATCACTATTGACAGCGCACTTAACAAGCCTGACTCACTTCCTGTTCCAATTCTTAACAGCATCATTACTGAGGCTATCAACGACAAGAAGTGGAGCGACGAGGATGCTGAAATCTACAACGGTCTTGACCAGAAGCAGAGAAAGAATTTCGTAAACTTCATTTCAAAAGAAGCTTATGCTACAATGGCTGAAATCGCAGTTTCTCATAAAGCTGAAATTTCAGAGAACAAAATCTTTGTTGGTCTTGTTCAGGGTCGTCTTGCAAAGCAGATTAAAGAAGTTTGTCTTCTTGAACAGACATTCGTTCGTTCAGACCTCTTCGATGGTACTGTTGACGGCTATGTAAATTCTGTTGCTAAGGCTCTTGGTGCAGACATCAAGCTCACAAGTTTTGTTCGTTTTGAAAAGGGCGAAGGCATTGAAAAGAAAGAAGAAAACTTTGCTGCTGAAATCGCAAGCATGATGTAATTTCTTATGTTTTTTAGTACACGATGAAAATCGTGTACTTTTTTTATTTATAAATACATTGATAAAATTATAACAATTATATATTGACAAACAAAGGGTTTAAAAGTTATAATTAAATGATATAATTTTTGAAGATGGGGGTATTCCTATGCAGAAAAAGACCGTTGCTCTTACTGGCTCATCAGGTACTATGGGTTGGGCTGGTTTTAAAGAGCTTTACGCAAAGAAGGATAAGTTCAACATTGTTGTTCTTAACCGTGACAGTAAGAAAAATCGTGAGAAGTTCGCTGACTATGTGAACGACCCCGCAGTTAAACTTGTTTGGGGTGACCTTACAAATTACGAAGATGTTCTTGAAATGGTAAACGGCGCTGACTACGTTCTTCACGTTGGCGGTATGGTTTCTCCGGCTGCTGACTATTATCCCGTTAAGACACAGAAAACAAACGTGGCTGCGGCACAGAACATTGTTAAGGCTGTTAAGGCTCAGCCTGACCCTGATGCAGTTAAGGTTGTTTACATAGGTACAGTTGCTGAAACAGGTGACCGTAATATGCCGATTCATTGGGCAAGAACAGGTGACCCTATTAAAATCAGCGTTTATGACCACTATGCTATCAGTAAAGTAAAGGCTGAAGCTGTTTTTGCTGAATCAGGTCTTAAACATTGGGTTTCACTTCGTCAGTCAGGTATCCTTTATCCTGCAATTCTCAAGAATATGGAACCTATTATGTATCACGTTCCAATCAACGGTGTGCTTGAATGGGCAACAGTTGAGGATTCAGGTCGTCTTCTTGCAAACGTTTGCGGTGACGATATTCCTGAAGAATTCTGGAGACGTTTCTACAACATTGGTTCAGGCGAAGAATACAGAATCACTAACTTTGAATTTGAAGAACTTCTTCTTGGTACTCTTGGTCTTGGTTCACCTAAGAAACTCTTTGACCCACATTGGTTTACAACTCAAAATTTCCACGGTCAGTGGTATTATGACGGTGACGAGCTTGAAAAATACTGTCATTTCCGCGCTAATATTCCGGTTAAGGAATATTTCAAGAGTATGATGGAAAAGGTTGAATGGTTCTATAAACTTGCATTCCTTGCAAAGCCATTCGCATTTGCAGTTAAGCCATTTATGAAGAAGATTGCGGAAACGCCTGAATACGGTACACTTTGGTGGGCTGAAAACAACGTTGACGTCAGAATGACTTCTTATTACGGCAGTATGGATAATTACAATAAGCTTCCAAGAAAATGGAAAGATTTTGAAGTTATTATCCCTTCAAAGAAAACAACTGCTGATGACGTAATCGTACTTAACCACGGCTACGATGAAACAAAACCGTTTGATTCACTTACTCTTGAAGATTTGCAGAAAGCTGCGGAATTCAGAGGCGGTAAGTGTCTTGCAACTGAAATTGTTGATATGTACACTCCTGTTAAATGGGTAAGTGCAAGAGGTAATGAATTTGAAATGAGTCCAAACCTTGTACTCAAGGGTGGTCATTGGTGTCCTGAAGAACTTCCTTGGCCATGGGATTATGATACAGAAGCAAAACTTAACCCGTTCTTTGCTCAGGTTTGGTAACCACTTCACTCACAAGAACAGAACTATTTCTATGGTCCTGAAATCTTTGATAACTTTAAGGAGAAGGTTACAGAATGAAAGTATTTATGATTGGCGGTACAGGTCTTTTAGGCTGTGAGGCTGCAAGAATTTTTATTGAAAGAGGTCACGAAGTAACAAGTGTCGCTCTTCCTCCATTACCGGAAGGAGCTCCGATTCCCGAAGAAATGAAATTGGAATTCTGCAATATTTATGAAAAGTCAGATGACGAAATCCGTGAACTTCTTCGCGGCAACGATTGTTTCGTTTTCGCTGCCGGTATCGACGAAAGAGTTGAATTTCCTGCACCGGTTTATGATGCATACTACAAATACAACATTCAGCCACTTGAGAGAATTCTTCCTCTCTGTAAAGAGGTTGGCGTTAAGAGTGCTGTTATTCTTGGTTCATATTTCTCTTATCTTGCAAAAGAAAGACCTGATATGAAACTCACTGAAAAGCATCCTTATATCAGAAGCCGTATTGACCAGGAAAACGTTGCTTTCTCATTTGCTGACGAAAACTTCGACGTGTCTGTGCTTGAACTTCCGTACATTTTTGGTACACAGCCGGGCAGAAAGCCTGTTTGGGTTATTCTTATTGAACAGATTAAGAGAATGGACAAACTTCCGTTCACAATGTATCCGGGCGGCGGTACGGCGATGCTTACAGTTCGTCAGGTTGGCGAAGTAATCGTTGGTGCTGCTGAAAAATCAAAGGGTGCAAAGGCTTGGCCGATTAGTATGTACAACCTTACTTGGAAAGAATTCCTTAAGATTGTTTATGCGGCTCGCGGTATGGGCGAAAACAGAAAAATTATTTCTGTTGCTCCTTGGATGATGCGTATGGGTCTTGGCGGAGTTAAGAAGGAATATGCTGAAAAAGGTATTGAGAGCGGTATTGACGTTGACGGACTTGCAGATATTATGGATGTTAATCTTTTCATCCCTGATAGCTATTCAAAAGAGCTTGGTGCAACTGAGGATGATATCAAGGCTGCAATCTTTGACTCAATTAAGGTTTCACAGGCAGCTTATGACGGTACAGTTAAACTTCTTGAAATGAAAGGCGAATAATCAGACCAAAAAAGCGTACAGTTTATGCTGTGCGCTTTACTTTTTTACTTGTAAAAAGTAAACTCATAATGTAAAATAATATTGTTATAATTATTCCCATATATTTTATGGGGTGATTTTGTGAAAAACTCTATTATTGCATTAGGCTTGTCAACTTTAATCTGTATTCTTTCAGTATTATTTTGCGCAGTTGATACTGTGAAAACAAGCGCCATAATTAACGGTGATTTACCCGTCATAATAGTTGATGCAGGTCACGGCGGTGAAGACGGCGGTGCAATTGGCATTGATGGTACTTATGAAAAAGACGTTAATTTGCAAATTGCACTGAAGGTTAATGACGTTTTATCGGTATTCGGCTATAAGACTCATTTAATAAGAACAACCGATACTGCAATTCATACTTCGGGTGATACAATACGTCAGCGCAAAATTTCTGATATTCGCAACCGTACTGCTACAATGGATTTGTATGAAAACTGCATTTATTTGAGTATTCATCAAAACAAGTATGAAGATAGCAGAATTTGGGGCGCACAGACCTTTTATTCGGCTAATTTTGACGAAAGTCGGGAAATTGCTCAGTTTATTCAAAATGCCGTTAAAAGCCAATTACAGCCCGAAAATAAACGTCAGGTCAAAAAGTCGGGTACGGATATCTACGTGCTTTATAATGCAACAAAACCCGCAGTAATGGTTGAATGTGGATTTATGTCAAACAATGACGAATTGACAAAGTTGAATGATAGTAAATATCAATGTCAGTTGTCTTTTTCTATAGTAAGTGGAATTATAAATTATAATATTTCGGAGGTCAAAAATGGCTCAGAAGTCTAAATCAGTATATATTTGTAGTGAATGTGGTTATGAAACACCAAAATGGCTTGGACAATGTCCAGGCTGTAACGAATGGAATACCTTAAATGAAGAAATTAAAACAATAGTTAAAGATAAACCATCATCAAAAAGTCTTGTTGGCTCAAACCGTAGTAAAGCATACCCACTTAACGAGATAACTGCAGACACAGGTCACAGATATAATACAGGCTTAAAGGAATTGAACCGTGTACTCGGCGGCGGACTTGTCAAAGGCTCTGTTGTGCTTTTAAGCGGTGACCCCGGTATCGGTAAATCTACAATTCTTTTACAGATTTGCGAATATTTAGGCAACGGTCTTAAGATTTTATATGTTTCAGGTGAAGAATCTGCGCATCAGATTAAGCTTCGTGCTTCAAGACTTTCAGTTTCAACAGGCAATCTTTCTGTATTATGTGAAACAGATGCGCAGTATATATGTGAATTTATTCAATCCGAAAAGCCTGACGTTGTAATTATCGACTCAATTCAGACAATGGAAATAAGTGAACTCAATTCATCACCCGGTAGCGTTACGCAAGTAAGAGAATCAACAAATCTCTTTACAAGAACAGCGAAAGCGTCAAATATACCTATTTTCCTTGTAGGGCACGTTAATAAAGACGGTAATATTGCAGGCCCGAAGGTACTTGAGCATATTGTTGACTGCGTTCTGTACTTTGAAGGTGACAGAAACACATCATATCGAATTTTAAGAGCAGTTAAAAACCGTTTTGGCTCAACAAATGAAATTGGTGTTTTTGAAATGATTGATAACGGTCTTACAGAGGTGGAAAATCCGTCCTTAATGCTTATTTCAGGTAAACCGCAGAATGTTTCAGGAACTTGTGTTGCTTGTCTTATGGAAGGTTCAAGACCAATCCTTGCGGAAGTTCAAAGCCTTGTTACACCAAGCGGTTTCGGTAATCCTCGCAGAATGGCAACGGGAATTGATTACGGCAGAATGGCAATGCTTATTGCTGTTCTTGAAAAAAGATGCGGATATTTCTTGGGAAATATGGACTGTTACACAAACGTTATCGGCGGACTTCATATTGACGAAACTGCAGCCGACTTATCAATTGCATTAGCGATTGTTTCAAGCCTTAAGGATGCTGTTGTGCCTGAAAAGACATTAGCATTCGGTGAAATTGGTCTGGCAGGGGAGATTCGTTCCGTAAATTCCTGTGAACAGCGAATTAAAGAGGCTGCAAAGCTTGGCTTTGAAAAATGTGTTATTCCATATCACAATTACAGCAAACTACCAAAATATCTCTTTAATGAAATCGAAATTGTACCTGCAAAAAACATTAGACAAGCATTTGAGGCGATTATGAATTGAGTGAAAGATTTTTATTAAATCCTAATTTACCTGAAAATAAAGTCACAACAGTATTTGCTGATATTGACGATTTTACCCTTAAAAGCATATTTGATGAATTATCAATAAAAGCTGTGTCTGTGACCCGAAACGAGCTTTTAGACAGTCCTGTGAGCAAACACGCGGACATTTTAGCAAATTATGTTGGGAAATCAACATTTTTAGCGGATAAAAATCAAACAGAACTTTGTAGATTTATTGAAGAAAACAACGGGAAATCGATTTTTTTAGATAATATCAAATCACCGTATCCGAATGATTGCTTGTTGAATTTTGCCGATATTGGTGATTACATTATATGTAATAAGTCGATTTTAACAGAACAAATCATAAATTCCTTGCCTGATAAAACGATTATTGATGTAAAACAAGGTTATTCAAAATGTTCTGTTTGTATTTGTAAGCAAAACACTGTCATAACTGACGATATTTCGGTCTATAACGCCGTTTTACAGTATGATAATATTAATTCCCTTTTTATAGAAAAGGGGAGTGTACACATAAATAAATACAATTATGGATTCATCGGTGGATGTTGTGGGTTAATTGATAAAAACATTTTGCTTTTCAACGGTGATTTATCATTACATTCAGACTTTGACAAAATTGAAAATTTCCTGTATGATAATGGCATAAAATATATTGACATTAAAGGAAAGCCTTTAACGGATATAGGAAGTATTATTCCGATTATGGAAAAAGATGGTGATTAGAATGAAAAAAGATTATTTTATTGCATATTTAGGAGCTGCCGCAACAATGGGAATAGTTTTCTCAAAAGCAGGAAAAATGGCAAAAAAATACGGTCAGCCAATAAAAGAGAAGAAAAAAGCATCACCTGAAAAATTAGCAAAAACAGTCGAAAAAGGCATTGATTTTGTAGCAAAGAAAATTAGTAAATAGTCTATTGACAATATTCTGCTATATTGTTAAAATATACAAAAACAAACGAAAGGCAGGTGGACAAAATGATGAATCTTAATCTTATGACTTGGAGAGCCGTTTTGTCCGTTTGCGATTGATATAGAATATCTTTCTGAACTCACAGGCATCTCCGTAATCTAACGGAGGTGCTTATTCTTTTTATAGGAGGATGTATGAATGATTAAATATCCTAATTATGATAGAAGCATATTATCTGTTGCTTCATCAGTACTAAAATACTTCGGTGTCACAGATTGTGAACATAAAACTTTGCCTGAGTTCGATGAGTTGTTGAACAAAAATTATAAGAATGTAATAGTAATGCTTTTTGATGGATTAGGTGTTTCAGCTATAAATGAACATCTAAATGAAAATGATTTTTTAAGATGTAATTTCGTCTGTTCTATATCATCCGTTTTCCCCTCAACGACAGTTGCAGCCACAACTACAATTGAAAGTGGATATTCACCTCTTGAAACTGGTTGGCTTGGTTGGGACTTATACTTTGATGAAATAGGAGAAAATGTTGCAGTATTTCGTAATACATTACAGAAAAACGGAGAAGTTGCTGCGAATTATAATGTTGCTAGGAGACATATTCCGTATAAAAACATTTTTGAGCGAATTGAAGAAATTAACGGTAAACGTACTGCATACTGTGTTTCACCTTTTTCAAAGTACCATTCAAAAAGTGTACACGATATTTGCAAAAGAATAAAAAAAATATCGAGGAAAAAGCATAAAAAATACATATATTCTTATTGGCATCAACCTGATACGGAGATGCACTATTATGGTGTAAAAAGCCAACGGACACACGAACAGATTTTGTTAATTAACAACGAGGTTGAGAAACTTTGCAACCGTCTAAAAAACTCACTTGTTATCATCACCGCCGACCACGGACTGTGTGATAGCGAAAATATATATTTGGAAGATTATCCAGAGATTTCTGCAATGCTGAAAAATCCACCTTCCATTGAACCGAGCAGAGCTATGAGTCTTTTTGTTAAAGATGGTTTGTTAGAAGAATTTAAAACTGTGTTCAATAAGCATTTCGGTGAAGATTTCAAACTTATGACAAAAGAAGAAGTGTTTGCAGAAAATATTTTTGGCTTTGGTAAACCACATCCGAGAACTTGTGGTTTTGTTGGTGAATTTCTTGCTGTGGCAACAGGGAAAAAATCACTATTTATCGAACGTGAAGAAACAAACTTTATCGGTGTTCATGCTGGTCTTACCGAAGAAGAAATGACAGTTCCATTTATTGCTATTGAAATAAAATAAGTATATCGGAGATTTAAGAAATGAACAGAGTAATCGTAATCGGTTGTCCCGGTTCGGGTAAAACAACTTTTGCAGAAAAACTTAATAAATGTACAGGATTACCTTTATATTATCTTGATGCTATATGGCACAAGCCTGATAAAACACATATTTCAAGAGAAGAATTTGACGATAGAATTAAGGAAATATTTAATCAGGACAAATGGATAATTGACGGAAACTATAAACGGACAATTGAAATGCGATTAAAAGAATGTGATACCGTATTTCTCTTTGATTTACCAACGGAAATATGCTTACAAGGTGTAACCCAAAGAATAGGAAAGGGCAGATATGATTTGCCTTGGCTCGAAACTGAATTCGACCCTGAATTCAAGCAGTTTATAGAAGAATTTCCAAACGACACATTACCATATATTTATGAACTACTCGATAAATATAAAGACTATAAAAATATAATCATATTCAAATCAAGAAATGATGCAGATGAATATATAAATAAGGTGACGAAATGAAACAAATTAGTTATGGAATGCCTACATTAATTGAAACGAATACTCTTGAAGAATGTGCGATGCTTTGTGCAGAATTAGGACTTGGTTTTATTGAACTTAATATGAATTTACCACAATATCAGCTTGATAAGATTGATGTAAAATATTTTAAGAGCATAGCCGATAAATACGGTATTTACTATACAATTCACCTTGATGAAAATCTTAATGTATGTGATTTTAATTCATATGTTGCAGAAGCTTATAAGAAAACTGTTACAAATACAATAGAAATTGCGAAGAAACTCAATGTAAAAGTCTTAAATATGCATATGTCAAAAGGTGTTTATTTTACTTTACCTGATAGAAAAATACATTTATTCTCAGAATACAAAAAACAATATCTTGAAAGTATTATTGATTTTAAGAATATGTGTGAAATTGCAATTGGTGATACTGATATAAAGATTTGCATTGAAAACTGTGATGGCTACGAGGGTTTCCAAAAAGAAGCGATAGAAATACTTTTAGAGAGCCAGGTTTTTGCATTGACTTTTGACGTAGGTCATAATCACGGGATTGGTGGTACAGACGAAGACTTCATTATTAAACATAAAGACCGTCTTAAACACATTCATTTACATGACGCATCAGGAAGAAAAAATCATCTTCCACTTGGTACAGGTGAAATGAATATAAAAAAATATATCAATCTTGCCACAGAGCAGAAATGTAGTGTTGTGTTAGAAACAAAAACCATTGATGGATTAAGACAATCTGTTATGTGGTTGAAAGGTGTAAAAAATGAATGATAAATTATTGGATTACATAGGAAACAATGTTTTTCCTGAATATTCAAAAAATGAAAAAGGTCATGGAATTGAGCATATAAACTATGTTATCGACCGTTGTATGCGATTTGCAGAACAATTTGATAATATCGATTTAAACATACTTTATACAATTGCTGCATTTCACGACATAGCTCATCATATTGATAAAAATAATCACGAAAAATTGTCTGCAGAAATGTTTTATCAAAATGAAGATATGAAACAATTTTTCACCGAAGAAGAACGAATAATCATTAAAGAGGGGATAGAGGACCATAGAGCTTCTTCTGTTTCTGTACCTCGTAGTGATTACGGTAAAATAATTTCTTCTGCTGACCGTTCAACTGACGTTGATGAATTTCTTAAAAGGACTCATTCATATACGATTAAGCATCAACCCAATAGCACGACGGACGAAATGCTGCAACGCGCTTATGAGCATACAATGCAAAAATACGGAAAAGACGGTTATGCAAAGCACTATGTAATTGATGAAGAATACAACCGATTCCGAAATGAAATCAATAATCTGTTAAGCAACAAAGACTCGTTTAACACACGGTACTTAACTGTAAACAATTTAATATAGTCTGAAAGCTCTGCATTTTAGGTGCAGGGCTTTATTTTATGTATTAAAAGGGGAGGTGCTGATATGAGAGATAACGAAAAGATTATAATGCTTATGCGATACGTTTATGTTTGTGACTCGTTTCTTAAAGATGAATATCTTAATATGTTAAACAATTATACTGAAAGCAACAAAACGTATCCTGAAGAAACTTTAGAATTATATCGCGCAAAAATCCGTTACGAAGCATTCAAAGAATTTTGTTATAACGTTGACAGAATATTGTACGGTTGGTAAAAAAGTTTTTAACACCCAAGGTTTTCGATTTTGTTAATTCCTACAAAAAGGGGGAATAAACAATAGTCGAAAACTTTATTTAATTGTTGACAAAGTTGAAAACTTGATATATAATTATACAAAATAAATATTTTGTATCAAATAGGGGGTTAAAAATTATACAAAATACGGGAAATATGGGCAAAAACCTCTTTTTAATTGAAAAACACCGTATTTTAGCTATTTGACCTTATTTTAGTGGATTTACTGATTTCAAATTTACTTTTGCAAATTATGATTAGTATATTAAAAATTATTTCATTGTAATTTTTATTCTAATGATTTATCTTTTCTAAGGAATTCTATATAATTGTAAAAAATTAAATCCGATAACTTTTTTCAAAATGAACTCTGCATCGTTTCAAAAATTTCTATCGAATTAAATTTTAATAAAAATTGCAAAAATCCTTTAATTTTTACTGATTTTAATGTATCATAATACTGAACTGATTAAAATGATTAAAAATAAAGAAATTCATCTTAAATATAACCGCAGAAATATTATAAGCGCATTTCCGAACGTTTAATCGGTCTCAAGACTGCTTTACAGCAGATTATTTGATGAACCTGCCTTATCTCCATAAGTGAGTTAAAGATACGACTACATAAATATATAACTGAACTATAAAAATAAAATTTTTATTGTGAAACTGTTTCACGGGTGGTGCTATTAAATTATGAAAAAAATAAATTATATTGGTTTGCCGTCAATTATAAAAGATTTTTTGGTTTATCTTGACGTCATCAAAAATAAATCAACACTTACTATTGATGAATATGCATCGGATTTAAGACTTTTCTTCAAATTTCTCAAGTATTATCGTGGGCTCGTCCCCTCTTCAGTTGATTTTGAAGAAATTGATATACTTGACGTTGATGAAGATTTTGTTAGAAGCGTTACGTTAAATGATGCTTATGCTTTTCTTTCGTATTGTAAGAATGAAAGAGATAATCAGGAAGCCGCCAGAGCAAGAAAAGTATCTTGTCTTCGCACGTTCTTTAAATATCTTGAAAAGCAGAAACAAATTATTTCAGACAATCCTATGGAAGTTCTGGACTCGCCGAGACTTAAGAAATCCTTACCTAAATACTTAACTCTTGAGGAAAGTATTAAACTGTTAAAATCTGTTGAAGGTAAGCATAAAGAAAGAGATTACTGTATTCTTGTATTTTTCCTTAACTGCGGATTGAGATTATCTGAGCTTGTAAGTCTTAATTATAATGATATACGTGACGACCACACGTTAAGAGTAACCGGTAAAGGTAATAAAGAACGAACCATTTATCTTAACGATGCTTGTCTTGATGCCTATGCTCATTATATGGCTGTAAGACCCGTAGATGGTGTTCCCGCAACCGATAGAAACGCGTTGTTTTTAAGTAACCGAAACAAAAGAATCAGTAACAAAACGGTTCAACATATAGTTTATAATTGTCTTGAAAAGTGCGGTTTAGAGGGCTATTCAGTGCATAAATTAAGACATACAGCGGCAACATTGATGTATCAACACGGGAACGTTGACGTACTTGTTCTTAAAGATATTTTAGGTCACGAAAATCTTGGTACAACAGAAATCTATACGCACATTGTTGACGAACAGCTTAAAAAGGCATCGGAGTCAAATCCTTTGGCAAATATTAAAAGTGAATAATATTTTTAAAAGGAATCAAGTGTGATACTCGATTCCTTTGTTTTATATTATATTGATTTTAGGTGCTATAAATGTAATAAATAAAGAACTTAAAGCAATACAAATAAGATTGATAATAATTAACAGCAAATATCGTAGTAAAAACAACTTCATAGATATATTATCTGTTGTAACTTTATCGTTAAGACAATTGAAAATGTATCTGCTCATATAAATATTTTCGTTTGAAGTGAAAATAAGACTGGTTGAAGTGATTGCAAAACACGGAAATAGAAACAGAATGCAAAACAATACTCCTTTTAATTCAAATTCATTGTATAAATATCCGCTCAAATAGCCGATATAAAGGCTTTTTAGTAACGGCGAAAGAAAAGATATTGCTCCACCTAAAAAACTTGTTCCTACAAAGAAATTTATAA
Organism: Candidatus Fimenecus sp.; assembly: GCA_045633505.1. Classification (GTDB taxonomy): domain Bacteria; phylum Bacillota; class Clostridia; order Oscillospirales; family Acutalibacteraceae; genus Fimenecus. The sequence continues at coordinate 41,793 of JAZQYK010000001.1, read as the reverse complement.
TTATGAATAGCAAATCGATTCTTAGAAGATAAAGAAAAACCGCCTTATATTCGCCGCTGTTTAACAGTATAAATTTGTCGGAAATTACCGTTGTAAATTGCTCGTTTTCAAAGAATTTATAAGTAAGAGCGCCAAGAAAAATGCCGATGATTGATATAAGCAAAAACAAAATTTTAAACTTATCTTCAAGAAAATTATCTAAAACTTTGATGCTGTTAATTTTTGTTGTTGATTTTTTTATTCGTTTCTTTCTGAAGTCAATAACTTTTGTCATATTATCATTCCTTAAATATTATTTTCTTCTTTTTGTATTAGCACTTATAATTCCGCCTAAAGCAGAAAAAATTGAAGCGCCGATAAAAATCAGTAATATGTTTTCAGATATTTTTCCTTTTGAAAAAAATAACAAAATTATTAAGATAAATAATTGGTACGGTAGTGATGAAATCAAGCCAGATATAATACCTTTGAAGGTGCATTGTTTTGATGCGATAAATCCTGTAATGAGTGCGCCAAGCATTACTGAAGCCGATAACAATAAATTTAAAGAGTCAGGTAAAACCGTCGCTCCTTTTAAAATTAAAGCTATAATTACCGTTATGCTTAATGTGACCGCAATACCGATTGCGCCTGACAACAGTATCCATAAAAAGTTTTTAAAAGGTAAAGGTAAGTCTTGCTTTCTTTTATTAATTTTTTTTCGCATAAAAAAATCCCTCACATTCAATTAAGAATATGAGGGAAATATTTCTGTTATGATTAAATTATTCTGCGTCTTTATCTTTTTTAGACTTTTTTTCTTTCTTTTCAGCCATAGCAGCTTTTGCAGCTTCACGTTCAGCCTGAATTTTTTCGTTAGCTGTGTGATTGGTCTGAATAGCATACTTTTTAAACTTAATCTTTACTCTGTCTGAACCTGTTTCAAGAACAATTGTATCATCCTTAACAGCAACTACCTTGCCGCAAATACCGCCGATTGTTGTGATTTCGTCGCCAATCTGAGTGTTTTCGCGGAGTTCCTGCTCCATTTTCTGCTGTTTTTTCTGTGGTCTGATTGTGAAGAAATACATTGCTGCAAAAAGAACAGCCATCATAATAATCATTGATGCAGAGCCGCTTGTTCCGCTTCCGTCACCGGTTGCTGTACTGCTCATCATTGCAAAAGTAAAAAATTCTGTCATTTCAAAAATCCTCCAAAAAATGAATTAAATGTCAACTTGCATATTATACATAATAAATGTATATTTTGCAAGTGATTTTCAAAAATTTACAAATTATTAAATTCTTGTATCGAGTCTATCAACATATTTATTGTAAAACTCATCAAACGTATCATTATCAAGCGCTACACGAATTTTTGTCATTAAGCTGTTGTAGAAATACAAATTATGCATAACGCAGAGTCGCATTGCAAGAATTTCCTGCGCTTTGAAAAGATGTCTTATATATGCCCTTGAATGCTTTTGGCAAGTCGGACAATTACAAGTGGGGTCAATCGGCAAATCGTCTTTTTCATATTTTTTATTGTTGATATTTATTATACCTGCATCTGTAAAAAGATGTCCATGACGTGCGTTTCTACTTGGCATAACACAATCAAAAAGGTCAACTCCCCTTTTGACTGCTTCAAGAATATTGCCAGGAGTACCAACACCCATAAGATAACGGATTTTATCAGCAGGCATATACGGTTCAACTGCGGAAATAATGCGATACATATCTTCTTTTGGTTCGCCTACTGCAAGACCGCCGATAGCATAACCGTCAAGGTTGAGTTTTGCAATTTCTTTCATATGTTCAACGCGTAAATCGTCAAAAGTGCAACCTTGATTTATACCGAAAAGCAACTGATTTTTGTTGATGGTATCAGGCAAAGAATTAAGTCTTTCCATTTCCGCTTTACAACGGATAAGCCATCTTGTTGTTCTTTCACAGGATTGCTTTGAATACTCATATTTTGCAGGATTTTCAACGCATTCGTCAAATGCCATAGCTATTGTTGAACCGAGGTTTGACTGAATCTGCATACTTTCTTCAGGACCCATAAATATTTTATGACCGTCAATGTGTGATGAAAAATACACGCCTTCTTCTTTAATTTTGCGCAGTGAAGCAAGTGAAAACACCTGAAATCCGCCACTATCAGTAAGAATCGGACCATTCCAACCTGTAAACTTATGAAGACCGCCCATTTCTTTTACAAGCGTGTCAGTAGGTCTTAAATGCAAATGATAGGTATTACACAATTGCACCTGACAATCAATATCCTTTAAGTCATAAGCAGAAACGCCGCCTTTGATTGCGCCTTGAGTTGCAACGTTCATAAAAGCAGGGGTCTGAACTGTACCGTGTACGGTATGAAACTCTCCTCTTCTCGCATTTCCGCATTTTTTTATAAGTTTATACATAAAATCTCCTTAATAAATGAACATACAGTCGCCAAATGAGAAAAATCTGTATTTTTCCTCAACAGCAGTTTTATATGCTTCCAAAACTTTTTCTCTGTCATATAATGCTGATACGAGCATTATCAACGTACTTTCGGGCAAATGAAAGTTGGTAAGAAGTGCATCTATACACTTGAATTTATATCCCGGATAAATAAAAATATTTGTCCATTCATCAAATTCTTTCATTTCACCCTGACTTTGCATTACGCTTTCAAGAGTACGACAACAAGTAGTGCCAACACCTACTACTCTTCCGCCGTTTTTCTTGGTTTCATTGATTAAATCGGCAGTTTCTTTTGGTATCTGATAATGTTCTGAATGCATTTCGTGGTCTTCAATATTTTCTGCTTTTACGGGACGAAACGTACCAATACCAACGTGCAAGGTAACGTATCCGATTTTTACGCCTTTTGCTTGAATTTTTGCTATTATTTCATCAGTAAAATGAAGTCCCGCCGTTGGTGCCGCCGCCGAACCTAATTCTTTTGAATAAACAGTCTGATAACGTTCTTTATCCTCAAGTTTTTCTGTAATATAATGCGGTAAAGGCATTTCACCGACTTTATCCAAAACCTCATAGATATTTGAAGCGTCATAGCTGAATTTTGCAATTCTGTTGCCGTTTTCCAAAACTTCTTCAATCTTGCAAGTGAGAATACCGTCGCCGAATGTAAATTCCGTATCAATTTTTGCTCGTTTACCTGGGCCTGTAATCGTTTCCCATCTGTCATTACCCAAGTTGTTCAAAAGCAAAAATTCAACGATTGCACCCGTATCTTTTTTTACACCATAAATTCGCGCAGGCAACACTCTTGTGTTGTTTAAAATCAAGCAATCATTAGGATTGAGATAGTCAATAAAATCATAAAAATATTTATGGTCAATTGAGTTATCTTTTCTTGATAAAACCATCATTTTTGAGTGGTCACGAGGCTCAATTGGAGTCTGTGCAATCAATTCTTTAGGTAAATCGTAATAAAAATCGGATTTTTTCATAGCTTTCTCCGTTAAAAAAATAGAATTTTTCAAAAAAGTTTGACATCAAAGCATTATAATGGTATTATAATAAGCACGATTGAGGCGCAATAAAAATAAGTACCATTTCTGAAACTCCCAAGAGTTTTTGATGAAATGTGAAAGGGTTTGTTGCCGAAGAAAAACAGGGCTTGGGAAATGTTTTTTCTGGTTGTATTATTAACAGTAATATGACTGTCATCAATTATTGATGGAGTGCTTTCGTATTATGACTTACAAGTCCGTAATACTATGTATTTTTTATTCAGTAATGGTGGCAAAATCATTACTGATTTTTTATAACGAATGATATAATATCATTATTTGGAGGTAATTTCAAGTGAAAAAGTATAATGTAGGTGTAATTGGTGCTACTGGTATGGTTGGTCAGCGTTTTATGACACTTCTCGATAACCATCCTTGGTTTGAAGTTAAGGTTTTAGCAGCAAGTCCTCGTTCAGCAGGTAAAAAGTATTCTGATGCTGTTGGCAGTAAATGGTGTATGGACGTTGAAATCCCTGAAGCTATGAAAGATATCGTAGTTATGGATGCTACTGCTGACATCCAGCAAATCGCATCACAGGTTGATTTCGTATTCTGTGCTGTTGATATGAAGAAAGATGAAATCAAAGCTCTTGAGGAAGCATATGCAAAGGCAGAATGTCCTGTAATTTCAAATAATAGTGCTCACAGACATACTCCTGACGTTCCGATGATTGTTCCTGAACTTAATGCTGAACACGCAAAAATCATTCCTGCACAGAGAGAAAGACTTGGTACAAAGCGTGGTTTTATCGCAGTTAAATCAAATTGCTCACTTCAAAGCTATGTTCCTGCCCTCTTCCCTCTTTCAAAGTTTGGTATTAAAGACGTTCTTGTTTGTACATATCAAGCAATTTCGGGTGCAGGTAAAACATTCGACACATGGCCTGAAATGATTGACAACGTTATCCCATATATTGGCGGCGAAGAAGAAAAGAGTGAAAAAGAACCTCTTAAAATCTGGGGTAAGGTTGAAGGCAAGGAGATTGTTCCTGCAACTTCCCCTAACTTTACTGCACAATGTATTCGTGTTCCCGTTTCAAACGGACACATGGGCGCAGTATTTGTAAGATTTGAGAATAAACCAAGCAAAGAAGAAATATTAAATATATGGAAGGATTTCGAAGGCCGCGCACAAGAACTTGACCTTCCACATGCACCAAAGCAATTCCTTCACTATTTTGAAGAAGACAATATGCCACAGACAAAACTTCAGCGTGACCTTGAAGGCGGTATGGCAATTTCTGTCGGTCGTCTTCGTGAAGATACACAGTATGACTACAAATTCGTTTGTCTTTCACACAATACACTTCGCGGTGCTGCAGGTGGCGCTGTTCTTATGGCAGAACTTCTTTGTGCAGAAGGTTATATGGGCTAATTTCCTTTAAAGGAGTAATGAATTATGAGTAAGAATCCTATTTTTACAGGTTGCGGTGTTGCGATTATAACACCTTTCAATGAAGATACAAGTGTTAATTATAATGCGCTTGAAAAACTTCTTGAATTTCATATTGAAAACGGTACTGACTCAATTGTAATCTGCGGTACTACGGGTGAAAGTGCAACTCTTACACCAAAAGAACATTCAGACGTAATTAAATTTACTTGTGACGTTGTTAACCACAGAATTCCCGTTATTGCAGGTACTGGCAGTAACGAAACTGCTTATGCTATTGAGCTTTCAAATGACGCTGAAAAAGCAGGCGCTGATGCAATGCTTGTAGTGACTCCTTATTACAACAAGTGTTCACAGAGAGGCCTTGTAAAGCATTATCAGGCTATTGCAGATAACACATCAAAGCCGATTATCATTTATAACGTTCCAAGCAGAACAGGTGTTAATGTTCTTCCATCAACTTATGCTGAGCTTTGTGAGCATAAGAATATTATTGCTACTAAAGAAGCAAGTGGCAATATTTCACAGATTGCTGAAACAATCGCGCTTTGCGGTGATAAACTTGACGTTTATTCAGGTAACGACGACCAGATTGTTCCACTTATGTCACTTGGCGGTAAAGGTGTAATTTCAGTTCTTTCAAATATCTGTCCTAAACTTGCACACGATATTCCTACACTTTATCTTGAAGGCAAGGTTAAAGAAAGTGCTGAGCTTCAGCTTAAATATCTCAACCTTATTAATGCAATGTTTATGGACGTTAATCCAATTCCTGTTAAAGTTGCTATGAATATGATGGGCTTTGATGTAGGTCCACTTCGTATGCCACTTTGTGAAATGGATGATGCAAAAACTGCAAAACTTGAATCAATACTTAAAAAGTATAATTTAATCTGATTATATTTGGATGTGAAAAAATGACAAGGATTATTTTAAGCGGTGCTTTAGGAAAAATGGGCAAAGCAATTACTGCTTGTGTCAATAACCGTAATGATTGTGAAATTGTTGCAGGTGTTGATTTAGCAAGTGAAGAATGCTCATTCCCGATTTTTAAATCATTTAACGATATAAATGTAGATGCAGATGTGATTATTGACTTTTCTCATCCGTCTGTGCTTAATGATTTACTTAACTTTGCAAAAGAAAAGAAAATCCCTGCAGTAATTGCTACAACAGGACTTACTGAACAACAAGTTGACTCTATTAAAGAAGCATCAAGTGATGTTCCCCTTTTCTTCTCTGCAAATATGTCAATTGGTGTGAGTCTTGTTTCAGAACTCGCTAAAAAGGCAGCAAAGGTGCTTCAAGGTAGCTTTGATATTGAAATTGTTGAAGCTCATCACAATCAAAAAATTGATGCACCAAGCGGTACTGCTTTAATGCTTGCAGATTCAATTTCAGAAGCACTCGATGAAAAGCCAATTTATGAATTTGACCGCCATTCAAAACGAATGAAGAGAACAAAGAACGAAATTGGTATTCACGCAGTTCGTGGCGGTACAATTGTTGGTGAACACGAAATAATCTTTGCTGGTCCTGATGAAGTTATCAAGATTTCACATTCAGCATATTCAAAGCAATTATTTGCAACCGGTTCAGTTAATGCAGGATTATTCCTTGTAGGTAAAGAACCTGGATTTTATTCAATGAAAGACCTTGTTAACGAATAAGGAGGATTTATAATGAAAACGATTGATAATATTACAGTAATTGAAAATGTTACACTTATTTCTATTAACGATTCCCCTGCTGATTTCAAGGTTGTTGCACAGATTTTTGAGATGCTTTCAAGTGCAGGAATTGATGTTGATATGATTTCACAGAATCCACCACAAGGTAAAACATCAAATCTTTCATTTACAGTTAATGATGATGATTTAGGCAAAGTTTTCGAGACTGCTTCTAAACTTCGTGAACTCCATCCTGAACTTAAACTTGCAATTAGTAGTGGTAACACAAAGATTTCAGTATTCGGTGAAGGAATGAAAAATTGCCCTGGCGTTGCATCAAAGGTATTCTCTGCAATCGCATCAACGGGCGTTGAAGTGAGAATGATTACAACTTCTGAAGTTGATATTTCAGTTCTTGTTTACAGCCACGACGGTGATGCAGTTTATTCAGCACTTAACTCATAATAATTTTATTATAAAAATTAAGGCTTACTGATTAATTTCAGTAAGCCTTTTTTTATGTGGTTTTTAAGCTAAAATTGCCTTATAGAAGACTTTTTTACCTTTCTTAATGATTACATATCCTTTTTCAAAATCAGCTTTTGTAAGTGCTTTGAATGGCTCTGTAACCTTCTCATCATCAACAGACACGCCACCCTGTTCAATAAGGCGACGACACTCACCTTTTGATTTTGCAATACCTGCTTTAATCATAATGTCTGATACAAGCACACTATCGTCGTCAAAATCGTCTGCAACGGGCTCTACTGTTGGCATATTCTCTGTATTACCCTTGCCTGAGAAAAGCGCTCTAGCGCCTTCCTGAGCTTTCTGCGCCTCTTCTTCACCGTGAACAAGCTTTGTAAGCTCAAATGCAAGAATTTCTTTTGCAGTATTGAGCTGGCTACCTTCCCAGGAATCCATCTTTTCGATTTCTTCCATTGGTAAGAATGTAAGCATTCTGATGCACTTGAGAACATCTGCATCATCAACATTTCTCCAATACTGATAAAAATCAAATGGAGATGTCTTTTCTGGGTCAAGCCAAACTGCACCTGACTGTGTTTTACCCATCTTCTTGCCCTCTGAGTTAAGAAGAAGTGTAATTGTCATTGCGTGTGCATCTTTACCGAGCTTTCTACGAATAAGCTCAGTACCACCAAGCATATTGCTCCACTGGTCGTCACCGCCGAACTGCATATTACAACCATATTTCTGGAATAATTCATAGAAGTCGTAGCTCTGCATAATCATATAGTTAAACTCAAGGAATGAAAGACCTTTTTCCATTCTCTGCTTGTAACATTCAGCAGCTAACATTCTGTTAACGCTGAAACAAGCACCAACTTCACGAAGTACATCAACATAGTTAAGGTCAAGAAGCCAATCAGCATTATTAACCATAAGTGCTCTTCCTTCAGAGAAGTCAATAAATCTGCTCATCTGCTTTTTAAAGCAATCACAGTTATGCTGAATTGTTTCTTTTGTCATCATCTGACGCATATCACTTCTACCTGATGGGTCACCAATCATAGCAGTACCACCACCGATAAGTGCGATTGGTTTGTTACCTGCCATCTGTAATCTTTTCATAAGGCAAAGCGCCATAAAGTGACCAACGTGTAAGCTGTCTGCTGTTGGGTCAAAACCGATATAGAAAACTGCCTTACCATTGTTAACCATTTCTTTGATTTCGTCTTCATTTGTTACCTGTGCAATAAGTCCACGGGCAACGAGTTCGTCATAAACTTTCATTTTTCCTACTCCTTAAAAATAATAAAAGTCCCCTGCTAAAATGCAGAGGACGAAAAAATTTCGTGTTACCACCTCAGTTTACTGTATTCTCACAAATACAGCCTCAACGAGTAACTGACATTACTCTGTACTATAACGGGTACACCCGACACTCTCTACTGTCATTTCAAAAGTGCAACTCCACGATGTATTTCACAAGTTTTGCGTATGTTCTTACACCAACCGAACACTCTCTGTAACTGCAAAGGTCTTATTACTTCTTCGCTTCAAAGTCATTGAGATTATTATACACAATTAAATGATTTTGTCAATATTTTTTCGCATTTTCAATCATTTCAGCCGCAGTATCAAGTGAAAGTTGAGTTGATTCAATACCACCGATAATACGGGCTAATTCGTGTATTCTGCCATTATTATCAAGATTTTCAACCTTGGTATAAGTCTTATTTTCACTTTCGGATTTTGAAATTAAGAAATGATTATCGGCAAACGCTGCAATCTGTGCTAAATGGGTTACACAAAGTACTTGTCTGTTTTTTGATACTTCTTTAAGTTTAATACCGATTTTTTGTGCCGCACGACCACTCACACCAGTATCAACCTCATCAAAAATAAGAGTCTGCACATTGTCTTTCGATGCTAAAACGTTCTTAATTGCAAGCATAATTCTTGACAATTCACCACCCGATGCAATCTTTGAAAGTGGTTTCGGTTCTTCACCTGCATTTGCAGAAATCAAGAAATAAATTTCGTCAGCACCCGTTTCGTCAAATGCTTTTCTGTTTTGCACAATCTTAAACGAAATAGATGCCATATCAAGAAATGAAAGCTCATTCTTAACGCTTTCAATAAAGATTTTACCGAATTTCTGACGGTTAGCTGATAACTTGTGACTTGCTTTGTCCATTACGTCATACTTTTCGTTTAACTCAACTTCAAGCTGTTCCTTAAGTTTATCAGAAAACGTAATGTCCTCAAGCTCTTTTTGTGCTTTTTCAAGAAATTCAAGTATTTCAGTTTCATTTTTACCGTATTTCTTCGATAACTTAAATAAAACGTCAAGTCGTTCTTCAATTATATCAAGCTCATTAGGGTCAACATCTAATGAATATAGAAAACTGTTCAATTCACTTGCGCAATCAACAATATTATATGACATTTCGGCAACCGTGTCTGAAACATTATTTAGCGTTTCATCGAAAACTGATGCCTTTACAAGTGAATTTGATGCAGTATTGAGCATATCTGCAACACCTGAAAAACCATCGTTGCCATTTATAATTTCAACCGCATTATTAACAAGTGATATGAGTTGTTCAGCATTCTGCAAAACCTTTTTGCGCTTTTCTAATTCTTCCCACTCACCTATTTTTAGCCCTGCATCTTCAATCTCTTTAATCTGATAAGTTAAAAGGTCAATTTTTCGCGCCTTTTCACTTTCGTTAACAATCAAATTCTCATATCGTCTTTTAAGAACTAGATAGTCATTATAAGCTTTGAGATATTCTTCAAGAATATCACCATTCTCCGCATAACTATCAATATATGTATAGTGCAATTCTTCGTTTAAAAGATTATGGTTATCCATCTGACCGTGAACGTTTATAAGAGCTTGTCCAATCTTTTTGAGCATTGAAACAGTAACGTTAGCACCGTTGATTTTGCAAACGTTTTTACCGTCAAGTGATATTTTTCTTGAAATAAGCAAGGATTTATCTTCTTCACAACTAATACCAAATTCATCTAAAATTGAGACAACGTCGTTATTTATGTTTTCAAAAAACGCCGAAACCTCTGCATTATTACTGCCCGTTCTAATAAGCTCACGGGATGTTCTTTCGCCAAGAATTGCATTGATTGCATCAATAATAATTGATTTACCAGCACCCGTTTCACCCGTCAACACGTTAAGACCGTTATCAAAATCGATAACAGCCTCTTTAATAATAGCAATATCTGATATTTTAAGATTTGAAAGCATAAATATCAGCCCTTCAGCATTTCCTCAATAATGTGTTTGGTATCATTTGCTACCTGAGTATCTGTACAAGCAGTAAAAATGGTGTCATCACCTGCAATCGTGCCTACAACACCGTTTATATGTAAACTGTCAAGCGCAACACACGCCGCATTAGCAGTTCCAGCATAACATTTAACAACAATTAAATTCATCGCAACCTCAACAGATAATACGGAACGAGCAAAAATCATTTTAATATTGTCGTTATTGTCTTTTTGGGTATTCACAGCATATTTGATATTGTTTTTTCCATAATGCTCTTTAACAAGTTTCAATTCCTTAATATCACGTGAAATTGTTGCTTGAGTTACCTTGAAGCCGTGTTCAGATAACATTTTAATAATTTCATCTTGAGTAGAAATATTGTTGTTATTTATGAAATTGAGGATTAATTCCTGTCTTTTCTTTTTCACTTAAATTCTCCTTTGAGATAATTTACTGTTAAGTATATCGAAAAACTCGTCAGATTTTATTCTTATAAATTCTGCATAATAGTCAGATTTAGAAATAATTATTTCACTATTAGGTAATAACTCAATTGCCGCTTCTCCGTCAGACGACACACATACATTTTGCGAATCGTTTACAGTTTTTACTCTCAATATTGAGTCGTCATTAAATACCAAAGAACGATTTAACGGTGAATGAGTGCAAATTGGAGTAAGCATTATACACTGTAAATCAGGGTCAATCACAGGACCGCCCGCAGACCAAGAGTAAGCCGTTGAGCCCGTTGGGGTTGAAATAATGACACCGTCAGCGCGATAACTGTTGATTTTTCTGTTGTTGCAAAAAGCATCTAAATCAATAAGTTTTATTTCATTTCCGCGAGCAATTGCAACGTCATTAAGACAATGTCCAAGCATTTTGTCGGTGCCGTTCTCTTTTATAAAAACATCAAGCATTATTCTTTTATCGGTGGAATAATCGCCTGTAATAAGTTTTTCAATTAAATGCAACTCATTTCCTTCCAAGCCTGCTAAAAAAGCTAAATTACCTGCATTTATGCAAAGTACGGGCTTTTTATGAACGGCGGATTGTTTTGCGGCATGAATAAAAGAACCGTCACCGCCAATCGCAATAATAATATCAACAAATTCATAGATGTTTTCAACGAAATGCTTATTTTCAACCTTAATCGGAAAGTCAATAAATGAAGCTTTGTCAAAATAATACTCAATATTCAGTTTTTCAAGCTCATTGATGGTATTTTGTGTCACATCAAATGCTTTTTCTCTTGTAAAATTTGGAATAATTCCAACCTTCAATTTATTCACCACTCAATTCTAAATGTGATTTATCAGCAATCTCATTGATTTTGTCTGTATTTACAAGTAATTCTTTTTCATTATCTTTTGATAAATAAACAAGATATTCAATATTTCCTTCAGGACCGCGAATTGGAGAAAAATTAAGTCCTAATACAGAAAATCCCGTTTCATAAGCAAAAGTAACAATGCTTTCAATTACTTCCTTATGAGTATTTATGTCTCTTACAACACCTTTTTTGCCAACCTTGTCTTTGCCTGCTTCAAACTGAGGCTTAATAAGTGCAACGGTTTTTCCGCCGATTTTAAGAAAATCAAACAATACGGGTAAAATCTTTTTAAGCGAAATGAACGAAACGTCTATACTTGCAAAATCAATATCATCTGTAACCGTTTCTTTAGTTAAATATCTGAAATTTGTTCTTTCAAGATTGACAACCCTTTCGTCAGTCCGCAATTTCCACGCCAATTGACCGTAACCAACGTCAATCGCATAAACCTTACTTGCACCGCATTGAAGCATACAATCAGTAAAGCCACCTGTGGATGCACCAATATCCATACAAATGCAATTTGTAAGTGTTATCGGAAAAGTTTTCATAGCCTTTTCAAGTTTATAACCGCCACGGCTTACAAACGGCATTTTTTTGCCTCTGAATTCAATTTTATCGGTTTCTTTCACTGAATATCCTGCTTTAGTTTCTTTTTGTCCGTTAACAAAAACTTCACCTGACATTATAATTGCTGATGCTTTGGAACGAGTTTCAGCAAATCCCAAGTCAACCAAAACGGTATCAAGTCTTTTCTTTTCAGCCATATTATTTCTCCAAAAACTTTTCGATTATTGAATAACGGTCAAATTTGTATTTCTTTAACAATTCACCGACGGATGCGTGCGGTACAAACGAATCATCAACAGAAATATGCTCATAGCTTCCTTTATAATTTTTTTCAAAAAGCATATCAGCAAAACTTTGTCCAATACTTCCGGACTTTACCGTCTCTTCATAGAAATATATATTATCATAACCTAATGCAAGAGATATAACGTCATCGTTTATCGGTTTAATTTTATTAAGTGAAACTACCGATATATCTATACGATTATTTTTTAAAGTTTTTACTGCATTTAATACTTCGCCGGTTATTCTGCCGTAAGTAATAATCAGTTTTGATGAATTTTCTTTAAAATAATCAAAATCATTATCAGTTATCTCAAATTCATCGGGAATTTGTATTTCATTACCGCGAGGATAACGGATTACTGTTAAATTAGTAGAATTATTAACGGCGCTTCTTAAATCTTTTCTCAAAACATCAAAGGTAAATGGTGAGAATATCGTCGCGTTTGGAATACTGTTAAGAAGAGAAACGTCAAGAAGTCCCTGATGAGTTACACCGTCTTCTCCGACAAACCCTGCACGGTCAACACCGATAATAAGTTTTTGTTCCTGAAGCGCGCCATCGTGAACAAATTGGTCATAAGCCCTTTGTAAAAACGTCGAATAAAGGGCAACCACCGGCACGATACCGCCTTTTGAAAGTCCCGATGCAAAAGTAATGGCGTGTTCTTCAGCAATACCAACGTCATAAAATCTATCATTATATTTTTCTGAAAATTCATTTAAACCCGTACCCAAAGCCATTGCGGCAGTAATTGCACAAATTTTATCGTTTTCAGATGCCAAAGAACATAACTCGTCACCAAATACAGATGAGAAATTTTCGCCGCTTAATCCAGGCTCACCTGTCTCGATATTGAACTTTGAAATACCGTGATAAATGCTTGGTGATTTTTCAGCAAAATCATAGCCTTTACCCTTAACCGTATTTATGTGCAACAAAACAGGTGTATCAATAAGTTTTGCACTATCAAGTGCTTCGCAAAGATGTTCGAGATTGTGACCATCAATCGGTCCCATATATTTAAAACCTAAATCCTCAAAAAACGTACTTTCATACATTGACGATTTAATATCAGATTTAATTTTAGACACAAAATTTGCTATTTCCGTACCAACAAAAGGAATTCTGTTAAGTGTGCTTTCTGTTTTTGCCTTGAATTTATGATATTTAGGTTTAGAACGTACAACTGCAAGATATCGTGCCATTGAGCCGACGTTTTCCGAAATAGACATTTCATTATCGTTAAGAATAACGATAAGTCTCGTACCCGAACGACCTGCATTATTAAGCGCTTCGTAAGCCATACCGCCTGTTAAAGCGCCGTCACCAATTACTGCAATTGTAAAATCCTTTTTCCCAAGTTGCTTGTTTGCTTCAGCAATACCTAATGCGGCAGAAATAGACGTACTTGAATGTCCGCTGTAAAAAGTATCGTGCTGACTTTCATTTGGCGCACAAAAACCTGAAATGCCATTTTCAGTTCTTAACGTTTCAAATTCATGAATTCTGCCCGTAAGCAATTTGTGAGCATAAATCTGATGTCCAACGTCCCATACAAATTTGTCTTGAGGTGAATTAAAGACCCTGTGCATTGCAATAGACAACTCAACAACACCGAGATTAGAAGAAAGATGCCCACCGTTTTTTGAAACGGTATCAATCATTTTGCTTCTAATTTCAGCTGCAAGGATTTCAAGCTCGTTTATATTCAGTTTTTTCAAATCGTCAGGTAATTTGAGCTTACCTAAAAATTTAAAATTATCCAAAACATTTACTCCAATCAGTTTTTTCTGCTAATAAGCATATATGCAAATTGCTTTAAGAATTCAGTATCTGTATCAAACACGCTCAATGCGCAAATAGCCTTATCTGTATATTCTTTTACAAGCTGTTTTGCTTTTTCAAGTCCAAAATATTTCACAATTGTTGATTTATCATTCTTTTCGTCACTGCCGACAGGTTTTCCCAATGATAACGCATCGCCTTCTATATCAAGTATGTCATCCTGTATTTGAAAAGCAATTCCAAGATTTTCGGCATAATCAATTGCTGCTAATATTTTATTTTCATCACAGAACTTGCTTGTGAGACATCCTAAAACGCAGGAAGCCTTTATAAGTCCACAGGTCTTAAGTGAATACATTTTCAAAATTTCATCGACTGTTGGTTTTTGTTTTTCAAACTGAAGGTCAAGAACTTGACCGCCAACCATACCGTTAATTCCTGCAAATTCTGAAAGAAATTTAACTGCAAGAACAATATTTTCAGCAGGGATATCTTTATTTGATGACAATGTGGTAAACGCTTCTGTTAACAATGCGTCCCCTGCTAAAAGTGCAGTATCTTCACCGTAAGCCTTATGGCACGATGGTTTACCGCGGCGCATATCATCATTATCCATACAAGGTAAATCATCGTGAATAAGTGAATACGTGTGAATCATTTCAACGGAGCAGCCAAAATCTAAAGCGCAATCAACGTTGCCGTTAACAAGTTTTGAAAATTCTATTGCAAGAATAGGCCTGATACGTTTTCCGCCATTTGAAACACTGTATTTCATTGCATCCAGCACTACTGAATTCATATTTTCTTTTAACAATTCATCTAATCTGTTGTTAATCCGAATTGCCTGAGTATCTAAATAAGATTTAATTTCAGTCATTATTTTTGACCTCGTTTATATCAATAATTTTTTGTCTGGCATCATTTAATTTTTGCATACAAACTTCAGAAAGTTTGACACCTTCTTCATAGAGTTTCATAGACTCTTCAAGAGATATAGTTCCGTCTTCAAGTTTAGAAACTATTTCCTCAAGTCTTTTAATTGCTTGTTCATAAGTAATTTTCATAATTATACCTCTGTAATTTTTGCTTTAGCGACACCATCAGCAAGCTGTATTGAAACACTGTCATTAACAGAAAGTGTTGTTGATGTATTTATTATTTGATTATCTTTTTTAATAATTGAATAGCCACGCGCAAGTACTTTTAAAGGGCTTAAAGTATCAAGTTTTGAACAAAACGTTGTAAAATGAATATTGTGATTTGAATATATTTCTTTAAAGCTATTATTAAGTTTAAAAGTCAGAGTATCAACGTATAATTCACAATTTTCAACTATTTTTTCGGGTTGCTTTAGCACCGTTGAATTAGTTAACTGTTCAAGAAGATACTGTTTATCTTTAATGTTTCTTTCAACAACGTTTTCAAGTGAAAATCTTAAAGATGAAACGTATTGCCGTTGTTCTTTAATATCGGGTACACAAAGCTCTGCCGCCGCAGATGGAGTCGGTGCTCTTAAATCGGCAACAAAATCACAAATAGTAAAATCCGTTTCGTGTCCCACGCCTGAAATAATCGGAATTTGTGAGTTGTATATGGAATAAGCTAATTCTTCGTCATTAAAAGGCCATAAATCTTCCATTGACCCACCGCCGCGAGCGATAATAATAACGTCAACTTTTGTTCCGTTCATTTTTTCAATTGCACTGACAATTGTTTTGGCGGCACTATCCCCTTGCACTTGAACGCCTGCAAATACGATTTCAGCAATTGGGTAACGTCTTTTAAGCACGTTGAGTACGTCTTGTATCGCCGCGCCCGTCGGCGAAGATATAACACCAATTCTTTCGGGAAATTCCGGTATGCGCATTTTGTGTTCACAATCAAACAAACCGGCTTTTGAAAGCTTCTCTTTTAACTGCTCAAAAGCAATTGCCAATGCACCGATACCGTCGGGTTGCATATCGTCAATGTAAAGCTGATATTTTCCGTCACGCTCATAAATTGAAACTCGACCGCGAATTATAACGGACATACCGTTTTGTGGCTGAAATTTCAATCTGGAGGCACTACCAGCAAACATTACAGCACTGATAACTGATTGATTATCTTTGATGCTCATATAAAGATGACCGCTTCGGTAATGGTCAACAAAATTAGATATTTCACCCACAACAAACACGTTATTGAGATTTGAATCCTGCTCAATAACCGATTTAGCATAAGTATTCAGTTGTGTGACAGTTAATATAATTGGTGTCTGCATTATAATTATTCCTTATGACAGATTGAAGATAAAACGGCAATACCGCAAGCATTATCCGAAGAATAATGCGGTTCGGCAAAATGAGCATTATATCTTGATGAAAAATCGTTCTTAATGATAGTGTTAGACATAACTCCACCTGAAAAAATCAAAGGAAGTTCGCCGTAATTTAAAAGAATTTCATTTACAGTATCATCCAAAGCTGAACGAATATAATTTATGCAATAAAAAGCAATATCTTCATACGCTGTACCGTCATCATACATTTTTCTGCATTGGTTTTCCACGCCGGAAAGGCTGAATTTTCCGTCACGGCGAAAAACTTTCAGCTTATTAAGTTTTAAATTGCTTTTAAGCGCAAGTTTTTCAAGCTCAGGACCGCAAGGAAAATTTAACCCGAGCATCACACCGACACGGTCAATAGCTTGTCCTGCCTTTAAGTCGAGTGAATCAGATATAATTTCAGTTCTGAAATATTTGCCTGAAGGATTTACTTTTAAAACTTGAGAAGTACCGCCTGAAATGTGAAAGGCGTAGAAACTTTGACGTATCAAATGCAAATTGTCTGTTGAATATAAAGCCGCAGCTATATGTCCGTCTTGATGAGAAAATTTATATAACGGAATATGCATAAACGACGCAATCGCTTCAGCTACTGAAATACCCACTAAAAAGCACGGCATATACGAGCCATCTTCATTACAAGGCTTAACAGATACACCAACACTTGAGATATTACCGCTAAATTTCTTAGTTACTTCGTCGATGAGTTGCGGTAATTGGACGGTATGATGAAAAACTGCATCACTTTGTCGTATTCCCTTTTCACCTGATTTTACTGGCAAAAGTTTTTTACGGCTAACTACTATCTTTTCATTAACGTCATCATAAACCGCAACAGAAGTTGTGTAATTACTTGTGTCAATTCCTAAATGATAACTCATTTTGCGTCAATCTCTTTAACAATTTTTCCGAGAACGCCATTTATAAATGAAGCGTCTTCTTTTGTTGCAAATTTTTTAGCAAGTTCAACTGCTTCGTTAATTGCTACACCGTTAGGTACTGATGGAACGAAGAGGATTTCGCAAAGTGCAAGTCTGAAAATTGCAAGTGTAACCTTAGGAAGTCTTGTCACTGACCATCCGATTGAATTTTCGGTAATGATTTTATCGATTTCTTCAATATGTTCATAAGTAAGCTGAGCAATTGAAAAAGCATAAGTATTTTCTTCAATAAAACGAGCTTCAACGGCATTTTCAATCACTTCATTTACGGTTAAATCCTCATTAAAGATTTTTTCAAAAATCAACGTAAATCCAAGTTCTCTTTCTTCTTTTCTTGTCATAATTGCCTCCAAAAAAATATACGCTCCCCGCCAGAAAAACAGGGAGCGTTCTAAATTTTCTGCGGTTCGGAATGTATATACATAGAATTTATGTATATTTTATCACCAAACACACTAAAATTCAATAGATAATTACAAATATTATTATAATTCAACGATTGTAATATTCTCAGCAAGAATTTTAGTTTTAGAGAGAATTATATCTTTAATTTTAATTATTAAATTTTCATCTAATTTTCCTGTCGGTATAATTATTTCAGCTGTATCAGTATCAATAGTTACAATACATTCATCTGCAATTTGCGCAGTAATTAAATTTTCGCAGTCAGCTTCAATTTTTATTATTTCACTTAAATACGTAAGTTTTTCTCTTGCTGACGCTTTCGTATTTTCATCTGCATCAGAATCAATAATTGTCTGAAGCATTTCTTTTGCGCTGTCATGAGCTTTTGTGCGATTTATTCTTGCAGTTTCAAAATAATCTTCACTAACGTTGTCACCATTTACAAATTGAGCATCGCCAAGATTTATATCCTCCGTTATTTCAGGCTCGTTGTTAATCTCATTTTCTGTTTTTGTATAATACCAATTTACATACACCGCCAGACAAAGAGTTATTGACAGCATAAAAGCAACGATGTGTTTTCTGCTTATAATTTTACTTTTCATACTAATCCTCCGAATTGTTTGATTTAGATATTGAAATTCTTGCTGTACTTACGTTGAGAACAGCACTGACAGCTGAATAAATATTTTGTTGAACCGTTGGATTATCCCCTCCCTCACAAACAATTGCAACTCCCCTGATTTTAGGTTCTAAAGTTTTTACCAGTAATCCCGAATCTTCATTATTCTGTTCAATTATTACATAGTCGTTTTCTGTATCAACGTTCAACGAATCGCTATTCGATTTATTTTGATTGCTTTCATTTTTAGCATAAATGTATTCAGTTGTTTCTGACAGTGTAATCATAACCTTCGTTTCACCTGCGCCGTCAATCAATGAAATAATTTCTTCTACTTCTTTTTCTAACGTAGAGCAATAATTCATTGAAGTGTTTTCAGGAATTTCTTCGTTCTTTTCGGTTTCACCCGGTAACAGTTCACTTAACATAATGATAATCATTATAACAACGCCAAAAGCAGCTATTATTAAAGTTTTTTTATCTGATTTAAAATAGTTCAATATTTTTTCTGCTTTAAAATCGTATTTCATTCAACTGATACCTCAAA
Source organism: Candidatus Fimenecus sp. (assembly GCA_045633505.1). Classification (GTDB taxonomy): domain Bacteria; phylum Bacillota; class Clostridia; order Oscillospirales; family Acutalibacteraceae; genus Fimenecus. The sequence goes on along the minus strand of JAZQYK010000001.1, from coordinate 22,646 downwards.
CCCTGTTTTGACCAAAATATCATTTTTAATAACATCTGTTTTCTCGTTCAAATCGATATTTATAATCAAAGATTTTATACACATTGTCCCCTCATCATCAATATATGAATCAATATTGAAATCTAAAACTTTTACGTTATTTTCTGTGCAAATATTTCTGACGGTTTCTTCGACGATTTTGTTATAGCCTGTAAGAGTATATTCATAACTTGTATCTTCATCCTCAAAAGAAAATGAATCGAATGTACTTAAATCGATTTTTTTCAATGGAAAAAATGTGTAAAACATTAAGAAAATTGCAAAAAATGTATTTAAAGATTTTTTGAGGGTTGAATTTTCTGTAAATATTTTTATAACGCTAACAACGACTATCGCACCGCACATTGATAATATCCAATTTTTTATTAATTCCATAATCACTTACCAATCATAATTATAACACCGGTTGAAATAACTAAAATAAAAGTAACGAAGAAAACTATAATATTTAACAATGAAATTACAGAGGCTATACTGTCTAAAGCTCTGGATAGTTTATTCAAATTCATTATTGAAGAAAATATCGAGCAAATTTCAATAAAGAAATACCAAACCAGCAACTCAATCATTACAGGCAAATTTGTAATAATAATCACAATAATGACGAATACGCCAAGAGTATTTTTCATTATCAGAAAACTGCTGAGTACAGAAGAAACAGCGTCACCTACTCCACCGCCAACTATTGGAACAACCGCGCCAGAAACTAATTTAATTCCTCGCATAACAACACTGTCAGATGAAACTGCAAGCACGCTTTGGGTTGTTAATAGTCCTGTAAAAACCGTTGAAAACAGCGACAGAACAATGGTTACCAACTTATTTACGGTTTTAAGTATTTTCTCTTTTGCATCTTCTTGTGAGATGGAAGAAATAATATTAAAAATCAAAATCGATTTTAAAATCGGTAATAAAATCTTTTCAGCAGAAGTTGTTATGATTGATGATAAAAAAATCGTATATGAATTATATGTAAAGGCTAACGAAGGATTACGTGATGCTATAATCACCGCGCACATTATCGGCAAATACCCGTTAACAAAAATGAAGGTAGTTTTAATTGAGGAAGCCGCGTCGTAAAATATTCTGATAACAGGTGCAATCAGTACGGATACTATTGCTAAAATTGAAATATAAGATATTATCGTTTGGGTTGATTCATTATCGTCAGTAAAAGAAGAAATAATTGAGCTTAAAAACAGAATTACTATTATTACAACAAATTTATCGACGATAACCCTACCTGTTGAAAAAACCGTTTTAAACAAAAATTCCACAGTACGTGTCGGGGTAATATTATATAAATCTTCAAAACTCAGCTCATCTATTCCCAATTCTTGCAGATATTCTTTTGTATCTTCATCAACCAGCTCCCACACTTCATCGAATTCACTCGATGCAAATGAGTTTATTGCAAAACAATTTATTCCTAAAAAAGTTAAAATTATTATTACTATAAATTTTTTCATTTTATTTCAACATTTCTGCACATAATACAATCAGGCTATTAAGCATCGGCATTGAAAAACCAATTATTATAAGTTTTGAACTAATTGATACAAGACGGGCAATTGACGTTTCACCGCAGTCAATTAGTGAATCGTAAATAAAATCTGTCACAATTGAAATTCCTGCTACCTTTAGTAACGTTTTAATATGTTCAGATTCAATATTGAATATATCTAAAGCCGAAAGCATGCTAATCAAAAAATTATCGATTGAATCAGCTGCAATCACAATGATTATTACTGATACTGCAAAACGCAATAATAAAACATATTCATTTCTATACTCTTTCAGCATTACGGATAAAACTAAATATACAATAGCGATACCAACAAGTTTTAATATTACCGTCATAAATCAAATATGTTTTTAATTTCGCTGAAAACGTCGGATATTTGCGGTACAAGCATAGCAATAATTACTATAATACCCGTCAACACCGTTAAAGTTGCGAATTCTTCACGCCCTGTTTTTGATAACATCTGTTGAAGGACAGCTACTATCAATCCAATTCCTGCGATTTTAAATAAAAAAGCAATATCCATTTTTACACCTTTAAAAATATAATCGAAATTATAAGTCCTGAACCAATACTTAAAGCAATATTACTTTTACATTTTGATTTCTCTTGACTTTCTAACGTGTTAAGTTTTTGGTTAAAAAATTGTTTATACAGCCTGCAATTTGATATTTGCCCATCAACGTCAGACTGACCGAGAACAGAATAAAACCCCTTTAACAAATCAATATCATTTTTATCAAGGAATTTTGTCGTTTGCGGGTTATTCAAATTCTTTACGTATGCATCATCAAAATCAACGCCGTTTTTTAAATTATTATAAATCTTGTCAATAAAAAGCAATTTTGAATAACTGTTCTTTTTCGACAAACCTGAAAATATAGCATAAATATCCGAATTTGAATAGCTTAAATAAATTTCTATCGTTTCAAGCATTAAAACACATTGTCTGATTGCTTTTGTATGCCCTTTAGTTTGCTCTGTCAAATATATTGCTGCAATTAAGCTTATGATTAAGGCTATTAAAGATATAATCATTATTTTTTACTACCACCTTATAAACGTCGGAAATTAACCCCGGATTCTTATCGCTGTTTAAAGACACTACTGTTTTAAAATTGCCGTTTTCAACAAGTTTTGAAAATACGGTTTTCCTTTTCAGTTCATCTAAATCCTTGGCGTGAATTGTTAAAATAAAATTAACGCCTGTGTTAACGTACTGAAGTATTTGCTCAATTTCTTCAACATTTCCCACTTCATCGCAAATAACAACGTCAGGTGATAATGTTCTGACAGCAATTGAAATACCTTCGGATTTTGGATAACCGTAAAGGACGTCTGTGTTATATCCAAGTTTGTTATCATTCATAGATATTTCTTTTCTTTCATCAACTACACAAACCTTATGATATTTGCCTGTTTTCCCTGTGGACAATTGAAAAGCAATATCTTTTAACATTGTTGTTTTGCCTGAATTCGGCGGTCCAAAAACAATGATATTTTGTATTGAAGATGAAAAGAGATTATCGAAGATTAAATTTGATATATTATAAACAGTTCTTGGTATTCTGATGTTTATTGAACTGATATCTTTTACGGCTTTAATCGTTTCACCGTCTAAAACTGCGGTACCAACAACGCCTACTCTTGAACCGTTGGGCAAAGTAACAAAACCTTTAGCGATTGTATCCAAATGACTGTGTACAGAATAACTGCACATTTTATTCAGTGTTTCAATAATTTCATTTTCAGATACAACAATACAATTAGTCGAAAAGATATATGACAATTTTGAGTTAGAAGTTAAAAAACTTGAGCCGTTTTGAGTAACAATTACTATCGGCTTCCCCTTTCTTAATCTTATTTCCTGAATTGATTCTAAGTTTTTATCACTAATGTTTTTTAAATACTCTCTGATTCTCGGAGAAATAAAGGATAGTGTATAAAGATAACTGTCGATAAACTCTTTGTCCATATTATCACCTCGATAAATATTATGGTTACTTGTCCCTTTTTAGAACAAAACTTTCTTGAAAAGATATATCCAATGTGATATACTAAATAAACATTAGTTTGAAAGGTGTTTAAGAATGTTAAAAAAGACTAAAAACATATTAAATAACAACAAATATATTTTAATTTCAGGCGGGGCATCATTATTTATAATTTTACTTGTATATTTTTGCTATGAAATTATACCTTTCGGTGACAGAACAGTTTATAGAATGGATTTATACCACCAATACGGACCTTTATTTTCAGAATTATACGACAGATTAACGTCGGGTGAATCTTTGCTATATTCATGGAATTCAGGATTGGGTAGTTCTTTTTTGGGGAATTTCTACAATTACCTTTCAAGCCCCATTTCTTTTATAATTTTGTTTTTTGGCCATAAGAACACTTTTGAAGCAATAGGCGCAATGATTGCTATAAAGTGTATGTTCAGCGCAATGTCAATGACGTATTATTTAAAGAAGTCACAAAAATTTAATTCATTATTTGGCTCCGCATTCGGTATTTTATATGCATTCAGCGGTTATTTTATCGCTTATTATTGGAATGTAATGTGGATTGATGCATTATATGTTTTACCTTTCGTAGTGCTTGGAATTGAAAAAATCATTGACAGCGGTAAAACCAAAACTTATTTCTTTGCATTGATACTTGCAATTTTTTCCAATTATTATATCGGATATATGACTTGTATTTTCTCCTGCATATATTTTATTTATTACTACGTATGTTCATCCGATACAATAAAACAGAAGAAAAAGTTACTGCCAAACAACAAAATGTTTATTGATAAACTTGCAAATTCATTCTTTTTAAGAAGTGGATTTAAGTTTGCATTTGCATCATTCGGCGCAGTTATAGCATTATTATTTATGTTTGTTCCGTTAGCAAACGTTCTGCAATCTTCATCTGCAACTGCCGGCAGTGCGCCAACGGAAACAAAGTTTTATTTTAATTTATATGATTTTATTGCAAATCATCTCGCAAGTCTTGAACCCACAATCAGAAGTAGCGGTGAAGACGTTTTACCGAATATATACTGCGGTATTTTAACTGTAATATTGATACCTCTTTATATGTTTTCCAACAAAATCAATGCAACGGAAAAAGCTGCATCTTCGGTTTTACTTGCAATAATGTATTTTAGCTTCAGCTTTAACTATCTCAATTTCGGTTGGCACGGTTTCCATTTCCCAAATGATTTGCCATACAGACAATCATTTATGTATTCTTTTATATTGATTGTTTTGGCTGTAAAGGCTTTTAAAAGCATAAACGAATTTAACAAAAAACAAATACTTGGAATTGGTATTGCGATAATAGCTTTTATTGTTATAACGCAGAAATTAGGTTCTAAAAACGTAACTGATATGACTGTTTATATCAGCATTGTGTTCGTATTTTTATATACAATTATTCTTGGTCTTATTGTCAGCAAGAAAAATCAGGTATTTGCTTTATCAGTAATGCTTATCTGCTCTGTTGCCGCAGAATCAATCGTTGCAAACACAGACCACTATGTTGCTAATCAAACAAAAGAATCGTTTGTGAGCGATTATGATGATTTTAAAGCAATTCAAACAGAGATAGATGAAACAGATGACAGTTTGTTCTATCGCGAAGAATTAACAAAACTTCGTGCAAGAATGGACCCTAGTTGGTATGACTATAACGGTGCGTCAATATTCTCTTCAATGGCTTATGAAAAAGTTGCAAATCTGCAAAAATATATAGGTCTGTACGGAAACAAAATCAACAGCTTCACCTATAATCCACAAACCCCCGTTTATAATGCAATGTTTGGTATTAAATATTTGTATGATAAAAATGATTATATTGCAGAAAACAAATATTATTCAAAAATATCCTCTAACGAGACTTATACAGCTTATGAAAACAATTATTCATTAAGTCTTGCATATCCTGTATCTTCTGACGTATTAAGTTGGAATGCATCGCTTTTAAACGACCCCGTTGTTGTTCAAGAAGAATTTTTCAAAGCCGCGACCGGCATTGAAGGCGTTTATAACAGAATTTATGATTACGATATAACTTACGGTAATATTTTATCTTTAGACAGAGACATTGTTGACAGCGGTTCATTTGTTATGAATAAAATATCTGATGAATATGCCGGTTCAATTACAATTGATATTACTCCGAAAACTTCCGAAAACGTTTATATTTACGTCTATTCAAGAAATTTAGATACCGTTTCTGTTTATTCCCCAAAACTTTCCAATACAATGTCTGTAAACGACGGATATATTCTTGACGTTGGTTACTATGAAAACGGCGAGACAATTTCCGTTGAACTTCCTTTAAAAGAAGACGTGAACTTTGCAAACGTTGATTTCATAGTTTTTAGTGTAAACCACGAAAAATTTGTTGAAGGCTATGAAAAGTTAAGTGATGGACAATTAGAATATACCCTCTTTGATGAGACAAAAATCGAAGGTAATTTTACTGCAAATGAGAATGAAATCCTTTTTACAACTATTCCTTATGACAAGGGTTGGAATGTCTTTATAGACGGCAATAAAGTTTCTGAAGTCGATATTGTGGTAATATCCGAGGCACTATTAGGAATTCGAGTAGAAGCCGGTGAACATCAGATTAGCTTTGTTTATGAACCCGTCGGATTTAATGCATCAATTATTATTTCTTCAGGATTTATTATTGCACTTCTGATTATGTATGTTTTAAGAAACAAAAAACTACTTTTCTTCAGTAAAAAAAGATTGAGCCTTTGGGATAAAACTAATATCAATATACAAGAAACCGAAGCAAACACCACTGAAGAATACGTTGTTAAATTCAAGGATGATATTGAAAATCAAAACAATAACGAATAAAAAAGTAAACTATCCGATTAAGGATAGTTTACTTTTTTATATCTATAAAATCTTTTTTAAATATTGGCCCGTATATGATTTTTTGCATTTAGCAACTTCTTCAGGAGTGCCGCAGGCAACAATTTTGCCGCCCTTATCCCCTCCTTCAGGTCCCAAATCAATAATATAATCGGCGGTTTTAATAACGTCAAGATTGTGTTCAATAACAATTACCGTATTACCACCGTCAACAAGTTTTTGTAAAACCTCAATAAGTTTATGCACGTCTGCGCTGTGAAGCCCCGTGGTAGGCTCATCAAGAATATATACGGTTTTACCTGTTGAGCGTTTAGAAAGCTCGGTAGAGAGTTTTACGCGTTGTGCCTCACCGCCTGAAAGAGTAGTTGCTGATTGACCGAGCTTGATATATCCAAGCCCAACGTCGTAAAGTGTCTGCAATTTTCTCTTGATTTTAGGGATATTACTAAAAAATTCAAGGGCTTCTTCAACCGTCATTTCAAGAACGTCGTATATACTCTTTCCTTTGTACTTTACTTCAAGAGTCTCACGGTTATATCTTGCGCCTTTACAAATTTCACAAGGCACGTAAACGTCAGCTAAGAAATGCATTTCAATCTTTACAATACCGTCGCCCTGACAAGCTTCACAACGTCCGCCTTTTACATTAAAAGAATATCGACCTGCATTATAGCCTCGAACTTTTGAATCTTGAGTCTGTGCAAAAAGCTCACGAATATCAGTAAATACACCCGTATATGTTGCAGGGTTTGAACGAGGTGTTCTTCCAATCGGTGATTGGTCAATATCAATAACCTTGTCAAGATGTTCAAGCCCTAAAATTTCATTAAATTTACCTACTGATTTTTTAGCGCCATTCAACTCATTAGCAAGATTTTTATAGAGTATTTCATTTATAAGTGATGATTTACCTGAACCTGAAACACCGGTTATACAAGTAAAACAACCCAGAGGAAAATCAACGTCAATACTTTTGAGGTTGTTTTCAGCAGCACCTTTAACGGTAAGAACATTACCGTTGCCTTTTCTTCGGGTTTCGGGAATTGATATTTTTCTTTTTCCCGAAAGATACATACCTGTTATTGAATCCTTACATTTAATAATGTCGTCAACTGTACCAGAACATACAACCGCACCGCCATGAACACCTGCACCCGGACCGATATCAACGATAAAATCAGCTTCACGCATTGTATCTTCATCGTGTTCAACAACGATAAGAGTATTGCCTAAATCACGGAGACGTTTTAATGTTCCAAGCAATTTATCATTATCGCGCTGATGAAGACCAATACTTGGCTCATCAAGGATATATACGACACCCATAAGTGAAGAACCAATCTGTGTCGCAAGTCGGATACGTTGACTTTCACCGCCTGAAAGTGTACCTGATGAACGGGAAAGCGTAAGATATTCAAGACCGACACTTTTCAAGAAATTCAGTCTGCTGTTAATTTCTTTAAGAATTGATTCAGCAATAAACTGTTCTTTTTCAGTCAAATCAAGATTAGCGATAAAGTCAATCGCTTTAACAATTGACATATCACAAAACTCGCTGATATTCTTGTTACCGACAGTAACGGAAAGAATTTCGGGTTTAAGTCTTGTACCTTTACAATCAGGGCATTTACAAGCAGTCATAACCTGCTCGATTTCCCATTTTGCCCAATCGCTTGTAGTTTCTTTATATCGTCTTTCTAGATTATTGATAACTCCCTCAAATTGTGACATATATGAACCTGAACCATAAAGAGTTGGTCTTGACATTTTCATTTTTGCGTCTGTTCCATAGAGAATTGCATTAAGACCTTCTTCAGAAATGTTTTTAATAGGAGTTTTCAGAGTAAAACCGTATTCTTTGCCAAGTGCAGTATAATACATTCCCGCAATTGAACCTTTTTCTGCCTTACTCCAACCGCTAGCACAGATACCGCCATCAGCAATTGAAAGATTTTTGTTTGGGATTACCAAATCGGGATTAACCTTTAAGAATGTGCCAAGTCCCGTACAAGTTGGACATGCACCATAAGGGTTATTAAACGAAAACATTCTCGGAGACAGCTCATCCATACTAATACCGTGTTCAGGACAAGCATAATTAAGTGAATAAAGATATTCTTTATCGCCGATAACATCGATTATTACGTTACCGCCTGAATGTTGCGTTGTGGTTTCAATTGAATCGGCAAGTCGGGTTCTTATTCCCTCTTTAACCACTAATCTGTCAACGATAATTTCAATTGTGTGCTTAAAGGTTTTTTGAAGCTTCATATCTTCATAAAGTTCAGTAACTTCACCGTCAATTCTCGCTCTAACAAAGCCTGCTTTTAATGCATTTGCAAGTTCTTTTGCGTGTTCGCCCTTTTTACCGCGGACAACCGGTGACAAAATCTGAAATTTCGTTCCCTCAGGCAGACTCATAATACTGTCAACAATCTGGTCAACGGTCTGTTGTTTGATTTCTCTGCCGCAAACGGGACAATGTGGAATTCCTATTCTTGCATACAAAAGGCGTAAATAGTCATAAATCTCTGTAACAGTACCAACCGTTGAACGAGGATTTTTTGACGTTGTCTTTTGGTCAATGGAAATTGCCGGAGAAAGGCCTTCTATTGCCTCTACATTAGGCTTTTCCATCTGTCCAAGGAACATTCTCGCGTAAGACGACAAAGACTCAATATAGCGCCTCTGCCCCTCAGCATAGATAGTATCAAAAGCGAGCGAAGATTTACCCGAACCTGAAAGTCCTGTAAAAACTACAAGTTTATCCCTCGGTATTTCAATATCAATGTTTTTGAGATTATTTTCTTTTGCGCCTTTAATTATAATTTTATCGTGTATCATTTATTTCTCCGATTTTAACTTTTCGATTTTATCACGTAAATATGCTGCATGTTCAAATTCAAGAATTTTAGCTGCAGCTTTCATTTCTTCAGTAAGTCTTATAATAAGTTTTTGCTTTTCTTCACGGCTCATTCGTTTCTTGCCCGATTTATCACGACTGGAAATTTCAAGTATATCACGGACGTCTTTAGAAATCGTCTGTGGCACAATTCCGTGGTCATCATTATATGCAATCTGTTTTTCGCGTCGACGATATGTCTCAGTAATTGCACGTTCCATTGAATTTGTAACAGTATCAGCATACATAATAACTCTACCATTTGCATTTCTAGCTGCACGACCGACAATCTGTACAAGTGAAGTTTTGGAACGTAAAAAGCCTTCTTTGTCTGCATCAAGAATTGCAATAAGTGATACTTCCGGAATATCAAGACCTTCACGAAGAAGATTGATACCAACAAGTACATCAAACTCACCAAGTCGCAAATCGCGAATTAACTCCATTCGTTCAATGGTGTCAATATCATAATGCATATATCTAACTCTAATTCCGTGCTGCGATAAATAATCAGTTAGATTTTCTGCCATTTTCTTTGTAAGAGTTGTGACAAGTACTCTTTCTTTATTCTCAATTCTTATATTGATTTCAGAAATTAAATCATCAATTTGTCCTTCTGTGCCACGCACGTCAATTTCGGGGTCTAAAAGTCCGGTCGGTCGAATAATCTGTTCCGCAATTTGAACACTTTTCTCGTTTTCAAATGGACCGGGTGTAGCACTAACAAAGATTTTTTGGTGAGTTTTATCATAAAACTCGTCAAAGGTCAAAGGTCTGTTATCATAGGCAGATGGAAGACGGAAACCAAAGTTTATAAGGCTGTCTTTTCTTGAACGGTCACCACCATACATACCACGTACTTGCGGTAATGTAACGTGGGATTCGTCAACGAAAAGAACGTAATCATCGGGAAAATAGTCAAGAAGTGTAAACGGCGGTTCGCCAGGCTTTCTGCCCGACATAATCGCAGAATAATTTTCAATTCCCTTACAGAATCCTGTTTCGCGTAGCATTTCCATATCATATTCAGTTCTTTGTCTTATTCTTTGTGCCTCAATAAGTTTTCCTTGCTTTTCAAATTCAGCAACTTGAATTTCCATTTCATCGCTGATTCTTTTGAGTGCTTCTTCCATTTTTTCAGGTGATACTACATAGTGTGATGCAGGATAAATGGCAACGTGAGAAACTACATTTTTAACTGCACCCGTTAACGCGTTGATTTCACTGATTCTGTCAATTTCATCACCGAAAAATTCTACACGAATAGCGGTATCGTTTGAATATACGGGAAAAATCTCGACAATATCGCCCCTTACCCTGAATTTGTTACGGATAAAGTTTATATCGTTTCTTTCATACTGAATTTCAACGAGCTTGGCAATTAAATCGTCACGGCTTTTTTCCATACCGATACGCAAAGAAATAACCATTGATTTATAGTCAATAGGGTCACCTAAAGAATATATGCAAGAAACACTTGCAACGATAATCACATCACGTCTTTCTGACAATGCAGAGGTAGCGGAATGTCGCAATTTATCAATTTCGTCATTTATAGCGGAATCTTTTTCGATATAAGTATCGGTTGTTGCTATATATGCTTCAGGTTGGTAGTAATCGTAATAGGACACGAAATATTCAACCGCATTTTCGGGAAAAAACTCTTTAAATTCAGCACAAAGCTGACCTGCAAGAGTTTTGTTATGAGCAAGAACAAGTGTTGGTCTGTTAAGTTTCGCAATTACGTTAGCCATAGTAAACGTCTTACCGGAGCCCGTAACGCCCAGCAACGTTTGTTCTTTATAGCCTTTATTTATACCATCTACAAGTTTTTCTATCGCTTGCGGTTGGTCACCCGTCGGCTTATAATCACTTACTAACTTAAACATATAATACCTCTCGCACATTTGTTCTTTAATTATACAATAAACAGGAATTAAAATCAATAATATTGTTTATAAAAAGATATAAAAAATGCACACAGTATAAAACCGTGTGCAAAATTTATAAGATTTATTTTTCAATAAGTGATACACCGCTCATTTCTGATGGAATATCCAGACCCATAATATCAAGCATTGTTGGTGAAAGGTCGCAAAGTTTGCCACCTTGCTGCTTAAGAGTACATTCTTTACCAACTACTACAAGCGGAACCGGATTTGTTGTATGAGCTGTAAATGGTGAGCCATCGTCTTCATACATTTTATCTGCATTACCATGGTCAGCAGTAATTAGAATTACACCGTCCATCTTCATTGTAGCATCAACGAGCTTACCAACACATTCGTCAACAGCTTCAACAGCCTTAACTGCAGCATCAAAAATACCAGTATGACCAACCATATCGCAGTTAGCATAGTTGAGAATTACAACATCATATTTACCACTTAAAATCTCTTTACAAGCAGCATCGCAAACTTCATAAGCACTCATTTCAGGCTTTAAGTCAAATGTTGAAATCTTTGGAGAGTCAATAAGAACTCTGTCTTCACCAGGATAAACCTTTTCTTCGCCACCGTTATAGAAGAATGTTACGTGAGCATACTTCTGTGTTTCGGCTATACGAAGCTGAGTTTTACCGAGCTTTGAAAGGTACTCACCCATTGTGTTTGTAAGTGTCTGAGGCTTAAATGCAACATTTACATTTGGCATTTCAGCATCATACTGAGTCATACAAACATAGTAAAGTGGGAAGAAAGATTTTCTTTCGAATCCTGTAAAATCAGGGTCAACAAATGTTCTTGTGATTTCTCTAGCTCTGTCAGGACGGAAGTTAAAGAAAATTACTGAATCATTTGCAGAAATTGCATCTGCACCACTAACAACAGTAGGCATAACAAACTCGTCAGTAAGGTATTTACCATCTTCATCAATTGTTTCGTAAGACTTTTTAACAGCTTCAAGTGCTGAATCAGTAGCAATGCCCTCACGGTTAACCATTGCATTATAAGCCATACCAACTCTGTCCCACATATTGTCACGGTCCATAGCGTAAAATCTACCCATAACAGTTGCGATTTTACCTACACCGATTTCAGCAAGTTTGTCTTCAAGTTCCTTAACAAATTCAACACCTGAGCTTGGTGGAACGTCACGACCGTCAAGTAATGCGTGAACATATACTTTATCAAGACCATTTTTCTTTGCAAGTTCAACAAGTGCATACAAATGAGTGTTATGACTATGAACACCACCATCTGAAAGAAGACCAATAAGGTGAAGTGCAGAATTGTTTTTCTTACAATTCTCAATGGCACCCATAAATACATCATTATCGAAGAAATCACCATCCTGAATTGACTTTGTAATTCTTGTCAATTCCTGATAAACAACTCGACCAGCACCGATGTTTGTGTGACCAACTTCAGAGTTACCCATCTGACCATCAGGAAGACCAACATCCATACCTGATGCGCCAATATAAGTCATTGGATTATTTTTAAAAATTTCGTCAAGTCTTGGAGTCTTTGCCGCTGTGATTGCATTTCCATAATCACTTGGATTAAACCCAAAACCATCCATAATACATAAAACTACAGGTTTTTCCATCTAATTCACCTTTTATTATTTTGATGCAGCAGCAACGATTTTTGAGAAATCAACTGCTTTAAGAGAAGCGCCACCGATAAGACCACCATCAACATTGATTTTAGCAACGAGTTCATCAGCATTTGCTGCATTCATTGAGCCGCCATACTGAACTGTAACTGTTTCAGCAACATCAGCACCATAAGCTTCAGCAATAGCTGCACGAACATAACCGTTACCTTCGTCAGCCTGGTCAGCAGTAGCAGTAACACCTGTACCGATAGCCCAAACCGGCTCATAAGCGATAATAACGTCTTTAAGCTGTTCTTTTGTAACGTTTGTAAGTGCCATCTTTGTCTGGAACTTAAGAAGTGTTTCTGTATAGCCAAGTTCTCTCTGTTCAAGTGTTTCACCAACACAGATGATTGCTTTAAGACCTGCATTGAGAGCTGCAAGTGAACGAAGGTTTACTGTCTGGTCTGTTTCACCGAAATACTGTCTTCTTTCGCTGTGACCGATTACAACATATTCAACGCCTGCTTCTTTAAGCATATCTGCTGAAATTTCACCAGTATAAGCACCTGAAGCCTTGAAGTGAACGTTTTCAGCGCCGATTTTGATATTTGAACCTTTAGCTGCTTCAACTGATGCAGGGATATCAATAAAAGGTACACAAAGTACAACGTCACAATCAGCATTTGCTACAAGAGGCTTCATTTCTTCAATAAGAGCCTTTGCCTGAGATGGTGTGTTATTCATTTTCCAGTTACCTGCGATAACTGCTCTACGAAGTTCTTTTTTCATAATTTTGATTACTCCTTTATGCAAATTGTGGGAGGACCCTAAAAGTCCTCCCAAATTATTTTAAATTATTTGTCGTTGAGTGCAGCAATACCTGGAAGTACTTTACCCTCAAGGTATTCAAGAGATGCACCGCCGCCAGTTGAGATGTGTGACATCTTATCAGCAAAGCCTAGTTTCTGAATAGCAGCAGCTGAGTCACCGCCACCGATGATTGAAATAGCGTTGCTTTCAGCAATAGCTGTTGCAACTGCAACTGTACCTGATGCAAAGTTAGCCCATTCTGAAACACCCATAGGACCATTCCAGATAACTGTTCCTGCATCTTTAACTGCATCAGCAAAGGTAGCCTGTGTCTTAGGACCAATGTCAAGACCCATCCAACCGTCAGGAATTTTATCAGAATCAACAATCATAGCCTCTGTATCAGCCGCATATTCCTTACCAACCTTGTTATCAACAGGAATAAGGAATTTAACACCTTTCTCTTCTGCCTTCTTCATCATTTCAGCAGCAAGTTCAACCTTGTCTGCTTCAAGGAGTGAAGTACCGATATTATAGCCTAATGACTTCATAAATGTGTAAGCCATACCGCCACCGATGATAAGTGTATCGCACTTATCAATAAGGTTTGTAATAACACCGATTTTGTCAGAAACTTTAGCACCACCAAGGATAGCTACAAGAGGTCTCTTTGGATTTTCAAGTGCGCCACCGATGAACTCGATTTCTTTCTGAATAAGGTAACCGCAAGCTGCAGGAAGGTGTTCTGCAACACCTGCTGTTGATGAGTGAGCTCTGTGAGCTGATCTGAAAGCATCATTTACATAAAGTTCTGCAAGGTCAGCAAACTTTTTGCTGAGTTCTGGGTCATTCTTTGTTTCGCCCTTTTCATAACGAACGTTTTCAAGAAGAAGAACTTCACCGTCTTTAAGGTCAGCTGCCAAAGACTTCGCACTTTCGCCAACAACGTCCTTTGCCATTTTAACTTCCTGACCGAGAAGTTCAGAAAGTCTTGCAGCAACAGGAGCAAGTGAGAATTCAGGAACAACTTCACCCTTTGGACGACCAAGGTGTGAGCAAAGAATTACCTTTGCGTTGTTTTCGATAAGATATTTGATTGTTGGTAATGAAGCAACAATTCTCTTGTCGCTTGTGATTACGCCGTTTTCCATTTTTACGTTGAAGTCGCAACGAACAAGAACTTTCTTGCCGGCTACCTGCAAATCTTCAACTGTCTTTTTGTTTAATGCACTGCTCATTGAAATACATCCTTTCAAAGATATTATAAATTAAATTTTACCATAGATATTTTATACTAATGATTGTTATTTTTCAAGTGTTATAATCATATTTGTTAAAAAATTATCATTTTAGCCATTATATAGTGACAAAATCGATTTAGTTTTGTCTATAATCATATTTTTTAACTCTTTAGGACCTCTAACCTTGATACTGTCACCAAATTGCATAATCCAAGAAACCAGACCGTTGGTAACTGCGATATCTACCTTAGCAACGAAATGTTCGTCATCAAAAGGCCTCATAAAGCATTTTTCACCGAATCTGTCCATAAATTCCTCAATTATATCGTTTTTGCAAATCAATTCAACAGGTTTAATATCACCTGCAAACATCGACAAATGCTTATAGCTGTAATCAGCAGTATCAAACGAGGTTGTATAAGGAGAAACTGTTGAAAAATGTCTTGCAATTTTGTCAGTTACCTCGACACTCTTTAATCTGTCAACTCTAAGATGGATTAAATTATCGTATTTACTGTAATTGCCAACAAGATAATAATGGTCATTAGCCCAAATAAGTGCATAAGGGTTAACAGTCATCTTCTTTTCTTCATATTCAGCGCAATTACCCTCAACGACTTTGCGGCGTCTATATATTACGTTAACCTGATTTCTTTTAAGAATTGCAGTATTGAGAATATCAATGTTATAGAAAATATTCTCGTTTGAGCTTTTGTTTCTGTTATCGATATAAACCTGTTTCAAAAGGCGTTTATATTGCTCTTCGCTCGCAAATGCTGAAAACTTTTTCAATAACGCCTTCGTTTTCTTTGCTGAAATAAAGTTTGCTGATTGTACGGCATCAATAAGTAAACGAAGCTCAGCAGTCTCAAAATGATAAGGCACCATAAAATATCCTCTTGGAGAACTTGATTTTATGATTTCATAGCCATATTCATTAAGACAGTCAATGCAGTCATATACTGTTTTGCGTTCACAATCAATGCCGTAATCCATTTTCAGATAACGGATAATATCATTTGCGGAAAGCAAATGGTCTTCATCAGATTTAGAGGCAAGAATGTCAATGATATAGAGAATTCTTAACTTCTGTTTAAAAGAACTTTTCATAATTATTTCATTATTGTGAGCTTATTGTTCATATCAATGATAACGTCTTCATCAATCTTGATATGCTCACGGTCATAAGTCATAATACCGTTAACTTCATTTTCAACGTCACTTACCTGAGTGTAAACCGTTGCACTAAGACCCTTGTCAATAAGCGGAACAATCTGCTTTTCATGTAAGTTTTTATATGCCTTGGTAAGTGTTTCTTTTGTTTTGTACATCATATAGCCAAAGCTCTTTGATTCATCCCAAGTATGGTCACTGACAACTCGGCTGTATCCGCCAAATTCAGTAAGTGCAAAAATTCTTCCGTCATTTTTACGGCCCGTAACAGGTACCGTATATCTGTGCATACTGTTGAAGTCACCTGCACCCTGGTCGTGCCAACCACTTGCGTGGTCAACGAGTCTTGTCGGGTCAAAATTCTTAACACTCGTAGCAATCTGAACAGAGTCAAACTGACCCCAACCTTCGTTGAATGGAACCCAAACAGAAATACAAGTATGATTAAACAACTGATTTAGCATTTCGTTAAGTTCACGTTTAAATTCATCGCGCCATTTCTTTTCACCGCGCTTAAATGCCTTGTATTTATCATCTTTAACGTTTACGCCAAAGAATGGCGCTACGCCTGCAAGCATTACGCCTATGTACTCGCCGCCGCTTACCATATCCTGCCATACAAGCATACCAAGACGGTCACAGTGATAATACCAACGGTCAAGCTCAACTTTAATGTGTTTACGAAGCATATTAAAGCCTAAACGCTTCATTGTTTCGATGTCATAAATCATAGCTTCATCTGTTGGAGGTGTCATACCACCGTCAGACCAATAGCCTTGGTCAAGAAGGCCTTTCTGGAAATAAGGCTCGTTGTTAAGGAAAAATCTTGGAATACCGTAGTTATCGTTCTGCATAGAGAATTTACGCATACCAATATAGCTTTTTACTGTATCAACAGTTTTACCGTCTTTAACAAGCTCAATTTTAAGGTCATAAAGGAATGGATTTTCAGGTGACCAGAGTTTGACGTCGTCAAATTTGATTTCACCATCCATTGAAATCGTATTTTCAGATACGACTGCTTCACCGTCAAAAACAGTAACCTTTACATCACAGTTTTCTTCAGTAGCGAAAGTCTTGATTTTGAGAGTCTTTTCATCGATGTCAGGAATCATACGAAGTTTTGTAATATGACAAGCATCAGCAGCCTCAAGCCAAACACTCTGCCAAATACCTGATGTAGCTGTGTACCAGAAGCCGTGAGTGTCAATAACCTGCTTGCCTCTCTGTTGCCAACCTTTTTCAGTTGGGTCATAAACGCAAACAACAAGCTCGTTTTCACCGTCGTTCAAAAGATTTGTAATATCAAGCGTAAAGGTTGCATAACCGCCCGTATGTGTACCTGCAAGTGATTTATTGATATAAACCTTACACTGCCAGTCAACTGCGGCAAAGTTAAGAAGAATATTCTTGCCCTTCATATTTTCAGGAATTGTGAAAGTCTTTTTGTACCAAAGACGCTGACTTGGTAACAACGGCTTCTGTACGCCTGAAAGCATACTTTCAACCGCAAACGGTACTACGATTTCACCATCGAAATCTTCAGCCCATTCACAGTTTGCGCCCTTGATTGCATAGTCATAAACGCCGTTAAGTGACATCCAGTTACTACGTTCCATTTGTGGACGAGGATATTCAGGCAACGGATTATTTCTGTCAACCTTATCAGTCCAACGAGTTTTCATAAATCCCATAGTTTTTACCTCCAAATTGAACAAAGCCTATTACGGCATAATAATCACATTTATTTTACAACATATTAACGAATTTGTCTATTGAATTTTGAAAAAAACTTTGATATAATATGCAAGTATTCGCGGGTATGGTGGAATTGGCAGTTTTGTGCCGAGCGCATCCTGCGGATGATGAAGCGATGGCACAAAAGACGCAGCGGTCGAAAAGCGAGTGCGGCAGCACGAGTCTTCGGGTACCGCAAGTGTCACACGGAATCTATATGTATTTACTAACTATGCGGGTATGGTGGAATTGGCAGACACGCAAGATTTAGGATCTTGTGCCGAGAGGTGTACAGGTTCGACCCCTGCTACCCGCACCAAATAAGAGGTTTCAACTTCTGTTGGGACCTCTTATTTAATTACAAGCGGTCGAACCTGAGAAGGTTTTTGCGTTAAGAAAATGATTCAGCGAATCATTATTAGCAAAAAGTCGTGAGGTGGGTACCGAAATCCGCAAGAATTTGGGTCACCGAACGAGATGGATGCAAGGCGAAGCCGTAGCAGACATTCGACCCCTGCTACCCGCACCAAAAGATAAAACGGTAGGTTTTCACCTACCGTTTTTCATTTTTTTATCCAATCCAAACACCATTGGATGCGAATTTATATGTTTTGCCGTTAATTACTTTAGTACCTGTTACCATATAGCCACTTGCGTCAATGTAATACCACTTACCACTGGTCTGTACCCATTGATTATATACCATATAACCACTTGAGCCTACATAACACCAGCCTTTTGAGTCCTTAACCCACTTGTTATATACCATTCGACCATTCGAGTCGAGATAGCACCAACCTGTTGAGTCTTTAACCCATTTGTTTGTTACACAGTAGCCGTTTGCACCAACGTAGCACCAGCCTACGCTATCTTTTACCCAAGAATTTGTAAGCATTGCACCACTTGAGCCTAAGTAACACCAGCCTTTTGAGTCTTTCTTCCAGCAGTTTGATACCATATAGCCGTTTGAGTCCATAAAGTACCATTTGCCGTTATCATAAACCCAATTATTACATACCATTCTGCCGTTTGCATCAAGGTAGCACCAACCTTTTGAGTCAGCCTTCCAACAATTTGTTATGCAATAGCCGTCAGCACCTACGTAGCACCAGCCTACGCTGTCCATAAGCCATTTGTTTGTAACTTTCACACCGTTTTCGTAGTATGCCCATTTGTCACCTTCAAGTGTCCAGCCATTGAGAAGTTTTCCGTAATTATAATGGATTATTGCATCTATTAAATAATCATTACCATACGAAATTTCAATTAAATTCCACTGTTCTTCTGTACCTGAGTAATAAACATTTGTTAAGCCATCGCAACTATAAAATGCTTTTTGTCCTATATATTCTACACTATCAGCAATTATAATTTCGTCTAACCAACCGCAATCGTAAAATGCACCGTCTCCAATTCTAATTACAGTATCAGGAACAGTTATTACATCACAATAGCAATACGAAAAAGCCTCATCAGCAATTGTGACAGTACCTTCCCTTATTTCATAATTACCACCATAATTATTCTTATTATAATCTATCAAATGATTGCCGATATAAAGCACATCATCAATCCAATTAGTTGTAATATTGTAATATGCTGTATTATCAAAAACTTGTTTATCAATATCAAAAGGAACATCAGGCAAAGAAATAGAGAACAATGATGTGCAATATTCAAAAGCATAGTCTCCTAAATGTAATATAGTTTCAGGTAATGCAATTGTCGATAAAGAAGTACAACTATAAAAAGCATAATCACCTATATACTCAACACTATTTCCAATGACAACTGAATTTAATGAGCCACAACATGAAAATGCACTTTCGTAAATATTAACAACGCTGTTTGGAATAACGATGCTTGTTAATGAATCACAACCGGAAAAGGCTGCACATCCAATAGAATTAACACCTATACCTATCGTTACATTTTCCAAATCATAACACTCATAGAACGTACTATTGCCGATAGAGAGTACACTATCTGGAATCACAACACTTGAAATGTTTGAATAGTCAAAAGCTGTATCTGCAATCACTAATGTGCCTTCCTTGATTTCATAATTACCAGAAAGCTCATCGTCAACATCAAACAAATAATTACCTATGTAAAAAGTATCATTTTCCCAATTGTTTACGTTCGATTTATATTCCGTACTATAAAAAGGTTTTTCACCAATTGAAACAAGAGTGTCTGGAAGTGATATTTCTGCTAATGAATAACAGCAGCCAAACGCATTATTACCAATTATTTCAACACCCTCCTCTATGTGCAAAGAGGTTGTGCTACAATAAGTAAAAGCTGAATCACCAATTGATTTAACATTTCCCGGAATAGTAATCTCTAAAAGGTTACAATCATTAAATGAACCTGTTCCGATTTTCACCAAAGAATCAGGGAAAACAATATTAACAAGAGACCAACAATTAGAAAAAGCAGAATCGCCAATTTCTTTTAAATTTTCGCCAAAAACAACTTCATTTAATGAAGTGCAATATTCGAAGGCGCCTACACCTATATACTCAAGACTATCAGGAAAAATAACACTCGTTAATGATTCCGAATAATTAAATGCACTGTCTGCGATTGTCTTTGTTCCCTCTTTAACAATTATATCGCCTAAATCATTATCTTTAGATACAATTAAATGATTATCGATATAAAGCAAATCATTATACCAGTTTGACGTAACATTGTAATATAACGTATCATAAAAAGCATTTTCTTCTATTGACCTTACACTATCCGGAATACTTATATTCATTAAAGATGTACAACCTTTGAATGCACTATATTCTATCGATTTTACACTATCCGGAATACTTACCCTTGTAATTGAAGTGCAATAATCAAAAGCATATTCATAAATGCTGGTTACTGTAAAACCATCAATTTCAGATGGAATTTCCAGATTTGTTGGTACAGTACCAGAATATCCGGTAACTGTTATAGTTCCGTCATCTAACAGCTTATAAGTAAACTCACCACTTGTTGCTGCAAAAGATGTCGGCACTACAGTAATTAACATTACAACAACTAAAATAATTGATAAAATTTGTTTTTTCATAAAAAAATCTCCTTTGTTTTTTATTTAGAATAACATTTTTTTAGTGCATGTTTTTTCACAAGTTAAAATTCGTCCGAAAATTGTAAAAAAAAGATTTTTAAGATTGAACAAACACAAAAAACTGCTGAAAAATGTAAAAAAACGGCTATTTATAATTATAATTTTATGATAAAATATTAAAATAAAGGAGTTGTTCTTATGTTAAATATTGCTCTCTGTGATGATAATCAACTTTTTCTTGATGCATTTGCAAAAACAGTATCATCTCTTATTAATGAGGACCACAATATACTTAAATTCGCGAGTTCCAGCGACTTACTTGATAGAATCGAGGATTATTCAAGTGATTGCATAGATATAGTTATTACGGACATTGAAATGCCAGGACTTGATGGTGTTAATATGGCGAAGGAATTAAAAAACACACAGCCTCGCATTCAATTCATTTTTGTAACGAATTATACGGAATATATCCAAGAAGTTTTTTCGGTAAATCCCATTTATTACATACTCAAGCCTGTTGATAAAGTAAAACTTGCTGAAGCACTTAAAAAAGCAATCGAGCAACTCTCAGAGTCTGATAAAAAGTGCTTTAATATTACAAGTAAAAACAAAATTTTAAGGATACGCTATGATGAAATCAAATATATTGAAAGCTATTCAAGAAAAATTATAATTCACGAAACAAAACGAAATACAGAATTATTAATGAAACTTGACGATTTTGAAAAAGAGTTGCCACCATACTTTTTGCGAATTCATAAAAGTTATTCTGTTAATATGAATATGATTAGGTCTATCAACAATAATCGTATTGAACTTTTTTCAGGTGAGGTAATTCCTGTCGCAAAAGCAAAATATCCTGAAATCAAAAAGAGCATTCTTATGTTTTTAAGTTCACAGTTATAGGAGGTATTATTATGGAATTTGATTTGCGAGCAGTTCCGTTTTACATCTCAATGATTTATGCAATATGGATGGAATTCTGGACTTTAACAAAAATACTAACTCCAAAACTTAATTTTCACATAACTTGCATTATTGGATTTATAATGCATGCTATTGTTTATTTCATAACTACCTTATTTCCACCATTTTTTAAACTTGTACCTGAAGTTGATACGCAACGAAATATTCGCTCTGTGGGGCTACTGATTACAATGATAATATTTATTGCTTTTTTATTTAAAGATAGCATTATTGAAAAACTCAAGGCAGGTGTTCTTTTTCAAATTTGTGTGCTGGTATTCGAAGGAATACTTGTTACTGTTTACACTTCAATTCGTGGTATATCATTTGAAGAACAAGCATTTGAATTATCATTAGGCGAGCAAATAATTTATGCAATATGTTGTATTGGTACATACTCGCTATTAAGTCTTGCAATGCGTTTTTTATTTAAGAAAATAAAGATTAAAGTACCTACTTCCGTAATGGTAACTCTTTCAATTATTATTGTTATGAATTGCATGATGATGATGTTTATTTATTCAAGCAACTATGCCAACAAAGATGCCTTTACAACCATTATTCTTTATTTAGCTCCTGCAACAATTATTATAATGTGTATTGCTCTTTATAAAATTATGGCAAAAGTAAGCGACAATGAGGTTTTGCGTGAAAAACTTTATTGGCTTGAAAGCGTTAAAGAAATAGAACTTGATTACTACAATAAATTACAGGATAAAACCAATGATATGCGTAAAATTCGTCACGA